>JACMKT010000001.1 GCA_014380005.1 Rhodospirillales bacterium
ACCGCCGTCAAACACGCTATCAAGCGTGACCGCGTCCAAATCGGCACTGCGTGGATCCCTCCGGCCTCGGCCATCATGGGTTCCCCAAGCTGGATGGGTGGCCGAGCGGTTTAAGGCACCGGTCTTGAAAACCGGCGAGGGGCAACTCTCCGTGGGTTCGAATCCCACCCCATCCGCCATTAGCAACGTCCCTTGTCCTAAGGCCACAGCCTCGCCTACCCTATGGGGGCAGCTTGCCTTGGGAGAACCATATGCGTGGCTACGTCTTCTTGGTTATCCTTCTTCTCACGGCCTGTGGTTCGCAAAGCGAGAGCGAGTTGCGGCGGACTCCTTGGGAACGCGGCGACTACACCTTTCCTGGCGAGCCCGAGGCGGTGAGCAATTCCATTTTCCTTGCGGCCAAGCGGTGTTTCGACGGCAAGCGCATCAATCTGCTGCGCACCTTCGTTCACAAAGAGCCCCATCCCGATGGTGACGGGTTCATCATCACCGCCTTTCAATTGGGCACTTTCGATGCCGCCATCCTGATCCAGATGGAGATCAAGCCGGCGCCGCAAGGGTCGCGGGTGGCGCTGTTCCGCTCGGCTTCCATGCTGGTGAACGAACGGGTTGGACCCTTTGTGGAGCGCTGGGTCAAGGGCGAGACAGCCTGTCCGTCAGTGCTGTAGTGCGGTCCCGGGATTATCGGCAAGACAACGCAATCGATTATTTAAACGGTAAAAATTCAATAAAAACCAAGGACCTTAGGTGTGGTTAATGCTGCACTGCCAGATGACACATTTGCCCCATTCCATAATGAATACTTGGCTACGCACAGTTTGTTAAGCTATGCTTAGATCGAGGCTACTCTTGGGGGAGGCCGATCATGTTTGGGCATACCAGTAATGACAGTCTGGCGCAGAAGCAGGAGGCCGAACGCATCGCGGTCGAGCGCGCCATGCAGAGCTGTCGCGACGAACTGAAAAGGATGCACGAGGCGACGCCGGACGACGCCGAACGGATCAATAAAATGCTGAAGGACCGTTGCGGACAGGACAAGCGCCTGCCCTACGACTTCAAGCACAAGGTCCTGGAACGGGCGCGGCTTTACGAATGCAACGCCAATATGCGCGCCGCCGATAAGGCCCTGCACGCCGCCCTGCGCATGGCCGCAGACGAGCAAATGGTCATGCGCGCACAGAAATTGGGCGAAGGACGGCGCTATTTCTCCAAAGCCTGCACCCTGGGCGCCGATCCGGATTTCCGCGCAGCCGCTCAACGTCTGATGGAAAACATCATGATGACCGGCGGTGTCCAGCACAAGGGACCGACCCGCGCCAAACCTGCCGATTTCGCCCCGCGCGCGCCCAACCGGGCCAAGGCGTAGTCAGCCGCGCGCTTCCAGTTCGGCAATACGGCGTTCCGCTTCGTCTTCGGTCAGGCTGGTGTCGAAGCGCTCGCCCCGTTGCCAGCACAGCGCCTTCAGCCGGTGCGCCTGCTCGTCCGTCATGGCCTTGGCCAATTCGGGCGGAGCGGCTTCGGCCCCATACACCCAATCGCGTGTGGATCGGCGAATTTGATCGGTAGCCATGGCAGTCCTCCGCACGTGGTCTCACTTGGGTCCAACACCCCACCGTCCGGGTGGTTCCGAACGTGTTTTCACGGTGGCCGGACGGGCCTCCCACGCGGCGGTCGCCAACGCCAGCACCGCCATCAGATTTGACCGCATGGCCCGCGCGCCCTCGTCATCGGTGGCGAAGGACAGCACGTGCAGGGCCTGGGTGTCGCCATGCCAGGTCAGCCACGCCGCCCCGGCCACCACCGCCCCCGCCGCGCCCAGCCAGCCCAGCGGCAAGGTGTCCCAATGTTCCTCGCCCCTACGGAACAGCGGCCCGGCAGCAGCCAGAACAGCGGCAGAGCCCGCCAGAAATGCCGCCGTCAGCCAATCCGGTCCGCGCATGAGCGCCAGCACGGCCCCCAGGCCAAGGGCGGGCATGGCGAGGCGGTGACTCCAATCGGCTTGGCGCAGCAGCGCCCAGGACAGCACCAGCAGAATGGCCGCCACCGCGCCCGACAGCAGATGGGCGGGCTCGGCCAGCCAATCGGGCAAACCGGCGGGCGGCGACACCGCGCCGGTGACCAGCAGGACGGCGCCGCAGCCGAACACCAGCAGGGCGGCCAGGGCCGGACCCAGGCCCGCGACCCATTCCTGCTCGGGGGCATGGCGGCGGCGCTGAACCAATTCGAACACCGCCAGCACCAGGGCCGCCAGCACCAGCGGCAGCAGATTGTAGAACACGCGGAACACCAGCAGCGCCGCCAGGATGGATTCTGCCGGAATGCCCGGCAACAGCAGCACCAAGGCGCCTTCGAACACGCCCAATCCGCCGGGCACATGGCTGATGGTGCCGGCGATGGTGGAAACCACATAGATGCCGATGAAGGCGGGATAGCTGAGGCCGGTGCCACTGAGCGGCAGCAGCAGGTAAAGCGTCCCCGCCACCAAGCCCAGATCGGCGGCGGCCACCAGGATTTGCCCGATGGCCAAGGGCACCGACGGCGTCGCCAGCCGCCACATGCCCACAGCCACGGATCGTTTCGCCAATGCCGTCCAGGCGAAGTACAGCACCAAGATGGCCGCCAGCAGGATTCCCAGGCCGGTGATCAGCCCGACCGGCAGGCGCAGCAGCGGCGCCACGCGCGAGCCCTCGGCGATGAAGGCGATGGAGGCCAGCGCGGCCACGCCTAGGGCGAAGGACAGGCCGGCGAAAGCGATGACGCCGCCAACCTCGGCCATGCCCAGACCGAAGGTGGAATACATGCGCAGCCGGACAGAACCGCCGGTCAGCACGGCAAAGCCAGCATTGTGGCTGACCGCGTGGCTGACGAACGAGATCAACATGGTCCAGCCTGCCGGGACGGGCCGCCCCACATGATGCAGCCCCAGCCAATCAAAGCCGCCCAAGGCCAAATAGCTGCCCAACGCCAGCAGCAATGCTGCCACCAAGGTGCCGGCGGGATAGCCCTTGGCGGTGGCGACCACTTGGTGGATGTCGAAGCGTCCCAAGGTGCGGTGCAGCACCCACAGCGCCAGCAGGAACACCGCCACACTGAATATCCCGGCGGCCACCTTGCGGAAGGAAGGCCCGTTGAGCGTCTTGATGATCCCACGCAATTCTGTCACCCGCCCGCCTGCCCTGCCCCATAAACGCAAGGCACACCCACCGGTTCGCCGGGCAAATGGCCGCGAAATCCACTTCCCCCTTATGGTCAGGTGGAATCCGTATTATCCTTGGTCCCTTCCGGTAAGTTCTTACGAGTGGACTGCACATGATTCGGCTCGCCAACGTCCTGATCGTCGATGACAATTCCGGCCACGCCGACGCCCTGGTACAGCGCCTGGGACTGGGCAACTATCACGCCGTGGTGGCGCGCGACGCCGCCCATGGGCTGAGCCACGCCCGGCAGGAGCACCCCGATCTAGTTCTGGCGGTATCACCCGATCCGATTTCCTTCAGCGCGGCGCTCAAGACCGATCCGGCCAGTTGCGACATCCCCGTGATCGTCATTGCCGAGACGGTCACCCCTGACCTCTGTGCCCGTGCCCTCGAAGCCGGTGTTGACGACGTCATCGCCATCCAATGCGACGATGACGAGTTGTTCGCCCGCATGCGCCCGCTGGTGCGTCTGGCGACCATGCATGCGGAACTGCGCTACCGGGCTGAAGCTGCCCAGGGCTTCTGTGTGGTCGCCCGTGATCGCGTCGGCGCGCCGGAAAACGCCTTGCCGGCCATCTTGCTGATCGGCGACGAGGCCGCCCGCGCCCAGGCCATACTGGCCGATTTCTGCGACATCACCCTGTCGGACAATCTGTACGAGGCCGAGGGGCTGCTGACTCAGCGCAACTTCGATGCCGCCCTGATCGCCTTCGATGACGAGCCCGAGGGGCTGTTGGGCTTCTGCTCCCAGGTCCGCAACAACCCGCGTTTGTTCAACCTGCCCATGGTGGTTCTGAGCGGCGCCGATGCGGTAGAGGCCTATCGCCGTGGTGCCACCCGCGTACTGCCGCGCCCGGTGGATGCGGTGGTGCTGCGCTCGGTCATGCTGACCCTGGTGCGCCGCCAGCAATTGCGCTGGACCATCCGCGGTGCCCTGAATGACAGCCTGCAAGGTGCCGCCCGTGATGAGGAAACCGGCGTCTATAGCCGCGCTTTCCTGGATGCCTTCCTCGCCAACCGGCTGGAGGCGGCCAAGAGCCAGGATCGCCATCTGGCGGTGGTGTTCTTCGCCTCGCCCAATGTGGACGGCGTGCGCCGTCAGTTCGGCGATGACGCGGCGCTGCACCTGACCCAGCAGGTCGGCCAGTGGATCACCGGCCTGCTGCGCGCCGAGGATCTGACCGCCGCTTATGGGCCGGCCGAATTCTGCGTGGTTTTGCCCGATACCCCCTTGGCCGAAGCGGAAGTGGTGATGCACCGCATCGCCGGCGTGCTGGCCTATACGGATTTCGCCGTGCGCGAGGTTTATCAGCCGGTCAAGGTGTGGGTTCAGGTGGGCTGTACGGATTCCCGCAGCGATGACGACATGGATTCGCTGCTGGCGCGGGCCCGGAAAAATCTCGACTGAAATTGTTCTTTAGCGTTCGGATGATAGAGTTCGCCGCGTGAAAATCGAATTCATCTTCGACACGGTCTGCCCGTGGTGCTACGTGGGAAAGCGGCGTTTCGAACGCGCCCTGGCCCAGCGCCCCGGCGCGCGCGTGGATATCCGCTGGCGTCCCTTCCTACTGAACCCGGACATCCCGCTGGACGGCATCGATCGTCACGCCTATCTGGACCGCAAATTCGGCGGCCCGGCGCGGGTTCAACGGGTCCATAGCGCGGTCGCCGCCGCCGGCGAGGCCGAGGGCATTCAATTCGCCTTCGACCGCATCACCCGTGCCCCCAATACCCTGAATTCCCACCGCATGATCCGCTTCGCCACCTCCATCGGGCGCGAGGCCGATACGGTGGAAGCCCTGTATCACGGCTATTTCTGCGAAGGCTACGACATCGGCTCCATCGCCGATCTGTCGGCCATCGGCGCTGCCATGGGCCTGCCGGTGCGTGATCTGGAAAACTACCTGGATTCCGACGCAGATATCGCCGTGGTCATGAACGACAACGCCCGCGCCCACCGCATGGGCGTCAACGGCGTCCCCTGTCTGGTCCTGGAAGGCCTATACGCCGTGGCCGGCGCCCAGGAACCCGACGTCCTGCTGCGCCTGATCGACATCGCCCGCGAGGGCGAGGCGGAAGCGGCGCTGAGCTGAGCCGTTAATGCCCAAAGCTCGTCATGCGCGGGCTTGACCCTACGAGATTCACACATCTCGTAGGGCAAAGCCGACACGGATGGATTGATAGCGGATGAGGCCGTTGTAGATGACGATCGGCCCAGGTTTTCCGTAGTACCCGTTCCAGCCGCCCAGGCGGGCAAACACCCAGGTAGCGAAGGCGAGCGAGCCCTTGGGGTGAGGATTTTTCTGCTTTTGCGTTTTGCCTTCCAGGCTGGCGCTAACTTTTTCCAACAGCGGCTGGTCGTCGGGGTCGAAGGCGTCTTCCAGCGGGCGTTTGGCGACGCCGTCGCGTTCGCGGGTCAATTGCATCACGGTGATTGCGGCGACGAGGGCGGCGGCGATCAGCTTTTCGAAGGGGTCGGATTCGGCGACGCGTACGGCTTCGATGTCGAAGCCCTTGCTTTTTAAGGTCCGAAACACCTGTTCGATGGTCCAGCGCTGGCGATAGAATCCGATCATCCGGGCGGCATCGGCGCAGGTGGTGACGGCATGGCTGGTGAGCAGGCGCCAGTGGGCTGCCGGCAAGCCTTCGGGGGGATCGAGTTCGCGCGCGTCGATCAGGCTCAGGCTGACCGTGTGCGGCAAAGCGGCCAGTTCGGCGTGGCGTTTGCGGTCCGCCGGGCGTGCGATTTCGACGGTGGTAAAGCGCAGGGACAAGGTG
>JACMKT010000151.1 GCA_014380005.1 Rhodospirillales bacterium
ACCGGGTCTTCACGTCATACGACAACATCGTGGACCACTGTTGCTACGCCTGGAACAAGCTTGTCGATCAGCCTTGGACCATCATGTCCATCGGGCTGCGCCAATGGGCGCATGGGTGAGGATCAATGGGACTTGGTATAAGTTGTGCCACGCGTGCTGCTGTTTTTCCTCATTCTCCCCCATCATCCCCGCACCCCCTCCAGCACGTAATTCCCCCCCGTCTGCTTGAACCCCATCCGGCGCAGGAAGCGGTCGATGCGGTCGGGGTGGATGCCGGTCGTCACATTGATATGCAGGTCTTCGGCACCGGCCTGGGCAGCCCAGCGGCGCAGGGCGCGGAGCAGTTTGACTGCCGCCGCTCCGCCACGGGCCTCGGGCACCACATAGATCAGCTGCGCCGTGGCGGTCAGGGCCGGCGAGAAGAAGTGCTCGCCCAGGGCCACGATAGCCATGCCGACGACCTTCCCGTCGCGCCCGTCCACCATCAGGCTGGTGCGCCCCAGATCGACGCGGATGGGATAGGCCAGACCCATGGTCTTATCCTCGACCGCGTCGCGGGAAACCGAGGCAAGCTTGCCTTCAAGGCTGCCATAGCGGGTGAAGTTGAAGGTCTCGACCTTGACTACCGCCCGCTGGCCGGGCTGAAGAAAGCCGATGTCCTTGTTCAGCACCATGGCCTCGACCTCCAGCCCGGAATCGGCGGGAACAACCACCGCCAAGGTCTGCGCCTGCGTCACCACGCCGCCCACCGGGGCACGCAAGGTTTGCAGGCCCAGCTTTTGTCCGGCCTTGGTGACCTCTTGGGTCAGGGACTCCACCTTGCGTTCGGCTTCGGCCAGTTCATCGCGCAGACTGCGCTCGATCTCGGCGGAGGTACGGCGTAACTGGCTTTCGGCAGCGGCGATGCCGGCCTCTATCTCGAATTTGCGACCGATCAGCACGGTTTGCTGCTGCTCTTGATCCAAAAGCTGCTGTTGCGCATCCATCCATGCCATGCGCGAGCCGTAGCCCTTCTCGGCCAACTCGCGCCGTGCCTCCGAACGGCCACGGGCCAAAGGCAGCATCTCGTCGATCTTCGCCAACTGACCTTTGACCGAAGCCGCCTCGGCGCGGCGCCGCATCAGATCGGCCTCGGCGCCTGACAATTGGGTGGCGATCTCGCGGGCGCGGCTGTCCATCAACCGCCGTTGCGCCTCGACCATGACAGGGTCCGCATCCGAGGGCTGCCGGAACACCTTTTCAGGGTGCCGCGCATCGGTCAGCAGGGCGGTCAGCCGTGCCAGATCCAGGGATACGCCGGCAAGCGCCTCATGGGTCTGGCGGTATTCGGCGGCGGCCTCGGTGGGGTCCAGTTCCACCAGCAGATCGCCCGCCTTCACCGCTTGGCCGTCGCGCACATGCACCGCACGCACCACGCCGGCAGCCATGGGCTGGATCAGCTTCGACCGCCCTCCGGCAATGACCTTGCCCTGGGCTACCGCGACCACATCCACGGTGCCGATGGACGCCCAAATCAAGGCGGCGACGGCGAAACCGCAAACGCCCAGCAGGATCGCGCGCCCCACCTGCGAGGGTTCGACCAGAACCACCGAGCGGGCAGCGGACAGCAACTGAGCCTCCAGCCCGGCAGGGCGGACAACGTTTGCAGCGGCATCATTCGGCAATGTGGACCTCCGTCTGGATGGCGTGCAGACGGGCATAGCGCCCGCCCTGGCGCAGCAGGTCCGCGTGGCTGCCCTGCTCGATCAGCCGCCCCCTTTCCAGGGTCAATATGCGGTCGGCGAAGCGCAAAGTGGACAGGCGGTGGGCGATGACCACCACCGTGCGCCCACCAGCCCCAGCACCTCGCCGGGTTCGATGGTGAAATTCAGGTCCGACAGCACCTCTGGCCCGCCGGGGGTATAGCGGAAAGTGACATGGTCGAAGACGATGCCGCCGGTGATGGGCAGGGGGCTGGCGCGCATGACGCAGTCACCCTCGCTTGGGCAATCCATAATTTCCGCCAGACGGGCGATGGATACGCGGGTCTGCTGGAAGTCCTGCCATACCTGAACCACGCGCAGTATGGGGGCCGCCACCCGGCCCGCCGCCGCGGCCACATCCTCAAGCGTCAAAGGCGTCGTGGGATTGCCCAGTGCGTGGCGCACTTCCGCAGGGTCGATTGTGATATCAAACAAGCCTGCGACCGTTATCAGCGACAGCAACGCGCTATCCGGTGGCGGGGGCGGAAACGGTGCAGCCTCTGGAGCCAAGTTCAATGCGGTGTCGCCCTTGTTCAACCGCGCCCTTCATTAGTCATATGCCTTTGGATTAATGCCAATCCGCGTCAGTCATTGTGGCATATGTACTATAGCGTGTGCGCCTGTGTGTGCAGAGTGTGACGATTGCCGTCAAGTCGCACAGCCTGCTGAGTGCGGGTGCAGCAAAGGAGTAGAGGATGAGATTAGGGGAAACATGTGGCGCACTCCGCGCCGTAGGCATTTGGCTGCCGGTGCGGGGGGCGCGTAGGGGGCGCGCTGGAATAGCGCAGCTCAAGCGGGTGAGGCTGCATCGTTGGGGAAGATGCTGACTTGCTATGCATCCAAAGCCGAAGGCACCCCAAGCGCCCAAATACGCTGTCGCCTGTTACCTATCTGCTACCTGATGCCGGAAATGGAAAAAGCCACCGTGAGGTGGCCTTCTGCAACGCTTTGATTTCTCAGGGAGAAAATGGTGCTGCCGAAAGGAATCGAACCTTCGACCTTACCCTTACCAAGGGTATGCTCTACCAACTGAGCTACGGCAGCATGCTCATACGACGCGCAAAGCGCCCCGTGACGAGGCGCGCTTTATGCCACAGCCCTTTTCCCATCGTCAAGTCGCTTTATGAAGCGCACCGCGCAATATTGACCTGCGGGGAAATCCGTCCACAATACGGCCATGGCTACAGACAAGACGCTCCCCCAGTTTTCCGACAAAGGCAACCGCGAGGCCGAACTGCGCCGCAAGCGCGAGGCCGAGGCTTTGCGCGCCAATCTGTCGCGCCGTAAAGCCCAGGCCCGTGGCCGTGCGGAGGATGAAGCGCCGGTCCCGGCGGATGATAAGCCCAAGGAAGCGTAAGGGCGCCCGCACGCTTGCACCCCACAGCCAGCCACGTTACAACGGGCCGTGACCCCTTGGAGCACCCGCTATGTCCGTCATGCCCGATACCTGGATCCGCGAAATGGCTTTGAAGCACGGCATGATCGAGCCGTTCACCGAAAAGCTTCAGCGCGAGGGTGTGATCTCCTACGGGCTGTCGTCCTACGGCTATGACGCGCGGGTCGCCCCGGAATTCAAGATCTTCACCAATGTGAATTCGGCGGTGGTCGATCCCAAGGAATTCTCGGACCAAAGCTTCGTGGACCGCGAGACCGACGTCTGCGTCATCCCGCCCAATTCCTTCGCCCTGGCCCGCACGGTGGAATACTTCCGCATCCCGCGCGACACCCTGGTGATCTGCCTGGGCAAGTCCACCTATGCCCGCTGCGGCATTATCGTCAACGTGACCCCGCTGGAGCCCGAATGGGAAGGCCACGTGACCCTGGAATTTTCCAACACCACGCCGCTGCCGGCCAAGATCTACGCCAATGAGGGCGCCTGCCAGTTCATCTTCCTGCACGGCCACAGCGAATGCGAAACCTCGTACCGCGACCGTTCGGGCAAGTACCAGGGCCAGAAGGGCGTGACCCTACCCCGGCTGTAAGGTTTGAAATGACAAAAAGCGCGGAGGGGGAACCTTCCGCGCTTTTTTTGTGGATCAAGGATAGTTTCACCACAAAGAACACCAAGAGGAATTACCAAGTGGCAGCGAGCCAACCACCTGACGATGCCTTCATGTTCTTTGTGTCTTTGTGGTGAAAACCGAGCCCTACACCTTCGCCAGCGACTGCCGCACCACGTCCACCAGCACATGGCGCAGGGAATCCACGCCGGTTGCCACCTGATTGGCAACGCCGCGGACCTCGCTGGCATGGGCGCCGGTGCCCGAGGCTTCTTCCGAGACCTCGGCGATGTGGGTGGAGACTTCCTGGGCGGCGGCGGTGGTCTGGATGATGTTGCGGGCGATTTCGCTGGTGGCGGCGCCTTGTTCCTCGACGGCGGCGGCGATGCTTTCGCTGATATGGCCCACTTCGCCGATGGCTTCGATGACCGCCTTGACCGAGCTGACGGTGGCGTCGGTCACCGCGCGGATTTCGCCGATCTGACGGGTGATCTCTTCGGTGGACTTGCCGGTCTGCGAAGCGAGGTTCTTGACCTCGTTGGCGACCACGGCGAAGCCCTTGCCGGCATCGCCGGCGCGCGCCGCTTCGATGGTGGCGTTCAGGGCCAGCAGATTGGTCTGGCCGGCGATATCGGCGATCAGGCCGGCCACATCGCTGATGCGGGCCACCGCTTCCGCCAAGGCAGACATGGTGCGCTGGGCCTCGCCGGCGGTTTCCACGGCACGGCGGGTCACGGCGGAGGAATGGTGGACCTGGGAGCCGATCTCGTTGATGGAGGCGGTCAGTTCCTCGGCGGCGGAGGCCACCGTCTGGGCGTTGGACAGGGACTGCTCGGCGGCGGCGGCCACGGTGGCGGCCTTGCCCAGCACGCGCGAGGCGGAGGCTTCCATTTCCTCGGCCCGGCCCGACATGGATTGGGTGTGGCTGGCGACCTGATTGACCGCCGCCGACGTCTCCAGCTCGATGGTATGGGCCATGGCGGCCAACGCCCGGCGCTTTTCCGCCTCGGCCTCAGTGGCCATGACCTGCTGCTGGTCGCGCAGGCGCGCGGCTTCCATGGAATTGGCTTTGAACACGTCCAGCGCGCGGGCCATATGGCCGACCTCGTCACGGGCATCGGTGCCCTCGACGGCGGTGGACAACTCGCCCTTGGCGATGGCGCCCATGGCGTGGGTCAGGTGGCTGAGCGGCTTGGTGATGCTGCGCACCACCGCAATGGTCACTACCACGAACAGGGCCAGCACGCCGCCCACCGCCAGCCAGAATTGGCGGGTGGCCGACTGGTTTTCCGCCCGCGTCGTCTCGGCATTGTGCGCGGCGGCGGCGATGATGGCGTCTTGGGCTGTGACGATACGGCCCGACAATTCGGCGAATTGCTTGTCCACATGGCCCATGAGCGGAATGGCGATCAGCCGGTCCGACTGGGCCATGTCGTTCATCTGGGCCACGGCCTTGGCGTAATTGGCGTAGCGGCTGTCCACATCGGCGATGATGTCGCCGGCGGCGCCGCCTTTCAGATCGCCCACCCGGCCACGCGCCTTGGCCATGTTGGTGTCGATGGCCTTGCGGATTTCGGCCAGCTTGGCCTCGGACGTGCCGGATTCCACCAGCGCCAGATGGCGCGACACGTCGGAATGGACCTGATGGGCGATGGCCAGCAGATCACCCACGCGAGCGCGCTGTTCGGCGGCGGCAATGTGGATGGCGTCCATGGCGCCGAGCGCGCTGTCGGCCTGACGCTGGGCCAGGAACAACAGCGCTACCGTCAGCGCAAGAACAAGGAAGGGGGCCACGGAAACCCGCGTGGTCAGTGATGTTTTGCGCAGCACGTCGATCACGGCCATGACGATCCCCTTTCCCGATCCGGCGTTTACTTGTAAATGCCGATATAGGCGACGTAGTCCTTACCCGGGACCTTCTTCACGTAGGTCACCTTGGGCTGGATGGTGCTGGTCGCCGGGTTCTTCCAGCGATACTCGGTCCAGCCCTCGCCCTTCTTGCCGGTATTGAGGATTTCCTCACCCAGCTTCTTGCCATCTTCATCGATGAAGTTGAGGATGGTCTTGCCCTTGTTCTCCGGCTTGGGCGGATAGATCACCCAATTGCCATTGAAGTCGATGACGTTGACGTAGATTTCGCCGAACTTGAAGTCGCTGTCCGGGGTGGTGAAGACCTTCTCGGCCTCTTCCAAACCCTTGGCGGCGATGAAATCGGCGGCCTTGATGGTCAGCGTCTTGACCTCGTCCGGGGTCAGCTTCTTGGGCTCGGCATGGGCCACGCCCACGGAAACAGCCAGCGCGATTACCATCGCGCCGAGCGTGCGGATCAGCGACATCGATTTTCTCCCCTAATCGTCTGCCCGAGCGGGTTCAAGCCACCGTCTCTTGAGCATTGAGAGGATACCGAATCCCTTTCGGTATCCAAGGTTTATTTTTTGCACTGCAATAGTGGTAATGCCGGTTAATACGGAGGGCGTGCGTGGGGTAGCCTTGACCCGGCGTCGGCGCCGCGCTAAACGGGGCGCTTCGCGCGAAGGAACAGGACTAAAGCGCAGGAGTCGTGCCGCCTTTGGGATGCCACGATCGGGCTATATGCCTCACCGCGCTTCATATTTACCCACGTCATTCGGTTTAAGAGGTCAGCATGGACAGGATCCGCATCATCGGCGGGACGCCGCTCAAGGGGATTATCCCCATCGGTGGCGCCAAGAACGCCGCACTGGCCTTGATGCCTGCCTGCCTCTTGACTGAAGGCACGCTGACCCTGTCCAACCTGCCCCATCTGGTGGATATCACCACCATGGCCAATCTGCTGGCCCAGCACGGCGTGCTGATGGCGCTGAATGGCGATTCCAAGAATGGCGGGCATACCGGCCGGGTGCTGGAACTGACCGCCAACGAGATCACCAACACCACCGCGCCCTACGATCTGGTGCGCCGCATGCGCGCCTCGGTCCTGGTGCTGGGGCCGCTGCTGGCCCGCTGCGGCCAGGCCCGCGTGTCCCTGCCCGGCGGCTGCGCCATCGGCACCCGTCCGGTGGACCTGCACCTCAAGGCGCTGGAGCAGATGGGCGCCAAGATCGAGCTGGAAGAGGGCTATATCTCGGCCCGCGTGGACGGACGCCTCAAGGGTGCCCACATCATCTTCCCGCAGGTCACCGTGGGCGGCACCGAGAACCTGCTCATGGCCGCCACCCTGGCCGAGGGCGAGACCGTGCTGGCCAACGCCGCCCGCGAGCCCGAGATCACCGATCTGGCCCAATGCCTGATGGCCATGGGCGCCAAAATCGACGGCATCGGCACCGGCACCTTGCGCATCCAGGGCGTCGATGCCCTGCACGGCGCTGAATATTCCGTGGTTCCCGACCGCATCGAGACCGGCACCTACGCCGTCGCCGCCGCCATCACCCGTGGCGATGTGGAACTGGTGGGCACCCGCATGGATCTGATGGAATCCGTGGTCAAGATCCTGCGCGAATGCGGCGTCACCGTGGAAGCCACCGATCGCGGCATGCGGGTCGCAGCACCAAACGGCGTCACCGGCACCGACATCATGACCGAGCCCTATCCCGGCTTCCCCACCGACATGCAGGCCCAGTTGATGGCCCTGCTGACCGTGGCCAACGGTGCGTCCATGATCACCGAGACCATCTTCGAGAACCGCTACATGCATGTTCCCGAACTGATCCGCATGGGCGCCAAGGTCAATGTCCACGGCTCATCCGCCATCGTGCGCGGCGTGCCCAAGCTGTCCGGCGCCCAGGTCATGGCCACCGATCTGCGCGCGTCGTCCTCGCTGATTCTGGCCGGCCTTGCCGCCGAGGGTGAGACCATCGTCAACCGCGTCTACCATCTGGATCGCGGCTATGAACGCGTCGAGGAAAAGCTGGCGGCCTGCGGTGCCAATATCGAGCGCATCAAAGGCGAAGCGGCGGAATAGTTAATTCACCGAACACACACCCGTCATCCCGGACAAGCGAAGCGTAGATCCGGGTTCCATGGTGGTGCAGCACCGACCATGGATGGTTCCTCGCTGTGTCACGTGGGTCGCTTGAGTTCGAGCTTCCCTGCAATCAGGTAGATAATCGCCTCCAAGTTGCGGGTTGACCTGTACCCTCTGGCTTTGGCCTTTGCCGCCTGGACGAGGCTGTTGATGCCTTCGAGAATGCCGTGCCAGTGTCGCTTGACGGTTCTGGCGGCGTCGATGACGGGCTTGAGGCGCGAGTGGGTGGCCCAGCGCCAAGGAATTTGGCGAGGTCAAGGGCAGGGTCATGCGGCTTCCTACCGGCGAGTCGTTCGGTGAACTTAAGGGTAAGCTCGCCCAGGTGCCGAATTGGTGGCAGATGTTCCTTTTCATTTTCAGCGCCGTGAGTGGGGCTGCCTATCTGTCGAAATTCATGCGCTGAGCGTGTCGGCCACCGCGCCGTCAGGTGGGCCAGGACTGGTGGGCGGGAACACTGTGCCTTGGGCCTTTGTTCTGCGGGGTATCCAACCTGCGGAGGCCCGTGATGAAAATTATCGTTCTGGCCGTTCTCGGCCTTACGATTGCGACCCCGGCAATGGCGCAATACACCTATGGAGAGCCCTCTCCCGGTTCAACGCGAAGCGAACGGGATGCGGGGGCTGGCAGCCTTAGGGCGGAACCGGAAAGTCCGGCCTCCGAGCAACAGGCGCAGCTTCCCGGAGAATCCACGCAAAAGCGGCACCCCGGAACCGTTCTGAAGCTGCGGGGCGGTTTTGGGGATGCCCCCGTGGTCGAGGGCGATCAATATCCTGAAAACTCTGTGGGATTGCCGGAGCCCAAGCAGAAGCGTTAAGCGGATGGGGGGTTGGGACGGGCACTCAGTACCGTTCCCACCACCATCACCACGAACCCCAGCACCGCCACTCCGTTCAGCAGCCCGCCCCACATGCGCACGCTGTCCAGCGCCAGCAAATCGCCCGCCACCCGCAGCATCAGCGAGGCATGCAGCACTGCCAGCGGGCCGTAGAAATACCCTCGGAACGGCAGTTTGACCTTCAGCACCGCCGGCAAGATCACCGGGGCGTGGCCGAACACCATGGCGAAGATGAAGCCGACGAACAATGCGTGCAGGGTGGCGTCGTAGCGCAGGGATTCGATGCCCGCATCCAGCGCCGGGGCCAGCATTCCAGCCACGCCCAGCCAGACATAGCCCGATAGCAGGCATATGGCCACGTAACGGGTCAGGCCGGGCTGGCGGATGGTGCGGCGGATGATGTCGTTGATCAGACTCCAGGCGACCAAAGCGACGCAGCCCAAGCCGAACAGGGTCCAGGCCAGGGGCAGGCCCGCTGCCGCCAGACCGGCGCCGGTGGCGATCAGGGCGACGGGGGGCACCAGGGTCGGGTTGCGCCAGCGCCACGGTTTAAGGAAGCGCGACAGTTCCAGCCGTTCACCGGCGATGGTCAGCACCAGGAAGGATGCCCATAGCGGCACCACCTGGGGCACTGCCGCGCCGAACGTCCACAGCACATTGCCCAGGCTCCACGCCAAAGCGCCCAGGGCGAGCAGGCGGGTGAACGGCTCGGGCTGGCGGCGTACCACAGTCAGTGCCACGGCCAGGAAGATCAGGCTGCCCAGGCTGAGCAGGATGGCGCCGGAGGTTTCAACTCCCGTCAGCAGCAGCAGGGCACCGGCGGCGGTGGCGAAGGGGGCGCCATAGGCCCAGGGGCGGTTCAGCGCCACGGCGCGTTCCAGCCCGATGACCGTGCCGAAGAAGCCGCACACCATCAGCGGGCCGTGCAGATGGACGAAGGACAGCGGCAAATCCCAGCCCAGCCTCGCCTCGCCCGCCATCAATCCGGCCAGCAGTGACACGATGCCTGCCAACGCCAAGGGCAGGCGGGGGATGGTGCGGGCCATCAGCCGTTCCAGCCCAGGGTTTGCTTGGCCGTCGCCGACATGCGGCTGGGGTCCCACAGGGGGGTGTCCAGCACCCGGACCGTCGCGGTGGCGCCCGCGCCGTTCAGCAAACGGGAGCATTCGTCTTGCAGATAGCTGGTCTGCGGGCAGGCCGGGGTGGTCATGATCAGGGCGACGTCAACTGTTTGCACGTCTGTCGTGACGCTTTCCACCAGACCCAGGTCGACGATGTTGATGCCCACATCCGGGTCGATGACGCCCTTCAGGATTTCGATGGCGTGCGATTGGCTGATCAT
The DNA here is from genome assembly GCA_014380005.1 of Rhodospirillales bacterium. Classification (GTDB taxonomy): domain Bacteria; phylum Pseudomonadota; class Alphaproteobacteria; order Rhodospirillales; family Magnetospirillaceae; genus Magnetospirillum. The sequence goes on from JACMKT010000151.1 coordinate 9,923, forward strand.
GGCGCGGGAACCCTTATTCCTGGGGATAGCCTGACCTTATGAGTAAAGCTGCGTCATAACCTTGAGGCCGGTCAAGACTGCCGCACCCTTGACCGTAGCCGGGGCGCTGGTTAGGGTTGCCCCCATTTCGGTCTCTCACGCGAAACGGCGGAAATCCATGGGCCACAGCGGCGCCAAGAAGCCCAGCTTCCAGCAATTGATCCTGACGCTCCAAAATTTCTGGGCGGAGCAGGGCTGCGTTATCCTTCAGCCCTATGACATGGAGGTCGGTGCGGGCACCTTCCATCCGGCCACCACCCTGCGCGCGTTGGGCCCGGACCCGTGGAAAGCCGCCTATGTGCAGCCCTCGCGCCGGCCCAAGGATGGCCGCTACGGCGAGAACCCCAACCGGCTCCAGCACTATTACCAATTCCAGGTGCTGTTGAAGCCGTCGCCGCCCAACGCCCAGGAACTCTATCTGGAAAGCCTGAAGCGCCTGGGCGTGGACCCGTTGGCTCATGACATCCGTTTCGTGGAAGACGATTGGGAAAGCCCGACCTTGGGCGCCTGGGGCCTGGGCTGGGAAGTCTGGTGCGACGGCATGGAGGTGACTCAGTTCACCTATTTCCAGCAGGTGGGCGGCATCGAATGCGACCCGGTGGCGGTGGAACTGACCTACGGCCTTGAGCGCCTTGCCATGTACATCCAGGGCGTGGAAAACGTCTATGACC
>JACMKT010000002.1 GCA_014380005.1 Rhodospirillales bacterium
CACCTTGTCCCTGCGCTTTACCACCGTCGAAATCGCACGCCCGGCGGACCGCAAACGCCACGCCGAACTGGCCGCTTTGCCGCACACGGTCAGCCTGAGCCTGATCGACGCGCGCGAACTCGATCCCCCCGAAGGCTTGCCAGCGGCCCACTGGCGCCTGCTCACCAGCCATGCCGTCAACAGTACAGCCGATGCCGCCCGGATGATCGGCTTCTATCGCCAGCGCTGGACCATCGAACAAGTGTTCCGGACCCTGAAAAGCAAGGGCTTCGACATCGAAGCCGTGCGCGTCGCCGAATCCGACCCCTTCGAAAAGCTGATCGCCGCCGCCCTCGTCGCCGCAATCACCGTGATGCAATTGACCCGCGAACGCGACGGTACCGCCAAACGCCCGCTGGAAGACGCCCTCGACCCCGACGACCAACCGCTGTTGGAAAAAGTCAGCGCCAGCCTGGAAGGCAAAACGCTAAAGCAGAAGAATCCTCACCCCAAGGGCTCGCTCGCCTTCGCTACCTGGGTGTTTGCCCGCCTGGGCGGCTGGAACGGGTACTACGGAAAACCTGGGCCGATCGTCATTTACAACGGCCTCATCCGCTATCAATCCATCCGTGTCGGCTTTGCCCTACGAGATGTGTGAATCTCGTAGGGTCAAGCCCGCGCATGACGATCTGGGGGTGTCTGGCTTTGGTGGGGTGAGCCCCCTTATCCGAACAGCTTGTCGATGTCGTCCTGGCTGATGCCCTGGTTTTCCAAGGCGGGGCCGTTCAGCAGTTTGGAGTCTTCGTCGCGGTGGTCGGCGGCGGCCTTGGGGACGATCTCGGCGATGTTGTCGGGGCCCCAGATGTCGATCATGGCGTTGATGCGGGCTTCGATGTATTGCAGCGTCTTCACCACCTTGGTGATGCGCTGGCCGGTGATGTCCTGGAAGTTACAGGCTTCGAAGACGCCGACGATGGTTTCGTTGATGTCCTCGGCCAAGCGGTTCACATAGGAATCCACGCCATGGGCCTGGATTTCCTTGGTGATGCCTTCGATCTTCTCCGCCGCTTCCAGAATGGTTTCCGTGGCGGTTTCCGTGGATTCGACGATGGCATCCAGCTCGAAGGTCACCGCGATCAGGCGGTCATCGGTGGAATCCTTGGGGCGCAGCGAGGCGATCTCGTGCTTGGTCTGCTCGATGCAGACGGCCAGGGCGCGCAATTCGGTCTTCAGCATGGATACCTCGGCCGCCTTCTGGCCCATGATCTCGTCCATGCTGACCATCTGCGCCGATGGCGGCGGCGGTTCCTCGCCCTTGATCAGATGCTCCAGCGCCTTGATGTCGCCACGGAGCTCGTTCAGCACCTTCAGCATTTCGCCGTTGGCCGGGCCGCCCATGTGGGAAGGCGCATCGCTTTTGCCAGCCTTCAGGCGCTGCAATTCGGCGGTGAACAACTTGCGTTCAGTCATCATGATGGCAACCGCACCCTTCCCCTTCCCGCATCACCGTTGCCGACGATGCCCTGCACCCACAGACCGTAGATTTATCCCCGTCCGGAATACGGTCGGTCAACCACGTTCTTGAGGTCCCCGGAACTTCTCATACGCTTTTGAAGCAATACACCGTCCCAAGGTTGCTGCACAAGCCGGGGAGAGTCGTCTGGACGCTGTTTGATGGTATGCTTGCGCGAAGTTACCGAAGGATCACGAGCGTGAGGATCGCCACCTTCAATCTGGAAAGCCTGGACGACCGCGCGGTCCCTGGCGACTTCGCCGACCGCATCGCGGTGCTGCGGCCCCAATTGCAGCGCCTGCGCGCCGACGTGCTGTGCCTGCAAGAGGTCAACGCCCATTCCGCCACCCGTCGCGGCATGCGCGGATTGCCGGCCCTGGACCGGCTGGTGGAGGGCACGGAATACCAAGGCTTTCACCGGGTGGTGTCCCTGAACCGGGGCGGCAAGCGCCCGTCCGACCGTCACAATCTGGTGATCCTGAGCCGCTTCCCCATCATGGAGCACCGCCAGCTTTGGCACGATCTGGTGGAACCGCCGGATTATCGCACTGTGACCGCCGAGCCGTGCCCGGAAAGGCCGGCCCCGGTGGAATGGGACCGCCCCATCCTGCATGCCGTGCTGGACCTGCCGGGCGGCCATCCCCTGCATGTGGTCAATGTGCATTTACGGGCGCCGCGTGCCGCGTGGCTGGCCGGGCAAAAGGAAGGCCATGGCCGCTGGCAAAGCGTCGCCGGTTGGGCCGAGGGCTTCTTTCTGGCCGCCATCAAGCAATCGGGCCAAGCCCTGGAAACCCGCCTGCTGGTGGATTCCATCATGGACCGTGATGTGGGCGCCTTGGTGGTGGTGTGCGGCGACTTCAATTCGGACGACCGCGAAGCGCCGGTGCGCATCATCCGCGGCGACGAGGAAGACACCGGCAACGGCCATCTCGCCCCGCGCGTGCTGGTGCCGCTGGAACGCAGCCTCGCCGAAAGCCAACGCTTCTCGGTCATCCATCACGGCCACAAGGTCATGCTGGACCATGTGCTGGTGTCACGCCCGCTGCTGGGCTGGTATCGCAGCGCTGAAATCCATAACGAGGCGTTGGGGGACGAACTGGTCTCGCCAGCCACCATCTGGGCCAGCCCGGATTCCTATCATGCCCCGGTGGTGGCGGAATTCGCGGCGCCCCTTTAAAAGGTTCATCGCGGATTAGTGGGGAGGTTCCCCAAAGTGTCCCGCCACCCCAGACAAGCGTAGCGCCGATCCGGGGTCCATGGCAGGTGCACTATTTCAAGCCAAGAATTATTGGTGACACGGATGGACACGGATAAACACGGATGGTCCTTATCCGTGTCCCGC
>JACMKT010000152.1 GCA_014380005.1 Rhodospirillales bacterium
AGCTCCAGCTTGATCTTTTCGGAAGCGGACGCAGCGCCGGCCGAAATCAGGGTCGCGGCGACCAGCGCGGTGCTGGCGATAAGAACCTTTTTCATGTGTACCCCTCGTGCCTCGAAATGACGAATAAAGCGGCTGTTATTGATCAGCCTAATTTCCAGGCATCTTAAGGGGGGGCGGCGGGCGCATCAACGGCCAGATTGCATCCAGCGATTCTTGTTGCCGCACTGTTGCAAAAACGTCACGAAGTTGGGTCGGCGGGTTTCAACGGAAAACCATCATCGCGGATTAGCGGGGACAGGCTTCGCAAGGCCCCCAAACAGCGCCATCCCGGACGAAGCGCAGCGGAGATCCGGGATCTATCTCAGGTGCACCACCATGGACCCCGGATCGGCGCTACGCTTGTCCGGGGTGACGATCGTGGGCTTGGCAAGCATGCCCCGCTAATCTGCGAAAAAAACAAAGAAAAAGGGCGGCCGAAGCCGCCCTTTCCCCGAACTTGTTACTGATCTTCGAATTAGAAGGCCAGCGACAGACCGGTCATGACGACCCAGCCCTTGTTCTCGTTCTGGACGGAGTTGGTTTCGTCTTCGTAGGAAGCGTAACCAACCGAAGCCAGGGCGTCGACGCCGGCGCCCAGGGTGTACTTGCCCGAGACCTGGTAGAATTCGATCTCGTCTTCGCCAACGGTGGCACGGGTGCCTTCAGCAGAGGACTTGAAGTAAGCGGCGCTGACAGCGTACGGGCCAGAAGCGTACTGCAGGCCGATATCCCAGGCGCTGGCGTTGTTGTCGAGGGTGGTGGTGCCGGTGGAGGCGACGACCTGACGGTACGAACCGCCGAGGGTGAAGCCGGCATACGACAGCTGGGTGCCAGCAGCGTATTCCTGGACGTCGTCCTTGGCGCCGCCAACGGTCTTGCTGTTCAGGTCATAGAAGACCGCACCAGCGGACACCTTAACGCCGACGCCACCGAAGGTGTTGGCGTACAGGGCGCCGGCACCGAAGATTTCGCCGGTGGTCTGGGTGTTGATGTCGACGGTGCTGCGGTTGTCCTGCCCAGCGGCGCTCGGGACATAGGACGCACCGACGGTCAAACCGTAGAAGGACGGGGCGACATAGGTGATCTTCTCGGCGTCGTTGTCGGTGACGATGGCGGTGGTGTTGTTGCCATTGCTGGTCGGGTCAACACCACGAACGTTGGTCGGGACGGCGAGCGAGAAGCCACCGGTCATGATGCCGCCTTCGTTCCAGTTGCCAGCGGCATCCGGAGCGGTGACGTGCAGCAGGTAGGTGCCGTTGTTCTCGGAACCGACGATGAACTTACCGAAGCCGCCTTCGATCCAGATGTAGGATTCGTCGATGGTGTCGGTGGTCTGGTCGGTGTGGCCGCCGGCTTCCAGCTGAATGTCGATACCGACCTTCAGGCCGTTGTCCAGGGTGGTCGAACCACCGAAGAAGATCTCGTTGTCACCCTTGATGTCGACGGTGTTGTAGTCGGCCTGGGCGCCAGCGGTGTTGGCATTGGCCTGGAAGGACGAATCCTGCTGAGCGGCAACAACCCACCACTTGGAATAGCCGCCCAGGTTCAGCTTGATCTTCTCGGAAGCAGAAGCAGCGCCAGCCGACAGCATGGTGGCGGCAACCAGCGCGGTGCTGGCGATAAGAACCTTCTTCATGTTATCTCCTCTCTATTGGGCACGGGATGTACGAGCACATCCGCTATCCAACTAAACGAACGGCCTTGATCTCGCCACGTCGAAGGTGGCAAGTCAAGCAACGGACGAGGTAGCGTGTGTCGAAACCCCCGCACTGTGGCGAAAGTGCAACAGCGGTTGCGGGGGCGGTGAAATGGCGGTTTGCCGCGTCATGCACGGTCACCGTGGGATGGGCCGTATGAATTGGCGTCTTGCCGACGGCAAGCGCCCGTAGCATTCTGCGCGTGGCTTTTGGCCCTGATGGGCAAACAAGGTGTTGAAGCGATGAAGATCAAGTTGGCGAACATTGTGGTGCTGTCGGCCCTGGGCCTGTCGGCCGTGGCGTTGTCGGCCTGCGGCGAGAGCAAGGCGGTGTTCCCCACCCGCGACAAGAACTCCAGCGCGCCACGCATGAGCAACGAGCCGCGCGAGACCGTGTTCGGTGCCGAAGGCCTGTTGGGCGACAAGAAGAAGAGCCAGGGCGACGGCGTCGGCATCGGCGTGAACTCTTTCCTGTGGCGCGCTTCGCTGGACACCATCAACTTTATGCCCATCGCCACCGCCGACCCGTTCGGCGGCACCATCATCACCGATTGGTATCAACTGCCCGAGGCGCCCACCGAGCGCTTCAAGATCAACGTCTTCATCCTGGACCGCGCGCTGCGTGCCGACGGCGTCAAGGTGTCGGTGTTCAAGCAGATGCGCGACGCCATGGGCCAGTGGGTGGACGTCAAGGTCGAGCCGCGCATGTCCACCGATCTGGAAAACTCCATCCTGACCCGTGCGCGCCAGTTGCGCATTGTTTCCACGGATTAAAGGCGGCACCGGAGACTTCGTTCTTCGGACTCCCCATATCCGTCATCTCCGCATCATTTGAATTCGAGGCCGGCCGCCATGTCGCGTACCGACGAGCGCTATAACGTCAAGGAAACCGAAGCCAAGTGGCAGAGCCTGTGGGAGGAGCGCGGTTCGTTCGTCGCCACCCAGGACAAGTCCCGGCCGAAATACTATGCGCTGGAGATGTTCCCCTATCCGTCGGGCCGCATCCATATGGGCCACGTGCGCAACTACACCCTGGGCGACGTGGTGGCGCGCCATAAGCGGGCCAGCGGCTTCAACGTGCTGCATCCCATGGGCTGGGACGCCTTCGGCTTGCCGGCGGAAAACGCCGCCATCGAGCGCAATGTGCACCCGGCCAAGTGGACGCGCGAGAATATCGCCGCCATGCGCGAGCAGCTCAAGACCATGGGCCTGTCCTATGACTGGTCCCGCGAGATCGCCACCTGCGAGCCGGAATACTACAAGCACGAACAGCGCATGTTCCTGGATTTCCTCAAGGCCGGGCTGGTCTACCGCAAGGAATCCTGGGTCAATTGGGACCCGGTGGAAAACACCGTGCTCGCCAACGAGCAGGTGATCGACGGGCGTGGCTGGCGTTCCGGCGCGCTGGTGGAAAAGCGGCTGCTGTCCCAGTGGTTCCTCAAGATCACCGCCTTCGCCGACGATCTGCTCGACAGCCTGAAGACGCTGGAGCGCTGGCCCGAGCGCGTGCGCATCATGCAGGAAAACTGGATCGGCCGGTCCGAGGGCGCCAAGGTGGTGTGGGACATCGCCGGGCGCGCCGATACCTTAGAGGTCTTCACCACCCGCCCCGACACCCTGTTCGGCGCCGCCTTCCTCGCCATTTCGCCCAACCATCCGCTGGCGGCGGAACTGGCTGTGGGCAATGCCGCGCTGACCGATTTCATCGGCGAATGCAACCGCATGGGCACCTCGGAAGCGGTGCTGGAAACTGCCGAGAAGAAGGGCGTCGATACCGGCCTGAAGGCCTGCCATCCGTTCGTTCCGGGCTGGGAACTCCCCATCTACGTGGCCAATTTCGTGCTGATGGAATACGGCTCGGGCGCCATCTTCGGCTGCCCCGCCCATGACCAGCGCGATCTGGATTTCGCCCGCAAATATGGCCTGACCGTCAAGCCGGTGGTGCTGCCGGCGGGCGAGGACCCGGCGGCCTTCGCCGTGGGAACTGAAGCCTATTCGGGCGACGGCAGCCTGTTCAATTCGGACTTCCTCGACGGTCTGGGCGTGGATTCGGCCAAATCCGCCGCCATCGCCCGCATTCAGGCGGACGGGCGCGGCGAGAAGACGGTGAATTGGCGCCTGCGCGATTGGGGCGTGTCGCGCCAGCGCTATTGGGGCTGCCCCATCCCCATCATCCATTGCGAGCTGTGCGGCGCCGTGCCGGTGCCGGCCAAGGATCTGCCGGTGCGCCTGCCCGAGGATGTCAGCTTCGACAAGCCGGGCAATCCCCTGGCCCACCACCCCACCTGGAAGCATGTGGATTGCCCGTGCTGCGGCAAGCCGGCGCGGCGCGAGACCGATACCTTCGATACCTTCTTCGAATCGTCGTGGTACTTCGCCCGCTATACCTCGCCCCAATCCGAAGATTTGTCCTTCGATAAGGGCGCGGCGGATTACTGGCTGCCCGTGGACCAGTATATCGGCGGCATCGAGCACGCCGTGCTGCATCTGCTGTATTCGCGCTTCTTCACCCGCGCCATGAAGGAATGCGGCTATCTGGACGTCAAGGAGCCCTTCGCCGGTTTGCTGACCCAGGGCATGGTGTGCCACGAGACCTATAAGGACGAAGCCGGCGCGTGGCTTTATCCCGACGAGGTGGTTAAGGCCGAAGGCGGCGCCCTGGTCCATGCCTCCACCGCCAAGCCGGTGACCTTGGGCCGCTCGGAAAAGATGTCCAAGTCCAAGCGCAACACGGTGGACCCGGCCCACATCATCTCCACCTACGGCGCCGATACCGCGCGGCTGTTCATGCTGTCCGACAGCCCGCCCGAGCGCGATCTGGAATGGACCGATGCCGGCATCGACGGTGCGTGGCGCTATGTCAATCGCCTGTGGCGCATGGTTGTGGGCGTGGTGGACGATCTCCCGGCCTCGGGTACGGCCATGCCGGAACTGGGCGACGCCGCGGCCAAGCTGCGCCGGTTGGTGCACAAGACCATCGCCCAAATCAGCGAAGACCTTGAGCGCTTCCACTTCAACAAGGCGGTGGCCCGCCTGCGTGAAATGACCAACGCCCTGGGCGAGGCTAAGCCCGGCAGTGCCGATTTGGCCTGGGTCCTGCGCGAAGGCCTGGAGGCTGCTGCCCTGCTGGCCGCCCCCATGATGCCCCATCTGGCCGAAGAGCTGTGGGCCGAGCTGGGACACACCGTTCCGGTGGTGGAAACGCCGTGGCCCAAGGCCGATGCCAGCCTGCTGGTGGAAGACAGCGTCACCATCGCCGTGCAGGTCAACGGCAAGCTGCGCGCCACCATCGAGCTGCCCAAGGATGCCGACGCCAAGCTGGCGGAAGAAACGGCACTTGCGCAGGATGCGGTGATCACGGCAATGTCTGGGAAACCGCCGCGCAAGGTGGTGGTCGTGCCGAATCGGATCGTCAATGTGGTGGTCTAGAGCTTTTGTTGTCCTCATGCTGGTGGCGCTGGGCCCGGTGGGCTGCGGCTTTCATCCGCTTTACGGGCGCACCGGCGGGTCCGAAAGCCCGGCGGCGGCGGATTTGGCCGCCATCCGCGTGCTGGGCATTGAAGACCGCGCCGGCCAGCAATTGCGCAACAGCCTGATCCAGCGCCTGACCCCGCTGGGCGAGCCGGCCACTCCGCGCTATGTGCTTGACGTCAAGATGTACGAGACGCTGGAGGGCCAAGCGGAAAGCAGCGACGGCAAGTCCACCGTGGGCCGCATGACCCTGCGCTGCAGCTACGCTCTCTCCGACATTCAGACGGGGAAGTCGTTGAAGATGGGTACGGCGCGGTCGCTGGCCAGCATGCGCTATCTGGGGCCGCGTTACGCCAGTGTGGCCGCCGAACGCGACACCGAGGAACGGGTCATCACCGATATGGCCGAGGAAATCCGCAGCGCTTTGGCGGCATGGTTCGTCTCTTCCCGCCCGGCGAAATAGGCTGATCCGTGAAGCTGACCGGCGCTAAGGCGGAAGCGTTTCTCAAGACACCCGATGGGAAAACCCGGGCGGTGCTGGTCTTCGGACCCGATAGCGGATTGGTGCGCGAGCGCGTGGTCCGGCTGGTCAAGACGGTGGTGGACGACCCGTCCGACCCGTTCCGCGTGGCCGAGCTGACTCCCGCCATCCTCAAGGACGACCCCGCCCGGCTGGCCGACGAAGCCGCCGCCATGTCCATGATCGGCGGGCGCCGCGCCGTGGTAATCCGCGATGCCGGCGATAGCGTGTCGTCTTTGTTCCAGGGCTTTCTCGCCAATCCCATGGGCGATGCTTTGGTGGTGGTGGAGGGCGGCGACCTTGGCCCCCGCTCGTCGTTACGCAAGCTGTTCGAGGGCGCCGATAACGCCGCCGCCCTGGCCAGCTATGGCGATGAAGGCGGCAGCCTGCAGCATGTCATCCAGGAAGAATTGAAGGCCGCCGGGTTGGCGGTGGAGCCGGACGCGCTGGCCTTCCTGATGGATCATCTTGGCGGCGACCGCCGGCTGACCCGCGCCGAATTGCAGAAGCTGGCCCTGTATATGGGCGGGCCGGGCCGGGTGCGGATTGAGGACGCCATGGCCTGTATCGGCGACACCGCGTCGCTGTCCATGGACGATCTGTCCCTGGCTACCGCCGAGGGCGACCATGTTACCGCCCAGCGGGTGCTCGACCGCCTGTTCCGCGAAGGCACCCATGCCGTCGGCGTGCTGCGCTCGCTGTCGCGCCACTTCCAACGTCTGCATCTGGCCGCGGGCGTCATGGCCCAGGGCAAGTCGGTGGATCAAGCCATGGCGGCGCTGAAGCCCCCGGTGATGTTCAAGACCGCCGACCGCTTCCGCCGCCAATTGTCACGTTGGCCGGCGGACCGGGTGGGCCGTGCTTTGGAATTGCTGATCGAGGCCGAAGCGGATTGCAAGACCACCGGCATGCCGACGGAAGAACTCTGCTCGCGCGCCGTGATGCAATTGGCTCGGGCTGCGGGGCGGCAGCGGTAAGGGGGGTTCTTTCCTTGGTAATTTCCCATACTCCCTGTTGAAAACCCGCGCGCGCAGCCACCTAATAGAGGGGGACGTCGTAGGGAGGGCGCCATGACCCAGCCGGTGGATTTTCTTAAGACCAATCTGGCCGAGGACGTGGCTGCCCTGACGCGCCTGCGTCTGGACGACGACCGCGCCGATCAGGTGGAGCGCTTGGCGCGCCATTATCTGGCGGGCATTCCCAGCGCCGATCTGGACAACATGGCCGCCGATCAGCTGTTCGCCATCGTCGTCGGCCTGCTGGGGTTCGCCCGCGAGCGTCCCGCCGGCACCCCGAAAATCCGTGTGTTCGACGCCGATCCCGAACTGCAGGGCTGGTCCTCGGCCCATACGGTGGTGGAAATCGTCAATGACGACATGCCGTTCCTGGTGGATTCCGTCGCCATGGTGTTGTCGCGCCTGGGCGTCTCTATCCATCTGCTGGTCCATCCCATCCTAACCGTGCGCCGCGACGCCGCCGGAGTACTGCAGGATCTGGCCGCCCCCGGCGAGGATGGCGGCGATCATCTGGAATCCATCATGCACGTGGAGATTGACCGTCAGGACGGGGTGGGCCGGGCGCGGGTGGCCGACAGCTTGGGGGTTGCTTTGGCCGATGTGCGGTCGGCGGTGCTGGATTGGCGGGCCATGCGCGCCCGCATCAAAGAGGTGGCCGGCGCCGTGGGCGATGGCGACGAAAGCGACGAGACGGTGGCTTTCCTGGACTGGCTGCATGACGACCATTTCACCTTCCTGGGCTATCGCCACTTCACCTTAAGCGGCGATGGCGAGGCGCCCAAGGTGGCGGTGGATCAGGATGCCGCTTTGGGCGTGCTGCGCCATGAAGATTCCCACGTGTTCGACGACCAATTGCCGTTGTCCTCCATGCCGGTGGAAATCCGCGCCTTCCTGACCGGGCCGGGCACCTTGCTGGTGACCAAATCGGCGCGCCATTCCACCGTGCACCGGCCCGTGCATATGGACGTCATCGGGGTCAAACAATTGGACGTGACCGGGCGCGTGGTCGGGCTGCATGCCTTCCTCGGCCTGTTCACCTCGGCGGCCTATACCCGCAATCCGTCGGGCATCCCGCTGCTGCGGCGCAAGGTGTCACGCGTCCAGGCCCGCGCCGGATTCCCGCCCTTCGGCCACGATGCCAAGGCGCTGTCCAACATTCTGGAGACCTATCCCCGCGACGAATTGTTCCAGATCGCCGAGGATTTGCTGTTCACCACCGTGCTGTCCATCCTGCATCTGCAGGAACGCCCGCGCGTGGCCCTGTTCGTGCGCCGCGACGAATTCGGGCGCTTCGTCTCGTGTCTGGTCTATCTGCCGCGCGACCGCTACGACACGCCTTTGCGCTTGGCCGCCATCCGCCTGCTGGAACAGGCGTTCGGCGGTACATTGGATGCCTATTACACCCAGATTTCCGATGGCCCCCTGGCGCGCCTGCATGTGATTGTGCGCACTCAGCCCGGCGTGGTGACGGTGGTGGAAGAAGGCGAGCTGGAGGCCCGTATCGCCGAGGCGGCGCGGTCCTGGGCCGACCATTTGCAGACCGCGCTGATCCAGGCCCATGGCGAAGGATCGGGTCTGGCCCTGGCCCGGCGCTGGCGCGACGCTTTTCCCATTTCCTACCGCGAGCACCATTCCGCTTTGGTGGCGGTGGCCGATGTGGAGCGGCTGGAAGCCGTGCTGGCCGGCGCCGATATCGGCCTGAACCTCTACCGCCCGGTGGAGGCGGCGGAGTTCGAGGCGCGGCTGAAGCTGGTGCATAAGGGCGTCACCGTGCCGCTGTCGGACATCCTGCCCATTCTCGAGGCCATGGGGGTCCGCGTCATCGCCGAACTCCCCCACGAGGTGCGGCCCAGCGATCAGAAAGTGTCGGTGTGGATTCACGATTTCCAACTGGAATCCGCCAGCGGCTGCCCCTTGGATTTGGCCGCGCGCGGGGCTGCCTTCGAAGACACCCTGGTGCGGGTGTGGCGGAATGAGGCGGAAAGCGACGGCTTCAACAAGCTGGTGCTGGGTGCCGGGCTGAACTGGCGTGAAGTGGTGGTGCTGCGGTCCTACGCCAAGTATTTGCGTCAGGCCGGCAGTACCCTCAGCCAAGCCTATGTGGAACGGGCTTTGGCCGATAACCCGGTCCAAGCCGCCGCCCTCATTGCTTTGTTCCTGGCCCGCTTCGATCCCGACAATGCCCGCGATCCCGCTCAGGCGGAGGAGGCGGTGATTGCGGCGCTGGACCGGGTCGGCAGCGCCGATGACGACCGCATCCTGCGCCGTTTCCTTAATGTCATTCAGGCGACGTTGCGGACCAATTATTTCCTGACCAAGCCCTATCTGTCGTTCAAGCTGGACTCCCGCGCGGTGGAGGATTTGCCCCTGCCCCGCCCGTGGGTCGAGGTGTTCGTCACCTCGCCCCGCATGGAAGGCATCCATCTGCGTGGCGGCAAGGTGGCGCGCGGCGGCATCCGCTGGTCCGACCGGCGCGAGGATTTCCGTACGGAAATCCTCGGCCTGATGAAGGCGCAGACGGTCAAGAACGCGGTGATCGTGCCGGTGGGCGCCAAGGGCGGCTTCGTGGTGAAGAAACCACCGGCTGAAGGTGGCCGCGAGGCAATGCTGGCCGAGGGCATTGCCTGTTACCGCACCCTCATGCGGGGCCTGCTGGATATCACCGACAATCTGAAGGGTAACGCCGTGGTGCCGCCCCCCCGCGTGGTGCGGCGCGACGGCGACGATCCTTATCTGGTGGTGGCTGCCGATAAGGGCACCGCCACCTTCTCGGATATCGCCAATGCCATTTCCCTGGAATACGGCTTCTGGCTGGGCGACGCCTTTGCCTCGGGCGGGTCCAAGGGCTACGACCACAAGGTCATGGGCATCACCGCACGCGGCGCGTGGGAGGCGGTGAAGCGCCACTTCCGCGAGATGGGCACCGATATCCAGGCCGAGGATTTCACCGCAATCGGCATTGGCGACATGTCGGGCGACGTGTTCGGCAATGCCATGCTGTGTTCGCGCCACATCAAGCTGGTGGCGGCGTTCAACCACAGCCACATCTTCATGGACCCCGACCCCGATCCGGTGGCGTCCTTCGCCGAACGCGAGCGCCTGTTCAAGGCGGTCAAGGCGTGGCCCGATTATGACCCCGCCGCCATTTCCGCAGGTGGCGGCGTGTTCGCCCGTTCCCTGAAAACCATCCCCATCAGCCCGGCCATGCGCCAACGTTTCGGCTTCGAAACCGAATCCATGGCCCCCACGGATTTGATCAAGCGGTTGCTGACCCAGCCGGTGGATTTGCTGTTCTTTGGCGGCATCGGCACCTATTTGAAGTCCAGCCATGAAGCCAATGGGGATGTGGGCGACCGCGCCAATGATGCCCTGCGGGTGGATGGATGTAAGCTCCAGGCCAAGGTGGTGGGGGAAGGCGCCAATTTGGGCGTTACCCAATTGGGCCGTATCGAGTTCGCACTGAATGGCGGGCGCATCAATACCGACGCCATCGACAATTCGGCGGGGGTGGACACCTCGGATCACGAGGTCAACATCAAGATCCTGCTCAACGATCTGGTGGCGGCGGGCGACCTCACGCCCAAGCAGCGCGACATGGTGCTGGCCGGCATGACCGCCGAAGTGGCCGCCTTGGTGCTGCGCGACAATTACCTGCAGACCCAGGCGCTCAGCGTCATGGATTCCCAAGGCGCCGATCTGCTGGACGCCCAGGCCCGCTTCATGCGCCTGCTGGAAAAGGCCGGACGGCTGGACCGCGCCATCGAATTCCTGCCCGATGAGGAAGTCCTGACTGAGCGCGCCGCCAAGCGCCGGGGCTTGGTGCGGCCCGAACTGGCGGTGCTGCTGGCCTATGCCAAACTGTGGCTGCACGATGCGGTGCTGGCTTCGGGCTTGCCCGACGATCCCTTCCTGGCCGGCGATCTGGCCCGCTATTTCCCCACCGCCGTGCAGGACCGTTTCGGTAACGAAATACCTAATCACCGGCTGAGGCGCGAGATCGTCGCCACCGGGGTGACCAATTCCATGGTCAACCGGGTGGGCGTGTCCTTCGTCGCCGACATGATGGAAAAGACCGGCCATGGCCCGGCGGACGTGGCGCGGGCCTATATCGTCGCCCGTGACGCCTATTCCATGCGCGATACTTGGCTGCGCATTGAGGCGCTGGACGGGTCCGTGCCGGCGGCGGTGCAGGCCGCCATGCTGACGGAAGCCAACCGCCTGCTGGAACGCGCCACCGCCTGGGTGCTGCGCTGGGTGGCGCCGCCCTTCGACATCGGTGCCGCCATCGCCGAATTGCGCCCCGGCATTGCCGCCTTGGAAGGGGCCGTCCCCGCGATCCTGCCCACCGATGTGGCAGAGGCGTTGGCGGCGCGGGTGCAGGATTACGTGGCTCAGGGCGTGCCCGCCGATCTGGCCGCCAAGGTGGGCAATCTGATCGTTCTGGCGTCTGCCGCCGATATCGTCCGCATCGCCGCCCGCCACGGCGTCACCGTGGAAGAAGCCGGCCAATTGTACTTCACCGTGGGCCATCGCTTCGGCCTGGGCTGGCTGCGTTTGTCGGCGCAAAAGCTGGCGGTGCGCGGCCATTGGCAAAAGCTGGCCGGCGCCGCTGCCATCGAGGACCTTTACGGCTATCAGCGCGACATCACCACCGCACTGGCCGCCGAAGCCCCCGGCCTCGCCGCCAACGAAGCCCTGGCCGCCTGGGTGGCCGGTCATCGGGTTTCGGTGGAGCGCACCGATGCCATGCTGGCGGAACTGAAAGCCGCGCCGCAGATCGACCTCGCCATGCTGATTGTGGCCGGGCGGCAGTTCAAGACGCTGATGGAGGGGTAGTCGCATAGTCGGGCTATCGCCCGAACCCATCTGGGGCGATGCCCCAGACCCTTTTTGATTTTATTGATAAAAAAACAGAAGGTTCGGAGGCCTCGCCTCCGAGCGGGGTCGGGGCGGCAGCCCCGTAAGCCCTACTCCCCCAACAATTCCCACGCCATGGGCGTCCCGCGCGCAATGGCACGCCGCGCCTTGCGGCCCAGCAAATCGGGCAGCTCGCCCGGGGCTAGGCCGTAGCCGGGGCGGATGGAGCGCAGATTGGCCGGGGTGAATTCCTCGCCCGCCGCCATGTCGGCGACCACATAGAGCGAGCGGCGGAATTGCAGGCCGGGGCGTTCGGACTCTTCGATGTCATAGGACACCCGGCCCAAGGCGTCGAAGGCGGTGCGGCAGCCTTCCACCAGGGCGGTCAGCTCGGCGGGTTCCAGGGAAAAGGCGGCATCGGGGCCGCCATCGGAGCGGGCCAGGGTGAAGTGTTTTTCGATGAAGGTGGCGCCCAGGGCCACGGAGGCCACCGAGACCGCCACGCCCATGGTGTGGTCGGATAGGCCGGTCTGGACGCCGAAGGCCTGGGCCAGATGGGGGATGGTGGTCAGATTGGCGTCCGCCGCCGGGGCGGGATAGCCCGACACGCAATGCAGCAGGATCAATTGGGTGCAGCCGGCGTCGCGCGCGGCCTGAACCGCCGCGTCGATCTCGCCCAGTCGGGCCATGCCGGTGGACATGATCAGCGGCTTGCCGGTGGCGGCGACCCGGCGGATCAGCGGCAGATCCACCAATTCGAACGAGGCGATCTTGTAGGCGGGCGCGTCCAGCCCTTCCAGCAAATCCACCGCAGTGGGGTCGAACGGGCTGGAAAACACGGTGATGCCCAGCTCGCGGCCCTTGGCGAACAGGGCTGCGTGCCAGTCCCACGGGGTGTGGGCTTCGTTGTACAGCTCATGCAGCTTGCGGCCATCCCACAGCCCACCCTTGATGACGAAGCCCGGCCCGTCATGGTCCATGGTGATGGTGTCGGCGGTATAGGTCTGCAGCTTGACCGCATCGGCGCCCGATGCCTTGGCTGCTTCCATCAGGCGGAAGGCGCGTGCGATGTCGCCATTATGGTTGCCCGACATTTCGGCGACCACATAAGGGGGGTGGCCGGGGCCGATGGGCCTGCCGGCAATGTGGATGGTGGTGTCGCTGCGCTGTGCCATGGCGGCAATTATAGGGGGCCATGGCGATGCTCGACCAGGGCAAAAAGCGGGAATGCTTGCGGCGGCGAAGCGGTTGCGTTACCAAGGCGGCAGCCGATTTACGGAGTTTGCCATGGACGCCCGTCAATTCCTCGCCGACCAGTTCAGCGACCACGAGCGCGCTTTGGCGGTGACCTGCGCCGCCGTGACGGATTCGTTCGTCGCCCTGGCCGATGCCTGCTCGCGGGCGCTGGAGACCGGCGGCAAAATCCTGTTCTTCGGCAATGGCGGTTCCGCTGCCGACGCCCAGCATCTGGCTGCCGAATTGGTGGTGCGTTACCGGATCAATGGTCGCGCCCTGGCCGCCTTGGCGCTGACCACGGACACCTCCATCCTGACCGCCTGCGCCAATGATTATTCCTATGACGATATTTTCTCCCGTCAAATCGAAGGGCTCATGCGGCCCCAGGACGTGGCCATCGGCATCAGCACCTCGGGCAACAGCGCCAATGTGCTGAAGGCGCTGGAAGCCGCCCGCGCCATGGGCGGCGTCGCCGCCGGCTTGACCGGGCGCGACGGCGGCAAGATGGTGGGCGTGGCTGATCCTCTGGTGGTGGTGCCGTCGGCCAACACGGCGCGCATCCAGGAAATGCATATCCTGATCGGCCATTCCCTGTGCGATCTGCTGGAACAGCGTCACCGTTCCACCCCTGTCGCTTAACGGGTGCGCCGGATGTCCACAAACGGCTCCCCCATTCTAGACGGCGAGGCCCTGACCGGCCCGGTCGCCATGGGGTCCGAGCGCTCGTTCGGTCTGGTCTTCGCCGCCGTTTTCGCCATCATCGCCCTGTGGCCGTTGAAAGCCGGCGGCGAAATGCGCTTGTGGGCGCTGGGCGCTGCGGCGGCGTTTCTGCTGGCCGCCTTGGTGGTGCCGCGCGTTTTGCGTCCGCTCAATCTGGTGTGGTTCAAATTCGGTCTGGTTCTGCATTGCGTGGTCACCCCATTGGTCATGGGGCTGCTGTTTTTCCTGACCGTCACGCCGGTGGGCATGCTCATGCGGGCCACCGGCAAGGACCCCATGCGGCTGAAGCGTGATCCCGCTGCCACCAGCTATTGGATCATGCGCACGCCGCCCGGCCCCGCCCCCGATTCCATGAAGAACCAATTTTAGGACGATCCTCCATGGCCTTCCTGCTTGAACTCGTGGCCTTCATGCGTGCGCGCAAGAAATACTGGCTGCTGCCCATCCTGGTGATGATGGTGCTGTTCGGTGGCCTGATCGTGCTGAGCCAGGGCTCGGCGGTGGCGCCCTTCATCTATACTTTGTTCTAGAGGGTTCAGGGTGAAGGTCCTCGGCATCTCCGGGCTCTACCACGACAGCGCCGCCGCGCTGATCGACAATGGTCAGGTGGTGGCGGCGGCGCAGGAAGAACGCTTCACCCGCAAGAAGCACGACGCCGCCTTTCCCAAGCACGCCATCGCCTATTGCTTGGCCGAGGCCGGCTGCCGGCTGGACGATGTGGACAGCGTGGTGTTCTACGACAAGCCGTTCCTGAAGTTCGAGCGGCTGCTGGAAACCTATATGTCCTTCGCGCCGCGTGGGTTTTCCTCGTTCAAGACCGCCATTCCGGTCTGGCTCAAGGAAAAGCTGTTTCAGAAGGATCTGCTGCGCAAGGAATTCAAGAAGTTCGCCACGGACTTCGATTGGATGAACCGGCTGCTGTTCGCCGAACATCATCTGTCCCATGCGGCTTCGGCGTTCTTTCCGTCACCGTTCCAATCGGCGGCGGTGCTGACCATGGACGGCGTGGGCGAATGGACCACCTCGTCGCTTGCCATGGGTGACGGCAATTCGCTTGAAATCCACAAGGAACTGCATTTCCCCCACTCGCTGGGCCTGCTCTATTCGGCTGTCACCTATTACACCGGCTTCAAGGTCAATTCGGGTGAGTACAAGGTCATGGGGCTGGCCCCTTACGGCGAGCCCAAATACGCCCGGCAGCTTCTGGATAAGGTGATCGACGTCAAAGAGGACGGCAGTTTCTGGCTGGACCAGTCCTATTTCGATTACTGCACCGGCCTGACCATGACGAACGACAAGTTCGCCGCCTTGTTCGGCCAGCCCGTGCGCCGGTCCGAGGAACCGTTGACCCAGTTCCACATGGACATGGCCGCTTCAGTGCAGGCGGTGACCGAGCACGTGGTGCTGAAGCTGGCCCGCGCCATCCGCAGCGAGACCGGTGCCCGCAATTTGTGTCTGGCCGGCGGCGTGGCGCTGAACTGCGTCGCCAATGGCAAATTGTTGCGCGAAGGCATCTTCGACAATATCTGGATTCAGCCGGCGGCGGGCGATGCCGGCGGTGCCTTGGGCGCCGCCCTGGCGGGATACCACATCCACAAGGGCCAGCCCCGCAATGTGGCGGGCGGCGGCAAGGATGCCATGAAGGGCTCCTATCTGGGGCCGGTCTATGGGCAGACGGATATTGAGGCCCGGCTGACCGGGGCTGGCGCCAAATTCACCGTGCTCAGCGATGATCAGCTGATCGAGGCCACCGCCCAGGCCCTGGCTGAGGAAAAGGCGGTGGGCTGGATGCAGGGCCGCATGGAATTCGGCCCGCGTGCCTTGGGCGGGCGCTCCATCCTGGGCGATCCGCGCTCGCCATCCATGCAGAAGGTATTGAACCTAAAGGTCAAATACCGCGAGAGCTTCCGTCCCTTCGCCCCCTCGGTGCTGGCGGAAGACGTGTCCCAGTGGTTCGATCTGGATACCCATAGCCCGTATATGCTGTTGGTGGCGCCGGTGGCGGAACGGCATCGCCGCGCCATGACCGCCGAGGAAGACGCGCTGTTCGGCATCGACAAGCTGAACGTGCCGCGCTCCAGCCTGCCCGCCATCACCCATGTGGATTATTCCGCCCGCGTACAGACCGTGCATGCGGACACCAATCCGCGCTACCACGCGCTGATCTCCGCCTTCAAGGCCAAGACCGGCTGCCCGGTGGTGGTCAATACCAGCTTCAATGTGCGCGGCGAACCCATCGTCAACACCCCCGAAGACGCCTTCCGCTGCTTCATGGGTAGCGAGATTGAGGTGCTGACCGTGGGCAATTGCTTCCTGCGTAAGGAAGATCAGGACCCGGCGCTGAAGCTGGATTACAAAAACGCCTTCGAGTTGGATTAAGCCTCGCTCCGACCGTAATCGTCCTCGATGCGGACGATATCGTCCTCGCCCACATATTCGCCCGACTGTACCTCGATCATGCGCAACGGCACCCGACCGGGATTTTCCAGGCGATGGATGGTGCCGGCGGGGATGAAGGTGGATTCGTTTTCCCGCAGGGTGAAGGTCTCGGTGCCGCAGGTGACCAAAGCGGTGCCGGTCACCACCACCCAATGTTCCGAGCGGTGCCAGTGCTTTTGCAGGGACAGTTTCGATCCCGGATTGACCTGGATGTGTTTGACCCGGAAGCGGTAGCCCTCGTCGATGGTCTGGAACCAGCCCCACGGGCGCCAAGTGCGGATGCCCTGGGTGGCTTCGGGGCGGTTGGCCGCTTTCAGGGTTTCGACGATCTTTTTGACGTCCTGGTCATGGGCCTTGTCGGCCACCAGAACCGCGTCTTCGGTGGCGACGATGACCAGATCCTGCACGCCGATGGCGGCCACCAGCCGGCCCTCGCTGCGGATATAGGCGTTGCGGCTGTTGCTGGCGATGACGTCGCCCAGCAGCACGTTGCCATCGGCATCCTGCGGGCTTTCCGCCCACAGCGCCGACCACGACCCGATATCGGACCAGCCCATGTCCACTGGCACCACGGCGGCGCGGTCGGTGTGCTCCATCACCGCGTAATCGATGCTTTCACCGGTGATGGCGGCGAAGGGGGCATCGGCCAAGCGGAAGAAGAACAGATCGGACGCACCCTCGGCCAAAGCGGCGCGGCATTGATCCACCATGGCGGGCAGGCGCTTGGACAGCTCGGTCAAATAGGTCTGGGCCGAGAACAGGAAGATGCCGCCATTCCACAGATACTCGCCTGACGCCAGGTAGGCTTTGGCGGTGGCGCGGTCGGGCTTTTCCACGAACCGTTCCACGGCGAAGCCGCCCTCTACCGGCTGGCCGCGGCGGATATAGCCATAGCCCGTATTGGGGTCGGTGGGCTGGATGCCGAAGGTCACCAGCATGCCCGCTTCGGCCAGGGGCACCGCCTTGGCGACGGCGGCGCGGAAGGCATCGGTGTCGCGCACCTGATGGTCCGACGGCATGACCAGCAGCAGGGCATCGGGCTCGGCCAACAGGGCGGCCACGGCCACGGCGGGGGCGGTGTTGCGGCCCATGGGCTCGATGACGATGGCGCGCGGTTCCAGGCCGATTTCGCGCAATTGCTCGGCGACGATGAAGCGGTGTTCCTGATTGCACACCACCATGGGCCGGCCCGGGATGCGCCCGGCGGTGTCCTGCAGCAGCGTGGACTCCGAGGTCAGCGGCAGCAATTGCTTGGGACGCAACTCCCGCGACAGCGGCCACAAACGGGTGCCGGCGCCGCCGGACAGGATGACGGGGATGATCTCAGCCACAGCGGACCTCGCGATTGCTTGATGCATGGGCGGCGGCGACCGCCCGTAAACCATCGGCCAGCGTGACCGGCGGCACCCAGTCCAGTGCCCGCAACGGGCTATCGTCCACCACCAGCGAGCCGGTCAGGCGTTGCATGGCCGCGCCCTTGCCCAGCAGGCTGGCGGCAAGGCGCAGCAGCGCCACCGGCACCGGGGGCAGGCAGGCCTTGCGGCCCAGGCCCTCAGCCAGATTACGGATCAGTTCCGGGGTCGAAATATCTTCGCCGTCGCGGATCAGGAAGCGGCCCTGGGCGGGGTGCGTCACCAGGAAGGCCAGGGCATCGGCCAAATTTTCCACCCCCACCAGGGAACGGCGGTTGCGGATGGCGCCCAGGGGCAGCGGGAGGCCTTTGTCCAGCACCCGCATCAGCGCCGCCAGATTACCCTTGGCGCCGGGGCCATGGACCATGGGCGGGCGCACCACCGCCAGGGACAGGCCGGTGCGGGTGGCGATGCCGGCCAGTTCGGCTTCGGCCTCGGCCTTGGAGATGCCGTAGGGGTCCAGCGGTGCCGGGGCATCGTCGCCGTGGAAGGGTTTATGGGCGGGGGTGGCCTCGCCATTGACCTTGATGGAGCTGACGAAGACGAAGCGGCCCACCCCGGCGCCGGCGGCCTGCTCGGCCAAACGCACGGTGCCGTCACGGTTGATGCGGCGGAACAGGGTCAGCCGGTCGGTTGCCGTGTCCCTCATGACATGGGCGCGCGCCGCCAGATGGATGACCCCGTCGCAGCCCTTCAGCGCGCCGCGCCAATCCGTATTGGGACCCAGCTCGGCGACCCGGCGGGCTTCCACATCCATGGGCAGGAAGGCATCGTCGCGCCGCACCGCCGCTATCACCTCGTGGCCGGAACTCAGCAGGCGGCGGCAGACCGGCCCGCCGACGAAACCCGAGGCGCCGGTGACCAAAATTCTCATTTCAGCGTGCCCCTGGACCAGGATTGCAGCAAAGTCAGCATGGCGGCGGTAATGACCAATGCGGCGCCCGCGCCCTGCCAGACATAACCCGACGCCGCGCCCATGGCGGCACCAATCAGGGCCACATTGCCGGCCAGGATGACCAACGCCACCTGATCGTGGCGGCGTCCGCCCTGGACGGCGCGCTGATAGAAATGCTTGCGGTGAGCCTGCCAGATTTTCTCGCGGTTCAGCGCCCGGCGGAACAGGGTAATGGTGGCGTCGGCCAGATAATAAGCCGGCAGGATCAACGCGGCGGCCAATTGGCCCTGCATGGCGAGCAGCAGCAGCAATCCACCCAGCACATAGCCCAGCGGGATCGAGCCGGAATCGCCCAGGAACAGCTTGGCCGGGTGCCAGTTGAAGATCAGGAAACCGGCGCCGATGGCGGCCACCGCCAGCCCGCCGGGAATGGCGTCCAGCACGGCCAGACCGGGCGCCAATGTGGCGACCAGAGCGATGCCCAGGCCCACAGTGGTGGTCTCGATGCCGGTGATGCCGTCGATGCCGTCCATGAAATTGTACAGATTGACGAACCACAGCCACGCCACGCCGGCGATGACCCGGTCGGCCCAGGGCGGCACGGCGCCGCCGAATACCAGCAGCTTGCCCGGCACCAGAGTCAGGAAGGCGGCGATCATGCAGGCATGGGTCAGAAAGCGTGGCAGCGGCGGCAGGCCCTTGCGGTCATCGGCCCACGAGATGGCCAGCAGCACCAGGGCGCCCAAACCCAGCATGCCCAACCCGGCAGAGGCATGAAACCAGCCCAACGCCAGGATGATGCCGGCCAGGATGGGGGTGGTTGCCAAGCCGCCGCCGCGCGGGGTGGGCAGCTTGTGGCTGGACCGCTCGTTGGGCAAATCCATGATCTGGCGGTGGTGGAGGAAAGCCAGCACCCGCCGCGTCGCCACGATGGTGGCAAGGCCGGCGGCCAGGGCCGGAGCCCAGCCGGTGGACCAAGCCTCTGCGGCGGAAAATAGCGGGCCGGCCATGATCAGGCGCCTTCAGACAGGGAGATGCGGCGGCCCTGGCTCAGGGAGTCCAGCACGGCGATGGTGGCAAGGCTGGTTTCCACCAATTCGGCCTCATCCACCGGGGCTTGGCCGGTGGTGACGCCCTTGACGAAGGCCTCCAGCTCGGCGCGGTGGCCCTTGTCCTGGCCCATCTTGGCTTTTTCCGTCCGGGTCCGGCCATTTTCAGTGACCGACAGCGACAGGAAATTGTCGATGGCGATGACCGTTCCGCCGGCGAAACACTCGAAGCGTTCCTTGGAGAACGAGGAATCGCCCTGGGCGGTGTAGATGATGGTCGCCAGCGAGCCGTCGGCGAAGCCCAGGGTGATGGTCAGATCGTCGCAGCCGCCATGGGTGACGCCTGCGGCATCGGCCTGCACGGTGGTGATGGGGCTGCCGGCCAGGGTGCGGGCTAGATCGATGAAGTGGCAGGCTTCACCCAGGATACGCCCGCCGCCCTCTTCCGCCGCATTGACCCAGCTTTCCGCCGGCAGCGCGCCCGCATTGACCCGCAGCACCAGCATCTTGGGGCCGTTATGGCGGGCCAGCAGGGCGCGGGCCTTGACGGTCATGGGGGCGAAGCGGCGGTTGAAGCCGACGGTGAAGAAGCCGTTCGAGCCATTGCGCGCGGCGACGATTTGATTGATGCCCGCGCGGTCCAAAGCCAGCGGCTTTTCCACGATGACCGATTTGCCGGCGGCCAGCACGCGCGCGGTCAGTTCGGCGTGGTTGGAATGGCGCGTCGCCACCAGCACGGCGTTGATGGCGGGATCGGCCAAGACTTCGTCCAATTCCGTGGTGGCATGGGCAAAGCCGAAGGCGCCCTTGGCATGGTCGGCGGTCTGGCCGCGGGTGGTGCAGATGGTCTTCAGGCTGACGCCGGAAATGCGCTTCAGCTCGGGCAGCAGCACCGTGCGGGCGAAATTACCGGCGCCGATGACGCCCATGACACAGGGGCCGGACAATGTGGCTTGGGGGAAAGCCACCGGCGCCACTTTCGTTCCGGTATCGTAGTGGAGTACCACGCCCATATTGGGCTCGGTCCGCTCGGTTACCAGGGTATAGGCGGCTTCCGACTGGTCGAAGGGGAAGCGGTGGGTGATCAGCACGCCCACATCCAGGCGGCGGGCCTGGGCGGGGTCCATCAGGCGGACGCATTCGCGCAGGTTTTCGCTTTCGGTCCAGCGTACCCAGCCGACGGGGTATTTGACCCCCCTGCCCTCGAAATCCTCGTCATAGCGGCCCGGCCCGTAGGAGCGCGAGACCACTAGCTGCAGCTCTTTCTTCATGAAGGCGGCATAGGGGAATTCGGTGCCGGTCTTGCCGACCATGACCAGTTTGGCCCGGTCGCGCGCCAGCTCTGCCGCCAGTTCCAGCGGGTCGGACGAATCCGTGGCCGCCGCGATCAGGATGCCGTCGCAGCCCTGACCGCCGGTCAGTGCGGCCACCGCCTCGGCCAGACCGGGCTCGCCCAGGCGCCACACCAATTCGGCGCCGCTGCGCTTGGCAAGCTCCAGGCGGCTGGGGTCCACGTCCACCGCGACGACGCGGGCGCCCGACAGGCTCAGCAATTGGCTCGCCAGCTGGCCGACCAGACCGACGCCGAGGACCAGCACAACGTCACCCAATTGCGGGCCCAGATTGCGGACACCGGCCATGGCGATGGAGGCCAGGGTGCCGAAACAGGCTTCCTCATCGGTCACGCCATCGGGGATGGGGGCGACCAGATTGCGCGGCACCACATTCAGCTCGGCATGATTGGCAAGCCCGGCCCCGGCCAAGGCCACGCGCTGGCCGATGCGGAAGGTGCCCTCCAGGCCGGAGCCGATGGCGACGATCTCGCCGGCGGCGGAATAGCCCAGGGGCATGGGCTCGTCCAACCGGGCCATCACCGCCTTGAAGGTGGAGATGATGCCGTCGCGCTTGGCCTTATCCAGCACCTTCTTGACCAGATCGGGCCGCGCCGACGCCTTGGCGGCGAGGCTTTTCTTGGCGAAATCGATGACCATGCGCTCGGTCCCGGCGGAGATCAGCGAGGCGCGCGTGCGCACCAGTACCGAACCGGCGCGGACCTTGGGATCGGGGACCTGCTTGAGGGCCAGCTTGCCGGTGCGAGCGCTTTGGATGACTTGCTTCATGGGAGTCTCGCGACTTTCAGCCGTTGCGGCATGGACAGGATCGGCTTGTTAGCCTAACTCAATTCTCAATGGTGCCGGTCAGCGCCCCTTGGCGGCCCGCCGCCAGTTCAAGGACGCGCAGCATGCGTTCGGCCTGATGCTCGCGGCTATGGCTGGGAGCGGCGGCAAGGCTGGTGGAGGCCAGGGCGTTACGGGTTGCCGGTTCATCCATCAGCCGCCGGGCAGCATTTGCCAGGGCCAGCGGGTCGCCCGCCGGCACCCACAGCCCGGCGCCGTCATCCATGACGATGCGGCTGGCCTCGCCTTCCGGGCTGACCAGCAGGATGGGCAGGCCCATGGCCATGGCTTCGAATATCTTGGAGGGGATCACTTCGGCGAAGGCGTCGTCGTTCTTCAGATGGACCAGGGCGGCGTCGCATAGGGACCACACCAGGGGCATCTTTTCCTTGGGCTGGGATTCGCCGAACACCACATTGGTCAGGCCGCGCCGCTTGGCTTCGTCCATCAGCATCTGGCGCTCGGCTCCCGCGCCCACCAGCAGGAAGCGGAAACGGTCATTGCCGCGCAGATGCTCGGCGGCGTCCAACACGTTGATCAGGCCATGGGCCATGCCGTGGGTGCCCACATAGCCGATGACGAATTTATCGTCCAAGCCCCAATGGGCGCTTAAAGCTTCGTCGCGGGGCCGGGGGGCATAGCGCGGCAGATCGACGCCGTTCAGCACCACGGCGATCTTCTTGGCGGGAATGCCGCGCCCGGTCAAATCGCGCTTGAACGCCTGGGTCAGCGCCGCCACGGATTCCGAACGGCGGTAGAGGAATAGCTCCAACGCTTCCAGCGCGCGGATCAGCGGGCTTTGCCGCATGGCGCCCACCGCCAGGATGGAGCGCGGCCACAGATCGCCCAGTTCGAACACGAAGGGCAGACGGCGGCAGGCGGCCAGCGCCCAGCCCCCCACGGCGGCGAAGAATTGCGGCGAGGTCGCCACCACCACATGGGGCCGTTTGACCACCAATCCGGCGGCGAAGGCGGTGACCATGAACGATACGAAGTCCAGAGTGCGCCGAAGGAAGCCTTCATTGGCGGCGATGTAGGTCTTGACCCGGATGACGCGGATGCCGTCGCGCATCTCGCTTTGATACCAGCGGTTCTGCCAGCCGTCGTGCAGCTTGCCCTGGGGAAAATTGGGGGCGCTGGTGATGATGGTGACCTCATGGCCCCAGCGTGCCCAATAGACGGCGCGCTCGTACACCCGCGTGGCGGCGGCGTTGGTCTCGGGCGGGAAGTTTTCGGTCAGGAACAGGATGCGCATGGCGGCGTCAGTCGTTGGTGCGGGCGTTTGTGTGGGCGTCGGTGCGGGCGTTGGAGAACATGGCGGCGCACAATGCAGCCACCAGCCACAGGGTGCCCTGCCACCAGCTTTGCCAGATGCCGTAGCTGACCAAGGCGACCACGAAGGCCGCTGCCGTGGCGGCAAGGGGGGCGGCGGGATGGGCCATGCGGCCCATGGCCAGGACCGCCAGGGCCAGGAAGGCGGCCACGGCGGCGGTGCCCACCGCGCCCAGTTCCAGCCACCATTGCAGGGCGGCTTGATGGGGGTGCAGGGGCAGATGGGCTTGCAGGATTTCGGTATTGTCCAGGTCGCGGCGGATGATGATGGCGCTGTCATCGGCCCCGGGAATGGTGCGCGACCCGTCCAAACCCCAGCCCAGCACGGGCTTTTCGTAAATTTTGCCGGTGGTGAACGTCCAGATCACCAGCCGGTGCAGGGACGAAGACGGGATCATGTGGAAATTGTCGTGCAGCATCTGCGGCGACGGCGACAGCCGCATCACCAGCGGTGCCGCCGCGATGGTGACCACCATGGCCACGGCCAGCACCCGCGAGGTCGCTACCGGACGGCGGCTGGCGGCCCAGGCCACCGCGACCGCCAAGGGAAGCCCCAGCTTGGACGCCAGGGAATGGCCGATGACAACAACCACCATGACGCCCGCCGTCACGGCAACGGCCCAAATGCGGTGGTTGAACCGCCACAGCGCCAGCGCCACCGGCAGGCACAGAATGGCGGTCAGGGTGAAGGAGCGCGACAGCTTGTTGAGCTGACTTTCCCGCACAACCTCGGGGGGCAGATTATTGAAATTGTGGAGCAACGGGGTCAGGCCGGGGGTCATCAATTCGATGAGCAGCAGAGCCACGTTGAGCGAGAAGCCTGCCGCCAAAGCCAGGACGATGGGGCGACGGTCGGTTTGGGGCAAGTCCCGCGCCAGGATCAGCAGGATCATGCCGCCGAACAGCTCGCCCGCCAGGACCATGCTGGTTCGGGCGGTTTGCACGGGGTCCAGCGCCCAGAAGGTGGACAGCGCACCCCATGCCACCACAAAGGCCAGACAGGCGGCCATGGGCCGGTTCATGCGCTGCCAGGGGCGGCTGTGCCATCCGGCGGCCAAGGCCCACACCACGATGACGGCAAACAGCGGCGCCAGCCCCAGCGAGGCGAGCGAGACCAGCAGCGGCGCCACAAGGGCGCCCAGCAGCAACGGCGTGGCGGGCGATTGCAGCATGGCGGCGGGGGAGTGCTGGCAGAATCTGGACATCACAGAATTTGTTCCATCATGGCAACGACCCGCGCGGCGGCGTGGCCGTCCCAATATTCCGGAATGCGGCCCCGCTTTCCGCCGGTGGCAAGCACATCCGCCGCCGCCGCCAGAATGCGGGCGGGCTCGCGCCCCACCAGGGTGTTGGTCCCTTCGGCGATGGTGATGGGCCGTTCGGTATTGTCGCGCAGGGTCAGGCAGGGCACGCCCAGGGCGGTGGTTTCTTCCTGAATGCCGCCGGAATCCGTGAGCACCATGGTGGCCGAGGCCATCAGCCCCAGCATGCTGAGATAGCTGGCCGGACCGATGGGCAGAATATTCGGTTGCGCCAGCAAGCCGTCCAGCCCGGCCGCCTGGATGCGGGCGCGGGTGCGCGGGTGCAGCGGCATGATCACCGGCACATCCGTGCCGATGGTTCTCAACGCCTCCAATAAGGGGCGCAGGATGGCCGGGTCGTCCACATTGGCGGGACGGTGCAGGGTGGACAGGGCGAACCGCCCGGGCGCGGCGAAGCCGGCAGCAGCCAGGGTCTCGGCAGGCGGGATGGCGCGGGCAAGATTGCTGCGCAGGCTGTCGATCATGACGTTGCCGGCGAAATGGATGCGCGCGGGGGCGATGCCTTCGCGCACAAGGTTTTCGGTGGCGGAACGTTCGGTGATGAACAGCAGATCGGAAATCTGGTCGGTGAGGATGCGGTTGATCTCTTCGGGCATGGAGCGGTCGCCCGAGCGCAGGCCCGCTTCCACATGCACCACCGGCACGCCCTTCTTGGTGGCGACCAGCGAGCAGGCCAGGGTGGAATTCACGTCACCCACCACCAGCACCACCGGGTCGGTGGCCTCGTCCAGCAGGGGCTCGAACCGCTTCATCACCTCGGCAGTCTGCACGGCATGGCTGCCCGAACCCACCTCAAGATTGGCGTCCGGGCGCGGCATGCCCAGATCCTCAAAGAACGCCTCATTCATTTCTGGATCGTAATGTTGACCCGTATGAATTAGGCGCGGCGAGAAGCGGGGGCTCGCGGCCAAGGCGGCATAAAGGGGGGCCATCTTCATATAATTGGGGCGCGCACCGACCACGCACAGCACCGTTCGCTGCCCCATAAGGTGACCTCCGACCATTCCGCCTCCTTGGCAAGCGCTATTGTTTAGCCCCACAACCGGGAAAAAGCTAGCGGCTACAGGCCCGCGCCCGGGCAGGCGGGCGTGCCCGCCGAGTGGGCGCCAGGGCGGGTGATGTGGAAAATTCCGCTGTTGTGGCGAACCGTCCGTTCGATCCAGGCGGCACCGTCCAGATGGGCCATTTCCTTGGCGAAGCGGGGCCAGTCATTGTTGAAATAGCGGCCATAGAGGAAGGTGGGGCCGAAGCTCAGGTAAATGTTGGGATAGTTCAGCCGCGCCACCAAATCCTGCAAGGATTTGGCTTCGGCGAAGTGGCGCTGAACCGGTTCGCTCCAGAAATCCAGATCGCAGAAGAAGCGTCCGCCCACATAGTGGCGGATGGCGAGGCCGGGCTCGTAATGCACGTATAGGATGGGGCGGTCGGTGATGGTCCGGCTGAAATCCGGCCCCAGCTCGGTGCGCAATTGGGCCGCCATGTTCAGATCGGGGTTATGGTCGTGATATAGCTGGAACGCCCAGCCCAGCATGGCCGCCGGCCCCTGGCGCCAGGGCACTGAATGGTGGTCGAGCACGGGCATGGCGGCCAATGCCGCCACCATTACGGCGCCGACGCCGCTCGCCCATAGCGGCCAGCGTGTCAGCGCGCGGTCGGGCAACAGGCGACCGACGGCAAAGGCGGGCAGGAACGTCGCCACATGGATGGCGATCAATGTGGTCTTGCTGTAATCGAGGCTGCTGCGGTAACCGATCAGGGCCTGCAGCAATTGGGGCAGCAGCAGCAGCACGAAGGGCGCCCCATAGACGAGCCGCCGCAACGGCTGGCGGGCCAAGCGGCGGCGCTGGTGAATCAGCAGGGCGATGATGGCGATCAGATACAGATTGCGTGGGCCGATCACCGTCGGCATCAAGCCCTCGCCCAGCATCAGGCCAAGGTCGTTGAGGCTGCCCACCAGCAGATAAAGTGCCGAGGCCGGTACGGTATCCAGCAGGCGGCTGCCCGGATAGAACGGGCTGGGCGGGGAGAGGATGCAGAAAATCTCGCGGGTCGAGAAGGCGACCAGCAGCAGGCCAAGGATGATCCATGGCCCCAGCCGGCGGTCGCCGCGCAGGCGCCACACCGCCAGGAAGCCAAGGCCAAGAATAATGCCGGAATAAAAGGCGCCGTAATGGCGGGAAAACACCAAAAACAGCGATGCCGCCGCCGTCCATAGGGCCGCCGATCTCAGGTCGCGGCCACGCATCATGTGGAACAGCATGACGGCACCGCCCAGGAACAGCAGCCCGTCACCCCAATTGCGCGCCAGCGTGGTGCGGTACAGGAAGTCGGTGGCCAGCAGCGCCAGGACCAGCATGGCATAGGTCAGTAGTGCGGCGCGGCTGTGGCGCAGGGCACTGGCGACCAGCACCACGCTGAGAATGGCCGCCAGGGTCGAGGCCGCGCTATAGGCGGCCCAGGCGCCACTGGAATGGAGCCATTCCCCCAGCGCCACCACACCCATCAAATCCACATTGTAGAAGATGCTGGTGAGATAGCCCTGGCCGAACGCCATGTCGGCCACCTCGGCAAACCGTCCCAGCTTGAACGAATCCTGGATGTACAGCGGATACCAGCCGTGATGGGACGACAGGCTGGCCGACGGATCAAGCTGGATGACGCGCAACGTCCACAACACCAGGGCCAGCCCGGCGGCGATCGTCCAAAATAGCGTGCAATTGGCGGTGATGGGCCGGTCGCCCGGCGGCAACACCCGGCGCAGCACCAGGACGATGAGTGCGGCGGCCACAGCGCTCAGCGGAGCGAAGCTTACAATGGGCAGGGCCAGCTTGCGCAGGGCGAACATGGCCAAAGCGGTGCTGCCGCTCAGCACCAGGAAACCGAAAGCGGCCCCCGCTACGGAATGAAGGCGCAGAGTGCGGCCGATGCCGGTGGACAAAGCAAGGAAGACCAGCACATAGGCGAGGATGGCCGACTGCGTTTGTCCTAAAAAAAGCAAGTCAAGCATCGGTGCCCCAAACCCTACCTGTGTGGTCCGGTCATATAGCACCCGTCCCGTGAGTGCCGCAACGCCGGGGGCTGTCGCGGGCCTTGCGGTCAGTGCCTTGCGCGTGCTAGCCCACAACAGTCGCCAAGGCAGTCTTTGAGGGAAAGAACGCCCAATGCCTTTCGAGAGTTATTTCACCCATGACGGCGTGCGCCTGCTGTTCCGCGCCGCCCGTGCCGCCGCACCGGTGTTTCCATTGCGCGATTGGCAGGGCCAGAACGGCATCATTTTGCGCCACGATGTGGATCTGGACGTGACCGCCGCCTTCCGCCTATCGGAAATCGAGGCGGAAGAGGGGGTTCGCTCCACCTTCTACTTCCTGGTGACGGCTGAGACCTACAATCTGGCGGCTTCGTCCAACCGCGCATTGTTGCGCCGCATGGCCGATGCCGGGTTCGAGATCGGCCTGCATTTCGACCCCCAGGTCTATGCCGAGGCGGACGAAGCCGAATTGGCGCGCCGCGCCCGTGCCGAGGGCGATATCCTGGCCGACATCGCCGGGCAGGCGGTGAACTCGGTCAGCCTGCACAATCCTTCGGTCCATGGCCGCTATCTGCTGCTGGACGGCTGGGCCAATGCCTACGAGCCCGCCATCTTCGCGCCGGACCGCTATCTGTCGGATTCGCGCATGCGTTTTGGCCGTGACCCGCTGGAATTCGTGACCGAGGGGGCCGGTAAGGTGGTGCAATTGCTGCTGCATCCCCTGCATTACACCCAATCGGGCCAGCCTTACCCTGCGCCCATGCTCAATTATCTGGAAGGTGCCGCCCGCACGGTGGATTGCATGTTCCGGGTCAATTCCACCTATCAGGACCGGGTCGGCCATACTCTGGCCGCGGCCATCGCCGCCGCCGCGCCCCACTGGACTCTGTAAGCCCCATGAAGCTGTCCATCGTCACCCCCGCCTATCGTGAATCCCGCAATCTGCCGGTCATGTACGACCGTCTCAGCACGGTTTGTAACGATGCCGGAATAGATTGGGAATGGGTGATCATCGACGATCACTCGCCCGACAACACCTTCGCCGTGGCCCATGAACTGGCAGAGCGGGACGCGCGGGTGCGCGGCCTGCGGCTGGCGCGTAATTTCGGCTCGCACGCCGCCATCGGCTGCGGCATTGCCCAGACGCTGGGTGACGCCGTCATCATCATGGCCGCCGATCTGCAGGACCCGCCCGAGACCATCCCCGCCTTGGTGGAACAATGGTCTCAGGGTGCCCAGGTGGTGTGGGCGGTGCGGGCCAAGCGCGAGGGCGAAAGCGCCTCGACCCTGGCCTTTTCGCGGCTTTATTACGCGCTCATGCGCCATGTCATCGGCATGAAGGACATGCCCTCGGCGGGGGCTGATTTCTTTCTGGTGGACCGCCGCGTCGCCGATGCCATGAACAGCTTCACCGAGCGTAATGTCAGCATCGTTGCCTTGGTGCAATGGATGGGCTTCCGTCAGGCCCGCATCGAATACGTCAAGGAAGCGCGCCTGCACGGGGAATCGGGCTGGAGCCTGTCCAAGAAGATCAAGCTGGTGGTGGATTCCTTCACCTCGTTCTCGTATCTGCCCATCCGCGCCATGTCAGCCTTGGGCGTGGTGGTCGCCTTGCTCGGCTTCCTGTATGCTGGCTATATCCTGGTGGCGAATTTGATCGACCGCGCCGTGCCCGGTTATGCCTCGCTGATGGTGGCGATTCTCGTGCTGTCGGGTTTGCAGATGGCCATGCTGGGCGTGCTGGGCGAATATCTGTGGCGCGTCTTCGACGAATCGCGCCGCCGGCCGCGCTGGCTGGTGGAAGATGCGGTGGGAAGCTTGCCGGAGGTTAAGGAACCGCCGGCGGAATGATTGTCCGGGCCGGACTTCCCCAGGCCCGCATGCCCGCCGCCACGTCCCGGTTGACCAGGGACATGGCGCCGATCACCGCCTTGTCGCCGATGGTCACGCCCCGCGCCACCACCGTATTGGGGCCGATATAGACTCCCGAACCGATGGTGGTCGGCGCAGTGTCCACCGGCTCAGTGCCCAGGCTGGTGCTGCGGCGCACGGTATCGTGGGTATAAATCTGCACCCCGGCGCTGATGGAGCACCAATCGCCGATGATCAGCGGCCCGCCGCTGCCGTCCAGGATGCAATTGGGGCCGATCCAGGTATTGGCGCCCACCCGCACGTCGCCCAGGATCAGCACATTGTCGTAAACGCTGGTGCCTTCGCCGAAGCCCCAGCTTTTCGCCGTTTCCCAGCGGTCGGTGAACAGATCGCCGAAGGGGACGTGGCGCTGGAAGCGCGTCCGCATATCCTGGCGCAGGGTTTGGTACAGGCTGCGGATCTGCTCGACCAAATCCATGGCTTTAATCCGCCAGAGCCTCGGGCGCGGGGGCCGGACCGGCCATGTCCCAGTTCATTCGCTTGCCGGAACGGGTCACGTAATCCACCAGCCGCGCCGGGTTGCCCATGACCAGACCGTGGGCCGGCACGTTCTTGGTCGCCACCGAACCGGCGGCCACCATGCTATAGGCGCCGAGCGTGATGCCGCAACGGATGGTGGCGTTGGCGCCGATGCTGGCGCCTTCCTCCACCAAAGTGGCCGTCACTTCCCAATTGGTGCTGAAGGCGCGGGGAAACATGTCGTTGGTGAAGACGGCGTTGGGGCCGACGAACACCCGGTCCTTGATGGTGACGCCGTGATAGATGGACACGCCGTTCTGCACTTTGCAGCCATCGCCGATCACCGCATCCATGTCCACATAGACCGACTGGCCGATATTGCAGCCGGCGCCGATGCGGGCGCGCTCGCGCACCTTGCTCCAATCCCAGATGCGGGTGCCGGCGCCGATGATGGCGTCGTCGTGGACGGTGGCGGTGGGGTGGACGAAGACGTTGTCGCGGCTCATCACTTGGCCCCAACCACTTGGCGCACCGCCGCGATGACGCGGTCCTGGGTGGCGGCGTCCAGATAGGGATGCATGGGCAGGCTCAGCACCCGGCTGCGCTTGGCCTCGGTCACCGTCAGGCCTTGGGGATCGGCGGGGTAATGGGCGTAAGGCGGCTGCATGTGGATGGGCGTCGGGTAGTAAACGCCGGTGGGCACGCCCAGGCCTTGCAGCGCCTTCATGACGCCGTCGCGGTCGTCCACGGTGAAGGTGTACTGCGCCCACACCGAGGTGCCGCCGCTGATCACCACGGGGGTCTCGACCACATCGGCCAGGGCCTCGGTATAGCGCCGGGCCACGGCGTCGCGCAGTTCGATCTCTTCGCCGAAGATGGCCAGCTTCTCCAGCATGATAGCGGCCTGCATGGTGTCCATGCGGCCGTTCACGCCGATTCTTACGTGCTCGTAACGGTCCTTGCCTTGGCCGTGGCTGCGGATGGAGCGCAGGATGTCGATCAATTCGTCGTCATCGGTCAGCACCGCACCGCCATCGCCATAGCAGCCCAGCGGCTTGGCCGGGAAGAAGCTGGTGGTGGTCATGGCGGCCATGCTGCCCACCGGCTTGCCGTTCAGCTTTGCGCCGAAGCTCTGCGCCGCATCGGCGATCATCAGCAGATCGCCCGCCACCGCCGTCAGCGCCGGGTAATCGGCGGGCTGGCCGAACAGATCAACCGGGATCACCGCCTTGGGCTTCAGACCGGCCTGGGCGGCGGCTTTGATGGCGCGCTCCAGGCTTTGGGGGTCCATGCACAAGGTGTCGGGCAGGATATCCACGAAGACCGGCGTGGCGCCGGCCAGCACCACCGCTTCGGCGGTGGCGACGAAGGTGAAGGACGGCACCATGACCGCGTCGCCCAAACCGATGCCGCGCGCCATCAGCGCCAGCACCAGGGCGTCGGTGCCGCTGGCGCAGGCCAAAGCGTGACGCACCCCGCCCCATTGCGCCAACTGCTTTTCCATTTCAAGGATTTCCGGGCCCATCACATAGGCGCCGTGTTCCAGCACGCGTTTGATGGCGGTTTCGATCTTGTCGGCAATGCGCCGGCGCTGGGCCTGAAGGTCGATGAAGGCGATGGGAGAGGTCACTGCAAACCCGCGCAAATATTTGAGAATGCGGCTGTTTATGGCGGTTTTCCGCCATCCGATCAAGAACCTTCGGCGATGGTTCTTGACCTTGGCGGGTGAGGATGGAACAAAGACCCGATCCAATGGCTAGGAGTACCTGAAGATGCGCGTTGCCGTGGTCGGTGCCGGCAATATGGGGGCCAATCACCTCCGTGTTTACAGCCAGCTTCAGGGGCCCCAATTGGTCGGTCTGGTGGAGCCCAATGGCGAGCGCGCCGAGATGCTGGCCCGCCAATTCGATTGCCAGGTTTTCGATCGGGTCGAGGATTTGATCGGTAAGGTGGACGCGGTCACCATCGCTTCGCCTTCGGTGACTCATGGCGAAGTGGGTTCGCTGCTGCTGGAAAACGGCATCCATTGCTTGGTGGAAAAGCCCCTGGCGGTGACCGAGCCCGAATGCCTGAAGCTGATCGCCGCCGCCGAAAAAGGCCGCGCCGTGCTGATGGTCGGCCATATCGAACGCTTCAACCCCGCGGTGGAACAGCTGGGCGATTTCCTTGCCGGCGGCCATAAGGTGTGGGCATTGGACGCGCGCCGCATGAGCGCGGTCAGCTCGCGTATCACCGACGTGGACGTGGTGATGGATTTGATGATCCATGATCTCGACGTCGCCAACGGCCTGATCAGTGACGACGTGGTCCATGTGCAGGCCCAGGGCATCGACGTGCAGGGCTTCGGCCATGATTTCGTCACCGCCTTGGTGCGCTATGCCGGCGGCACGGTCGCCAGCTTCACCGCCAGCCGTATTACCCAGAACAAAATCCGCCAGTTGCACGTCACCGCCGATATCGGTTTTGTCGAGGCCGATTACCTGCGCCAAGAAATGATGATCTACCGGCAAAGCCGCGCCACCGACCTGCCCCAGGGTCCGGGCGGCTATGTCATGGATCTCGCCATGGACCGGGTCTATATCCGCCATTCCGAACCGCTGGTGCGCGAGATTTCCCATTTCGTCGATGCGGTCAAGAAGGGCACCAAGCCCAAGACTGACGGCGCCGGCGCCTTGCGCTCGCTGCGCCTTGCTTGGGCCATCCAGGACGCGCTGAAGGCCACCTCGGCATGAGCGGACGGTTCAAGGGCAAGCGCATCGTCGTAACCGGCGGCGCCGGCTTCATCGGCAGCCATCTGGTGGACGCCTTGCTGGCCGAGGGTGCCGCCCATGTGGCGGTGGTGGATAACTTCTTCCTGGGCAAGGAAGAAAACCTGTCCGAGGCCCGTGCCGCCCACGGTGACCAGCTTTCGGTCCATCGCGAGGATGCCGGCGAATTCACCGCCATGAAGGCGGTGGTGGATCAGGTCCAGCCCGATCTGGTGTTCAATCTCGCCACCAAGGCGCTGCTGTACTCGTTCTTCAATCCGGCGGGCGCCTGTCAGGTCAATCTCAGCATCGCCACCGCCTTGGCCGAGCTGCTGCGCATGGGCGCCTATGGCAAGCTGGTGCATTATTCCTCGTCCGAGGTTTATGGCACCGCCCGCGTGGTCCCCATGGACGAGGACCACCCGTTGTTGGCCGAGACCTCCTACGCCGCCGGCAAGGCTGCCGCCGATCTGCTGGTGTCGTCCTACGTCAAGATGTTCGGTCTGGATATCAGCCTGATCCGCCCGTTCAACAATTACGGTCCGCGTCAGAATGACGGCCAATTGGCCGCTATCATTCCGTTGACCGTGCGGCGCATCCGCGAGGGCGCCAAGCCCATGATCCAGGGTGACGGCTTGCAGACCCGCGATTTCATCTATGTGGGCGACACGGTGGAAGCGACGCTGAAGCTGGCGCTGCGCGACGACATCCGTGGCCGGGTGCTGAATTTGGGTTCGGGCCGCGAGACCTCCATCAAGGCCATCATCGACGGCATCTGCCGCGAAGTCGCCTATGATGGCGACATCGACTATCTGCCCACCCGTCCCGCCGATGTGCGCCGTCATTGGGCCGGTGTGGACGCTGCCACCGCGCTGATCGGCGACGTGGCCCCCACTCAGCTGGATGTGGGTCTGGCCAAGACCATTGCGTGGTATCGGGGGCGCTGGTCGTGATCCCCATCATCCGCCCCGACCTGACTTTTGACGAAGTCGCCGACGAGCTGAAGGCGGTCATCGATTCCGGTTGGCTCACCACCGGCCCCAAGGTGGTCGAGTTCGAAATGATGATCGCCGAGCGGGTGGGCGTGCGCCATGCCATCGCCACCACCTCGGCCACCACGGCGCTGCATCTGGTGCTGGCTGCTGCCGGCATCGGGGCCGGCGACGAAGTGCTGGTGTCGGATTTCTCCTTCCCCGCTTCCGCCAACGCCATCGTCCAGACCGGCGCGGTGCCGGTATTCGTGGATTGCCGGCCCGGTGCGTTCGATCTCGACCCCGAGGACGCCAGCGCCAAGGTGACCGCGCGCACCAAGGCCATCATGCCGGTGCATCCCTTCGGCATGCCGGCTGACATCAAGGCCCTGGTGGCGTTGGGTGAAAAGCACGGCCTGCTGGTGGTCGAGGATGCGGCTTGCGCCATCGGCGGCGCCCGCGACGGCATCGCCTGCGGCGGCGGGCCGGGGGCGGGCTGTTTCAGTTTCCATCCGCGCAAGCTGATCACCACCGGCGAAGGCGGCGCGGTGACCACCGACGACGATACGCTGGCCGCCCGCATGCGTCTGCTGCGCAGCCATGGCGGCCAGACCGGCCCGGCGGTGGGGCTGGAATTCGTCGAGAACGGCTATAATTACCGCATGAGCGAGGTGCAGGCGGTCCTTGGTCTGGCGCAGATGCGTCGGCTGGACGCCATCCTGGCCGACCGCCGCGCCACCGCCGCCCGTTACCGCGAGCGTCTGGCCGGAGTGAACGGCATCGCCATGCCGCAATTCGACATTCCCGGCGAGGGCACCTTCCAGTCCTTCGTAATCTTGTTGGATGATGGCATCGACCGCGATGGTTTGGTCAAGCATTTGCGCGCCGACGGGGTGGAAACCACCCTGGGCACCTATGCCCAGCATGCCCACCCGGCCTTCGCCCGCTTTGGCTATCAGCCGGGTGATTTGCCCCATTCCTGGCGTGCCCAGCGGCAAAGCCTGACCCTGCCGCTGCTGCCCAGAATGGCGGAAGAACAGATCGAGATAGTGACGCATGTATTGGTCGGGGCACTTAATGCAGATTGCCACAGATGATGACCAATCATGAACTCTCTGTATTTTTTATCGCGCTGGTGAGTCTGCTGCTGACCGCTCACCTTGCCGGGGCGGCAGCAGAGCGCATGCGTTTGCCCCGCGTGGTTGGCGAGATCATGGCCGGCTTCTTGTTGGGGCCGTCGGTTCTGGGCAGTGTCTGGCCGGTGGCTCAAACGTGGCTGTTCAATTCGTTTCCCGGCGAGCAAAAAGTGCTGGGAGGCATGTATTGGCTTGGCTTGGCCCTGCTGATGTTCGTATCCGGCTTCAAGGTCCAGGCCGAATCCTTCGGACGGGATCGTCGCCTGCTTGGCCCCGTGGTGTTGTGCGCCATCGTCATTCCCGGTGCTGCTGCTTTCGCCATCGTCCAGCTATTTGATCTGTCCGCTTTGGCGGGACCGGCGGGCACCACCGTCTCATTCCAGCTGGTCTTCGCCATTGCCGCAGCGGTGACCTCAATCCCGGTGATATCGCGCATTTTCATGGATATCGGGATCATGGAAAGCCGCTTCGCCTGTGTGGTGCTGGCGGCCTCCACCTTTGAAGACATCCTGTTGTGGATGATGCTGTCGGTGGCCACCGCGTTGGCCCGTGAAGCGGTGACGGATTGGTCCGTGATCGTCCGGTCGGCGGTGCTGTCCTTTCTGTTCCTGGGTATCTCGGTGGGACTGGGCCCGACCATCGTGCGTCTGCTGAAGGCAGCCGGCCTGGGCGGGGATCGTCTGGCGGCGCCTGCTGTGGTGCTTTCCGTCTGTTTCATCTTCGCCGCCCTTGCGAGCCTGCTGGACGTCAATGTAGTGTTCGGCGCCCTGGTGGCCGGCATGGTGGTCGGTCGTGGGACCGGCCCCGGCATGGTTGCGGTCAGGAAGGAAGTCTCGTCCATCGCCATGGGGCTGTTCGTCCCCATCTACTTCGCCCTGGTCGGTATGCGCATCGATATGGGGGCCGGCGTGGATGTCTGGGGCGCGCTCGTCTTCTTGTTCGGGTCCAGTCTGGTCAAGATCGTCAGCGTCTGGCTGGGCGGCTCGTTCGCAGGACTGACGCGGCGTTCGGCGCTGGATCTGGGCGTCGCCATGAATACGCGCGGCGGGCCGGGTATCGTGCTGGCGTCGGTGGCTTTGGAGTTCGGCATCATTTCGCCCAGCTTCTTCACCACCCTTATTTTCGCCGCCATCGTCACGTCGGCGGCATCGGGGGTCTGGCTGCGGCGGGCGGCGGCGGGAAATAGCGATTTGCTGTCCATCAGGGCGGTGAAAGGGAACTTC
This sequence comes from Rhodospirillales bacterium, assembly GCA_014380005.1. GTDB lineage: Bacteria > Pseudomonadota > Alphaproteobacteria > Rhodospirillales > Magnetospirillaceae > Magnetospirillum. The sequence continues at coordinate 35,678 of JACMKT010000152.1, forward strand.
TGCCCCTAAGGGCGTTGGGGCGGCAAACGCCCTTGCACTCATGCAGGAGAACGTTTATGCAAGGTCAGCCTGCGGAAATTGAGGTGTGTAATGGCGGATGATTATTCGATGGTTGAGGCTATGCATGCCTCTGTCGCCGAGCGGAAGAACCGGGTTCGTCTGGCCAACATGCTTCGAAACACGCCCATCCCCAATGAAGAATTGTGGGCAAATATGGGCCTGTTTATTAACCGCATGGAATTATCGCGCATATTCTTTATTAACGAGCTGTATCAACATATTTTGCCGATTAATGGCGTTGTTATGGAATTCGGTGTTCGCTGGGGTCAGAATTTGTCCCTGTTCACCACCATGCGCGGCATGTACGAGCCGTTCAACCGCACCCGCAAGATCATCGGCTTCGATACCTTCGCCGGTTTCCCCTCGGTTCACGACAAGGACGGTGACGCCAAGGGCGTCTATGAGGGCGCGTACAGCGTCAGCCCCAATTATGAAGAATATCTGGCCGATATCCTGGACTACCAGGAAAGCGAATGCCCCATCGGCCATCTGAAGAAGTACGAGCTGTGCAAGGGTGACGCCGTCGCGACGCTGGAGGCCTATCTGGCCAAGCACCCCGAGACCATCATCTCGCTGGCCTATTTTGACTTCGACATCTACGAGCCGACCAGGAAGTGCCTGGAGATGATTAAGCCGCATCTGACCAAGGGCAGCGTCATCGGCTTCGACGAACTCAATTGCCCGGATTACCCCGGCGAGACTTTGGCCCTGCGCGAAGTGTTCGACATGAACCGCATCTCGATCCGCCGCACCGCGCATTCGGGTTATTCCTCGTATTTCATCGTCGATTGAACGGTAGGTGACGCCAATGAGCTGCTTCATCATCGCGGAAGCGGGCGTCAATCATAACGGTCAGGTGGAGCTTGCCCACCGTCTGGTGGAAGAGGCTGCGCGCTCGGGCGTGGATGCCATCAAGTTCCAGACTTGGAAGACCGATCTGGTGCTGCGGCCCAAAACGCCGCTGGTGGAATACCAGAAGCGCAATTCCGGCGTCGCCGACATGTACGAGCTGGCGCGCTCGCTGGAATTGGCCGACGACGATTTCCGCGCCATCAAGACGCATTGCGACGAATTGGGGCTGATGTTCCTGTCGACCCCGTTCGACGAACTCAGCTTGGATTTCCTGACCCGTGAACTGGGCATGGGCCTCCTTAAGGTGCCGTCGGGTGAGGTGACCAACGTCCCCTATCTGCGCGCCGCCGCCCGCACCGGCCTGCCCATCATCCTGTCCACCGGCATGTGCGACCTGGAAGAAGCCGCCCTGCCGCTGGACACCATGCGCGCGGTGTGGGGAGCGAACCAGCCCGACGTGACCATCCTGCATTGCACCACCGCCTATCCGACACCGGACGATGACGTCAATCTGCGCGCCATGACCACTCTGGGCGCTCATTTCGGCTTGCCGGTGGGGTTGTCGGATCATAGCGAAGGCGTAATCGCCCCCTTGGCTGCCGTTGCCATGGGCGCGGTGATGATCGAAAAGCACTTCACCCTGGACCGCAGCCTGCCCGGCCCCGACCATATGGCCTCGGTGGACCCGGTCATGCTGCGCCAGATGGTGGCCGGTATCCGCACCGTCGAACGCATGCTGGGCACCGGCGAGAAGTCGCAGCGCCCCATCGAAGCCGCTACCGCCAAGGCGGTTCGCCGCTCGCTGGTGGCGCGGGCCGACATTGCCGAAGGTGCCGTGATTTCCGCCGACATGCTGGTGGCGCTGCGGCCCGAGGACGGCATCCCCGCCCGCGACGTGGATAAGGTGGTCGGCCAGCCGGCATGGCGTGCGTTCAAAGCCGGAGAGGTGCTTCAATGGCCCGCCTCATCGGCATCGTAACCACGTCGCGTTCGGATTTCGGCTGTACCCTGCGGCTCGCCCGCGCCATCGAGGCAGATCCTGCCCTGGATCTGATCCTCTATGCCGGCGGCATGCATTTTTCTCGCGTGCACGGCTATTCGGTGGATGAAATCCGCGCTGCCGGCTTTGGAGCTGCTTTGGTCGAGCTGCCCTGTTTCGACGGCGAGGATGATGCGGAATCCCTGTCGCGCGGCATGGGCCGCACCATCGCCGATCTGGGACGCGCCTTCGCCCGGCGCCGTCCCGACATCCTGGTGCTCATGGGCGACCGCTTCGACATGATCCCGGCGGCGCTGGCCGCCATGCCCTTCACCATTCCCATCGCCCATCTGTCGGGCGGCGAGGTGACCGAGGGTGTGGTGGACGACGCGGTGCGCCATGCGGTCAGCAAGCTGGCCCATCTACATTTCCCCACCCAGGATATCTGCGCCGAGCGGCTGCGTCAGCTGGGTGAGGAAGACTGGCGCATCGTCACCAGTGGCGCCCCGGTGCTGGACGGCATCGACGAAATCCCCGTGGTCGCCAAGGACCTTGCCTTCGCCGATGTGGGTCTGGCACCTGAGCGCCCGGTGACCATGCTGACCTATCATCCCGATACGCTGGAAGCGGCCAATACGGGCAAGGGCATGCGGGCCATCCTGGCCGCCGCTGACCGTATCGACACCCAGATCATCTTCACCTACCCCAATGCCGATGCGGGCAGCCGCGAGATCATTACCGCCATCGACGCCTATTGCGCCCGCCGTTCCGATTGCCGCGCCGTGGCGTCCCTGGGGCGTAACCGCTATTTCAACCTTCTGCGCCACGTGGACTGCATGGTCGGCAATTCGTCCAGCGGCTTGATCGAGGCACCCCATTTCGGCCTGCCAGCGGTGGATATCGGCGAGCGGCAGCGCGGTCGGGTCGCCGCCGCCAATGTCATCCATACCGAGCCCACCGAGGCAGCGGTGGAGGCGGCATGGCGCCGTGCCCTCGACCCTGCCGTCAAGGCGGCTCTGGCCGGCATGGTCAATCCCTATGGTGATGGCCACGCGGTTGCGCGTGTGCTGGCGCGGCTCAAGGATGTGACGCTGGACCGCGCCCTGTTGGTCAAGCGCTTCGTGGATATGCCCGTGGGTGAAGCGTCATGACGTGGGACGGTTTGTGGGAGCACACTTTCTCCAGTCGCGGCTGGGGACGTTATCCCAGCGAGGAACTGGTGCGCTTCATCGCGCGTAATTATTACGCGGCGCCGGAGCGGGACAAGGTCCGCTTCCTGGAATTGGGCTGTGGCCCCGGCCCCAATCTTTGGTATCTGGCGCGCGAGGGCTTCACCGCCGAGGGCATGGACGGTTCGCCCACCGCCCTGCGTCAAGCGCTTGAGCGGCTTGAGGCCGAAGGCCTCGCCGCGCCCATCGGCCTGCGCCAGGGCGATGTGCTCGACATCGGCAATCTCTACGAGGCCGGCTCATTCGATTGTGTGCTGGACATCGCCTGCCTGCAGCACAACCCGCTGGACGAGGTCGAGCGCACCCTGGATGCGGTATTGAAACTGCTGAAGCCCGGCGGACGCATGCTGTCCACGCTGATGGCGGCGGGTAGCTGGGGTGACCGCACCGGGCGCGAGGTGTCACCCGGCACCTGGACCGACATTGCCGAAGGTCCGCTGGCCGGCGGCTATGTTTGCCACTTCTTCACCGAAGCGGAACTGGCCCAGATGTTCGGGCGCTTTGCGTCGTACAGCGTCGAGCGCATCGACCATGCCTACGGTCCCAGCCAGACCGTGAAACGCTGGATCGTGGGAGCCCAGGCATGAAGCGCCTCTGCACCATCTGCGCCCGGGGCGGCTCCAAGGGCGTGCCCAGCAAGAACATCCGCCTGATCGCCGGCAAGCCGTTGATCGCTCACAGCATCGACCAGGCCCGCGCGTCCGGGCTGTTCCAGGCCATCGCCGTCAGTTCCGATTCGACCGAAATTCTGGCTGCTGCCGGGGCTGCCGGGGCCGATGTGCTAATCGAACGCCCCAGCGAAATGGCCACCGACACCGCCGGCAAGGTCCCCGCCATCCGTCATTGCCTGCTGGAGGCGGAGAAGCGTCTGGGCGCCATCTTCGACGTGCTGGTCGATCTGGATGCGACCTCGCCGCTGCGCCTGCCCGCCGACATCGCCGGCGCCGTGGCGCTGCTGGAGGACACCGGCACCAGCACAGTGATTACCGGCGCCCCGTCCCGCCGCTCGCCCTATTTCAATCTGGTGGAGCGCGATGCCGACGGTGTGGTGCGGCAGTCCAAACTGACCGATCCGCCGCTGCTGCGCCGCCAGGACGCCCCCGATTGCTTTGACATGAACGCCTCTATCTATGTCTGGCGCCGCGAATCCTTCGTCGAGCGGCCGGCGGTGTTCAACCCCGACACCCTCCTGTTCGTCATGCCGGAGGACCGCTCCATCGACATCGACACTCCGTTCGATTGGGAGATCGTCGAGTTTCTAATGAATAAGAGGCACGCATGACCTCCTACCGCTCGCTGTTCGAACTGACCGGCCGCACTGCCATGGTGACCGGCGGTGCCGGTATTCTCGGCAGCCGCTTCTGCGCCGGCATCGCCGAAATGGGCGCCAACGTGGCCGTGGTGGACATTGCCGCTGAAGCCGCTACCGAGCTGGCCGCCAAGCTGGCTTCGGAACATGGCGTCAAGGCGGTGGGGTATGCCTGCGATATCTCCCAGCCCGAGCAGGTTACGGCGGCGGTTGCCGCCATCATCGCCGAATTCGGCGCCATCGACATTCTGCTCAACAACGCCGCCAGCAAGAGTTCCGATTTGGACGCGTGCTTCGCGCCGCTGGAAACCTATAGCCTGAAGACATGGCGCGAGATGATGGACGTGAACGTGGACGGCATGTTCCTGATCGCCCAGGCGGTGGGTGCGCACATGGCCGGACGCGGTCGCGGCGCCATCGTCCAGACCGGCTCCATCTATGGCCCCATGGCTCCCGACCAGCGCATCTATGAGGGCTCGTTCTACATGGGCCGCGCCATCAATTGCCCGCCGGCCTATACGGCGTCCAAGGGCGCGGTCATCGCCATGACCAAGCATCTGGCCACCTATTGGGCGGATAAGGGTGTGCGGGTCAACTGCCTGTGTCCGGGCGGAGTGGAAAGTGGCCAGAACGACATTTTCAAAAGCGGCTACAGCGCCCGCATCCCCATGGGCCGCATGGCCCAGGCCGATGAGATGGTGGGCGCCGTGCTGTATCTGGTCTCCGACGCCGCCAGCTATGTCAACGGCCACGTGCTCATGGTCGATGGCGGTTTGTCCGCGTGGTAAAGGGGGGCTTCATGTCCGATATCGTCCTGTCGCCCAAGACGCCCATTTCCCGCGAGCTGCTGCTGATCGACGGCGTTGGCCGCTCGGGCAAGATGCTCATGGCCAAGCTGGTGTCCAACTTCAAGCGGGTGGACTATTTCCAGGTGCTGCTGGCCATTGACCACGTGCCGGTGCTCTCCCATCTGGGGGTGATGAGCGAGGACAACGCCGCCGCCTATCTGCGTCTGGCGGTGGATGGCTGCGTCTATGACCGCGCCTGCGGGCGCGGCATGAATCTGCGGCCCAGCGATTACTCCTGCGTGGCCAAGGCCACCGACTACCCCGATCTGATCCGCCGTACCGTGGACCCCGAAGGTCCGGCGGCCATCGCGAAGTTCAACACCACCGGCCGCATCCCCGCCTTCTTGTCCCACCACATCATTCCCCATGCCCGGCTGTTCTTCAAAATGGAGCCCAATACCCGGATCATCGAGGTGAGCCGCCATCCCATGGATGTGGCCTCGTCGTGGTATCACCGGGGCTGGGCCGAGCGCATGGACAGCGACCCCATGGCCTCGGTTCCCCGGGTGCAGACGCCCCATGGCGACGTGCCGTGGTGGGCGCGCGATTACGCCGATCAGTATTACGCCATGAGCCCGGTAGACCGGTTGATGAAGACGGTCATCGTGCTGACGCGGCTGTGCAACGAAGGCCGCGCCGCGTTGACCGCCGAGCAGCGCGCCCGCACCCATCTGATCTGCTACGAACATCTGTTCGACGATCCCGAGGGGCATGTGAACCGGGCTGCGGCCTTCATCGGCACCGAGCCCTATGCCAACATGAAGGCGGTGCTGGCCCGCGAGGGCCTGCCTGCCACCCTGGATTTGAATGACCGCCGCGCCAAGCGGGCTCAGCTGGCCGCCATGGTCTCGCCGTCCTTGATGGAAGAACTGGCCGTGCTGTGTGCGGACTATGAACGCTCGTGGGGCCTCGAGCCGCTGAGCTGAGACATCCTTACTTTCCTCCCAACGGGATCACAAATATGACTAACCAGATCGCGCCCCGGGTCGGCATCATCGGTTTCGGACGCATGGGCGCCCGTATCGCTTTGGCGGCGCTGCGTGGCGGTATGGATGTCGTGGCGGTGCTCGACAGCGCGCCCGAACCCTGGGGCCTGGGCCAGGTGCCCGATCTGGCGCCGCGCGTGACCTCGGATTCCGACCGGTTCTGGGCTGCCCCCATGGATTTGCTGGCGGTCGGGACCACCGCCGACGGTCATGCGCCGTTGGTCCGTGAAGGCCTGCGCCGGGGCATCAAGCGCTTCGTGGTGGAAAAGCCGTTCACCCAATCGGTCGTTGAGGCCGAAACCCTGATAGCCGAAGTGGCCGCTGCCGGTGGGCGCATCTCGGTCAATCATGGCCGTCGCTTCCTTGCTGGCTATTACAAGCTGCGGGAACTGGATGGTTCCGATCTGGTGGGCAGCCTGCGGTCCATCACCGTGGTGTCCGGTGGCGGCAGCACCGGTTGCCTGGGCACCCATGTTTTCGATTTGTGCAATTTCATGTTCGGGGGGGCTCCGCTACGGGTGTTCGCCGGCTTAGCGCCCAACGATTTCACCGATCCCCGTGGCGCCCGCTTCGACGATCCCGGCAGCTATTCCGTGTTGGAATATGCCGGTGGCCGCCGCGCCTTGCTGGAAATGGGCGGTGACACCGGCTTGCCGTCCACCATGGAATTCCGTTTCCGCCATGGCCGTGTGGTGATCGAGGACGAATCCAAGCCCTGGCGCCTGTTCCATCGCAAGCCCGAGGATCGCGCCCTACCGTGCAGCCGCTATGGCGCTCCGCTGATCGAGACGGTGGTCGAAAATCCGGGAACGCTGGATATCGTCGAAATGTCCCTGGGGACGTTGCGGGATGCCCTGTCCGACGGGCCGCAACAGGCGGGTGGCGATATCGGGCTACAGACCATGCAGGTCTTCGCCGCCATCAGGGCGTCTGCCGCACGGGGGGTGGTGGTCGCCCTGCCTGTTGACGACGAAGCCGCCGCAACCATTTACGCCATTCCGTGACCATCATGACCACTCCCACCCTCATCGACGCCACTCCTATCGACATCGCCCTGGTTGGCGTCGGGCCGGTCAGCGCTTGGCATGTGGCCGCGCTGAAGCGCATCCCCGGTGTCCGTATCTCCGCCTGCGCCGCCCGCAGCATGGAACGTGCCCAGGCCTTCGCCGCCGAGCACGACATTCCCCGTGCCCGTCTGATCGACGACATGCTGGCGAACCCCGAGGCTGATGGCCTGATTGTGGTGGTGCCCGCCCATGTCATGGCATCCGTCGCCCTGCGCGCGGCACCCTCGGGCGTTCCGTTGCTGCTGGAAAAGCCGGTGGGGCTGGACCCGGAGGAGACCGCAGCGGTGGCCGAGGCCGTCCGTGCGCCCAACATGGTGGGCCTCAACCGGCGGTTCTTCCATGTGCTGCGCGAAGGCCGCCGCCTGATGGCTGAAAACGGCGGCATCCGTCACGTGGAGGTGCATGACCCGGAATACACGCGGGCCGCCGCCGCGCACCACGACCCGCGCACGGTGGCGCAGTGGCAGTTCGCCAATTCCGTCCATTTGGTGGATCTGTTCCGGTTCTTCGCCGGCGACGTGACCGGCGTCAGCACCAACAATACGCGGCGCGACGATTTCGACCGCTGCTACAGCGGCCTTCTTACCTTCCAGGGCGGCGCGCTGGGCAATTTTCTGTCGCCGTATCATGCGCCCGGCGGCTGGCGTGTTGCCCTGTATGGTGACGAAATGTCCGTCGTCTTCCAGCCCATCGAGCGGGCGACGGTGTTGCGCCGGGGGCAGTCGCCCGAAATCATCGAAGAGCCGGCGCAGGACGGTCTCAGGCCCGGTTACTTCGGTCAGGCTCAGGCTTTCGTCCAATTGCTGCGCACCGGCGTTCTTGCCGAAGGAGCTGCCGATCTGCGTGAGTATTTGGCCTCGGTGCGTCTGATCGACGCCCTGACGAGGGTTTGACCATGCAGCCGGTGTTGCGTCTGGAGGATGCGTGCGCCCGCCTGAAACCGGTCTACACCCGCATCGCCCTGGTCGCAGCTGACGCGCAATTGCGTCTGGTGCCCGGGGACGAGGACACCTTGGTGGTGTCGTGCGATTGGCTGGCATGGCAGAAGGCGTCGGCGGAAGGGCGCCATTGCCTGTTCTATGAATGGGGCCTGAAGGACTGGTACGACAACGACCACCTGCACCGGGAATTGTTCATCCGGGCCAATGACTGGCTTTATGACGGCGACCGCGACATCACCCTTTACCGGGGTGTCTCGCTAGGCAAGTCCTTCGCCAACGAGGTCTCGGTGTGCTTGGCCAACCACGCACGCCTGTCCGTCGCGCTGACCAATATCGTCCAAGCCTTCGCCATCCGCGAAATCGTCTATTACGACTTCCGTAACGAGACCGATGGGCTGACCCCCGAGATGCGGCGCACCTGCATCGAAATGGTGTGCGCCGATAACGGGCTGTCCTATAGCGACCAAAGCGCCAGCGTGGATGCCGGTAGTTATACGGTGTCCGAGCACGCCATGGTCTCGCGCGAGCGTCCGCGGTGGCAGGTGGCCATGCTCAATGCCTATGGGCTGGTGGCCGAGGCCTTGACCAGTTTGCGCACTTGGGGGCGCAAGGGCGAGCGGCCATTGCTGATGATCGGCACCAATATGGCGGCGCCGCTGGCCGAGCAATTCGACCTTGCCGACGTGACCCCCATGTTCACCACCCGCGTGCTGCCCAAAGGGCCGCGCATGCTCATGCATTGCCTGCGCCGGGGGATTCGTCTGGTGCGCCTTACGGCCGGTCGGCCCAATCGCGCCGACCGGCAGCGTGCGGGCGAGGTCATTGCCGAGGCCGAGCGCCTGTTCGCCCGCCCGGCGCCGCAATCGCTGCGCTTTGTCCAGGCCTATGTGCGCGAGTGCTTTCTGAAGCCCGATAGGGTAGCCGCCGCCGCCGCCCAGGTGCGCTCCATCGAACGGCTGTTCGATCGCCACAAATTCACCCGCGTGGTCGTGGACGGAGTGCGCCATTGGCCGCCCCGCGCCATCATGGAAGTGGCCGCGCTCCGCCATGTGCCCATGGATTCCACTTGGCACAGCTCTCTGGCGCCCAACAATGTGCTGCTTGACGCGCTGGGCGGCGATCCGCGCATGCCGCCGTTGGTCTCGCGCTGCCTGACCTGGGGAAGCGCCCACGAGGAATGGCTGCAAAAGACCAATGCGCGGCAGCCGGTCATCCGCGTCGGCTGCCCCATCGCCGAGCGTTACCGTGGCGCCGTGCCGGTCGCCAAGCCGCTGGCGAACCGCGCCGAGGTGAACGTGTTGCTGTTGCAGTACACGCCCATCTGGGGATTGAACGTCAACATGTATGAATCCTTCGTGGATTTGGTACGGCTGTTGCGGGCCAAGGGGTTCCGTAAGATATGGATGAAGCTGCATCCGGGCCGTGGCCGTTGGCGTCGGGAGTATTTCCTGGAAATTGCCGAATTCTTCGGCTTGGGCTGTGAAATCTTCAAATACGAGCCGTATTCTCAATTCGCCGCTTGGGCCGATATGGTTGTTGGACCTGCCCTTTCGGGGTCGTTCTTCGAGACGCTGGCGGCTGGGAAGCGGCATTATCCCATGATCATGCGGCCCCATGGCTTCGATCTGGAATATTATCGCGACTGCCGCATCGTCGAGCGGGTCGAGGAAATTGACGAGCTTGTGGAACGGGACGAGCCCATTGACGCCCGCAAATTGTTCGACGCGTTCTATAGCGTCGATACAATCGACAACGCCGCCCTCGCATTCTGGCATGCGGTCGGAAAACCCTAGAATCTGAATGGATTAGCCAACATCTTCGCCATTGCTGCCGGGTCCTCCCGGCGGTTATAACCAGCGGATGGCAGTAGGGGGGGCGCGTATTGCAAGTCGCTGAATTGACCATCGATACCGTGTCCGAGGGTGACGAATTTTCGTTCGAGCAAGTGGTGGCTGCCGCTCATATCGACGCTTTCGCCGCTCTTTCCGGTGACGTCAGCCCCTTGCACGTGGACCCGGTCTTTGCGGTGTCGCGAGGCTTTCCCGATCGTGTTGCCCATGGTGCATTGCTGAGTGGCTATGCCTCGCGCCTGTTTGGAGTGCATCTCCCGGGGCGAGACTGCCTTCTCCAATCTTTGTCCATGCGCTATCTCCAACCGGTTCATCCTGGTGACCGGCTGACAGTTTCAGCCCGTATTTCCCAAGTAAGCCCGGCCATGAAAACGTTTGCGGCCGAGATTGCCATCATACGCGCCAGTGTGGTGGTGGCCAAAGGCAAGGCACAGGTCGGTTTTACTGGAGATTCGAAATGACGGACTTGATTTTGGTATGTCAGTCCAATGTGATGAATGTGGAAGAAACATCCAACTGGCCGCTGGACCGGTTGGAGACCTTCGATACTCTGGTATATCCCCGTCTGGTTTACCACGGTGACCGTTTCGTCACCCATCTTGACCTGATCAACCAGGCGATTGGCCGCAAATCTTACGATGCCTCGTCCTTCGCCGAACGGCGTGGTCTGATGAATATCTGGCATCTGCCGTCCATGAGCGGTGTGCATTTGGCCAATTTCCTGCTGGGCCACGGAATTTCGGTCAAGCTCATCAACAATTTGGATTCCGAGTGGGATCTGTTCGAGGCGGCCTATTCCGCCTGTTCGCAGCCGCCGCTCGTGGGCATATCCTCGACGTTCTATCTGGGCGCCAAGCAGGTGGGGCGTATCGCCAAGCGGCTGTTGAAACTCGATCCGGCCATGGAAATCGTGGTGGGCGGCGCCTGGGCGAACAGTGTCGCCGATTCGGAAGGAATGGGGCGCGTCGAGACGGTGATGCGCAAATACGGCATCAGCCATTTGCTGCACGCCTTCAACCCCGAGGCGGATTTGTGCGAGCTGATCAAGGCGCGCAAGGGGACGCGCGATTTCTCCGCCATCAATAATCTGTGCACCATGGATGGGAGCCAGTTCGTCGCCAATAGCGTGAAATGGAACGAGCCGCTGCTTGACGAGGCGCCGGCGTTATGGGACCGGCTGGACCTGCCTTTCGTGAACCGCACGCTGCAGATCCGCACCGCCTCGGGCTGTCCGTTCTCCTGTGCCTTCTGTTCCTATCCCACGACGGCTCGGGGTTGGAAGACGCTGGATGTGGATGCGGTGCGGGCTCATTTGAATGCGGTCAAACGCATTCCCGGGATCGAGCAGCTGATCTTTATCGACGACACCTTCAATGTGCCGCAGCAGCGGTTCAAGGAATTGCTGAAGGTCTTCCGCGAATACGATTTCGAATGGTTTTCGTTCCTGCGCGTTCAGTACGTGGACGAAGAAATCGTTGGGCTGATGAAGAAGTCCGGTTGTGCTGGTGTCTATCTCGGCATCGAATCGGCCAGCGATAAAATACTGCAGAACATGAATAAAAAGGCGACCAAGGCCGATTTCGCCCGTGGTCTGGCTTTGCTGGATAAGTACGGCATCCCCTCGCTATCCGCTTTCGTATTGGGCTTCCCTGGTGAAACCGAGGAAACCCTTGAGGAGAATATGCGGTTTATCGAAGAAAATCCGGTGCCGTTCTATTCCCTCAAAGAATTCTTCTACATGGAGAACACCAAGGTCCACCGGGAACGCGACCAGTGGGGCCTGACCGGCATGGGCGCGAAATGGGCTCACGCGACAATGAATTCCGACGCTGCCGGTCGGCACAAGCTGGAGATGTTCAAGCGCATTACGGCCAGCCGCTTCGTCGATCCCGATACCAGCTTGTGGTACATGGCCTATCTGCGCGACCAGGGCTTGTCCGACGGCGCCATCGCCACGATCCAAGAGGAATTGACGGGGATCATGCGCCGCCAGTTGGGCGGTGATTTCTCGCCGGATCATGGGGCGGTGGAACGGATTGCCGCCGCCGCCCGGACCTCGGCGCAATTGCGGGGGGCCGCCGGTGGCTGACGTGTTGCGTGATGCGATGGCCCGGATCAAGGCGCTGGCAGGCGAGGGCGAGCATGAGGCCGCATGGCGCCTGCTGTCGGACACCGTCGATCCCAGCCACGATTTCCCGGCCCAGCAGCGTTTGGCCCGCGCCGCTCGCGCCATCGATGCCAAGGCTTTGGGTCTGCGCCATGTCAGACTTGCCCTGCTGGCCGGGTGCACGCTGGACCATTTTGCCGACATCCTGCGCCTTCACGCCCTGGCCCGTGGCATCCGGCTCGAGGTCTGGACGGCACCGTTCGACACCGTTGAACAGACCATCCTGGATCCGGGCAGCGAACTTTATACTTTCGCTCCCGACGTCGCCTGGATCTTTACCACCCACCGCGACGTCAGCCTTCGCGTCTCATCTGGCGCCTCGGCTGAAGAGGCGGATGGGGTGGTCGCCCAGGCGGTCGGTCAGACCACGGCCCTATGGTCGGCGCTGCTTGGCCGCCATCGCTGTCAGGTGCTGCATAACACCGCCGACATCCCGGCAAACGACCTGTTCGGAAATTTGGAAGCCAACCATTCCTGGGGCCGGCGCAACCTGCTGCGGGCCTACAACCTTGGTCTGTCGCGCGGTCGCCCGCATGAGGTGACGCTGTTCGACCTGGATCATGTTTCCGCGCTCCACGGCAAGAACCGTTGGTTCGACGCACGCTACTGGTATCATTCCAAACACGCCTTCGGCTTTGACGCCGCCGGTCTGGTCGCCCATGAAGCGGCTGCCGTCTTGACCGCTCAGGCCGGGCTATCGAAGAAATGCCTCGTGCTGGATTTGGACAATACCCTGTGGGGCGGGGTGATCGGCGATGACGGGCTGGACGGTATCCGGCTGGGCGGCGGCGCCGAGGGTGAGGCGTTTGCCGATCTTCAGGCCCATGCCAAGGCATTGAAGGATCGCGGCATCGTGCTGGCGGTGTGCAGCAAGAATGACGAGTCCAATGCCAAGGCGCCGTTCCAGACTCATCCCGAAATGCGGCTGTCGTTGGACGATATCGCCGTCTTCCGCGCCAATTGGGATAATAAGGCCGACAATATCCGTTATATTGCCGAGGTTCTGAACCTCGGGCTGGATTCCTTCGTCTTTCTTGACGACAACCCGGCAGAACGCGCGTTGGTGCGCAATTTCCTGCCCATGGTAGCCGTCCCCGAATTGCCACAGGACCCCGCTTTGTATCTGGAGACGCTGATCGGCCAGCGTTATTTCGAGCCGGCCACCTTTGCTGCCGAGGATGCGGAGCGCGCCGACTATTACCGCGACAATTCCCGCCGGCTGGAGCTTCAGCAGGGTTTCGCCGATGTGGGCGCCTATCTGGCCAGCCTGGAGATGCAGGCGCGATGCGGCGCCATTGATGCCGTCCGCCTGCCCCGGGTGGCCCAGTTGATCAACAAGAGCAACCAGTTCCATCTTACCGGCACCCGCTATAGCGAGGCGCAAATCCGCGAGCTTCTGGACGGCGGCCAATATAAGGGGTTGTGGTTCGACCTGACGGACCGCTTCGGTGATAACGGCCTGATTTCGGCGGTATTGCTCAAGCAGGGCAGCGACGGTATCGCGGACATTGATACCTGGGTGATGAGCTGTCGCGTGCTGTCGCGCGGGATGGAGGAGTTTATCCTCAATTCCCTGGCCGCCGCTGCTCGTTCCCTTGGGCACACCGTTCTTCGCGGTACCTATGTGCCCAGCCGCAAGAACGGGTTGGTGAAAATGCTTTACGACCGGCTTGGCTTCGTCCCCGTGGCCGAGGATGCCGGCGGCACCACGCGGTGGCAGCTGGATCTGACGGAATGTTCCCCGCTACCGACGGCCATTGCGGCCGTGGCCAAGCAGGCGGAGCCTGCGCCCGGCGAGGGCTGATATCTAAGGCAGGGCCGCCACTGCGGCGCCGATGGCGTCGGCCCACTCGATCAGGGTGGCCGGCTGGGGGTGGGTGGCGTCGCGGAAATCCGCCGGGTCCGAATGTGAGGTCAGGTCCAGATATGCCACTCCGGGATCGGCCTTCAGCCGTTCCAGCATGGGCGCCTTCAGGCGCGCATACTCCGCCGCCAGGGGCGACGCCTCCGCATGCCAGCGCGGAAGGGGCATGTCCACCAACAGCACCCGCATATGCGCGCGGCGCAGGCCGCTGACCATGGCGGCGAAGTGTTCCAGACTGTCGGGGTCAACCTTTTCGTAGGCTGCGGCGAATTTGGCCAAGGCCTGTTCAGGCAGCAGACGCGCCGGTTCCGGCGGGCGAGACCGCTCACGCTTCGGCGGCATTGCCGTATAGACCGCATGCTTCAGATTGCTCAGCACAATGGTCCGCCCGGCATTCAGCACGGCGCGGCCCGCATGGAAGGGAAGCATGGATACATGCCAATCCCGGTCGGTGTCCGCCCCTGGCCGGACGGTGACGAAGGTTCCGTACCATAGGCCGACGATCACCACGGCTCGCTGCCGTGCCGCCGGGGCAATCTGTTCGGCAAGATAGGCCGCCAGCCCTTCCATCTCGGGAACCCGCATGGCACCACGGGTCAAATTGTGGACATCGCGGTGGGGCAAGGCGTGAAAGGACTGCACGTCGTCCACGGCAAGGTCGCCAATATTGGACGCACCCACGAAGAAGACCGGATTGGGGCCGGGGGCAAGGGCCGAGGCGAGCAGTTCGGAATGGTCCCAGAAGCTGCGCCCCATGGCGCCCAATGGCGGCCATGTCAGGGCTGCCACGGCGGTGGCGGCACAGCAGGCGGCGAAGACGGCCAGCGCCCATTTGAATTGGCGCAACAAATCCCACATCGCCTTAATAACCTTTGTAGACGGACGCGGCCGGCGCGTTCACGAAGAAGAGCAGGATAAGCACGGCAAAGGCCTGCAGGCCCACCATGGCCGAGCGCCACTCGATCCCTTTGGCGGTGTGCCGGTGCGGCAGCGCGGCCAACAGGCGGTCAACCAGCTGGAGCGCGGCAAAGGCCGTTGTTAGCAGGACCATCTCCAGCCCCAGGCACAGCACTCCGCCCATGGACAGGAAGATGTCTAATTGTTGGGGGGAGGCCCATAGCAGGGTCAGCGACAGAGTGAACCACGCCAGCGCGGCCCCCCCGCAAATAGTGGAATAGACCGTACCCTTGGCGAGGCGACCATAGCGTTGCTTACCCAGCCGCCGGGTCATCAGCACCTGATACAGCTTGTTGGCGGAAACGCCACCGCCCAATGCCAAGCCGTACACCACCATCATGGCCGACGTGCCGTGCCACACTCCCATGAGCAGGAAGGTGACGAAGAAGGCGCCGACGCTGAGATAGGGCATGGCCTTGGGGCTGGCTCCCAGCCCCGCCAGAGTTTTGAGCACCGGATTGAACAGATAGGTGCGGAACCAATCCGACAGTGACATATGCCAGCGCGACCACAGGTCCAAGATGTTGGCGGCGCGCCAAGGGCGGTTGAAATTCTCGGGCAGTACGAAGCCCATCAGGCGGGAGGCTCCCATGATGACGTCGATGCCGCCCGAGAAATTTAAATACATATAGGCGCAGAACAGCGCCGACGCTGCCCCATGGGTCAGCACCAGCCGGGCGCCGGGAAGGCCTGTCTGCTGAAACGCGTTTGCGCCATGGTCGAACAGCCATCGCGCCATGACCGCCAGCACGCCCATCTTGATCAGCCCGCGCAAAATCCGCGCCGCCGCTTCAAGGGTTTCCCGGTCACCGGGCGGAGACGCTTCCAGGCCGGCACGATGCACGTCATAACGCTGAATGGGGCCGGTTACGAATGTGGGGAAGAACAGCACGTAGCCGAAATAATCCACGAGACCGGGCGACCGCGGCAGTGCGCCGCCGCAGCGGTCCACCACCAGATGAAGAATCCGGAACAACAGATAGGACAGGCCCAGGGTCGAATAGATGTAGGGCAGCTTGGGCAGGTCATCCAGGACCGTGTAGCCACGGACATAGGCAAAGGCGGCCAGAATCAAGCCGACGCGGAGCGCGACGGAAGGCTTGCGGTCGGGTCCCGGTCCGATCAGCACCCATCCCAATAAGAGGAATGCCAGCGTGGGCATCAGTGCCAACGCCGAACCGCCCGCGCTCGCCCACAGGAAGGCGGCGTTCAGAATAAGCAGGGCAAAGCGGCGGATGATGACTGACCGAAACCTGAAAAGGATAATTCCGGCCATGCAGAACAGGCCGAACTCAACCGTCGCTATATCCATTCAGTGTGTTCCGCCGCTTGCCCAGGATGACCAGGAATACTAGCATGCGCCCCCAGCCGCTTCCAACCTCCGCCGGAGTATCCGAACCATGAGCAGTCCAGACGAGATCAGGGCTCGGCTGAACGCCGTATTCCAGGACGTGTTCGACGATTCGTCCATTCAGATCCACGACGAACTGACCGCCGACGATCTGGACGATTGGGATTCAGTTTCGCATATCAGTCTTGTGTTGGCGGTCGAGCAGGCATTCAATGTGCGGCTGAACGCCTCCGAGATCGGCAATCTCGCCAATGTGGGCGAGATGGTGGCGTTGCTGGTCGAACGCGGCTCCTGAGGCAGGCGGACGCCTTCCCATAGGCTTATTGAGCTGCGCTTTGCCGTACTGCTAACATGCGCCACACCCGCCCCAGGAGCACAAACTTTTCGATGTCCGCATCTCCCGATGACAAGCAGAAGCGTTACGGCTCCAATTGGAAAAAGAAGCTTCCGGTCCGCGAATTGCTGCCGCTGGGCACCCCGCTTGCGGTCATGGTCGATCCCAGCAACGGCTGCAATTTCCGTTGCGTGTTCTGCCCCACCGGCAATCCCGAGCTGTTGAAGGAAGCCCAGCGCCCGCGCGGGGCCATGAAGCTGGAGCTGTTTCGTAAGATCGTCGAGGACATGCGCGCCTTTCCCCAGCCGGCCAAGGTACTGCAGCTCTATAAGGACGGCGAGCCGCTGGTGAACGTGCATTTCACCGAATTCGTGCGCATGGCTAAGGAAGCGGGCGTGGCCGAGCGGGTGGAGACCACCACCAACGGCTCGCTGCTGACCCGCGAGAAGGCCGACGCCCTGGTGGATGCGGGTTTGGACGGCATCCGCGTGTCGGTCTACGCCGTGTCGGACGAGGGCTATCGCGATACCTGCCGCACCACCAGCCGCTTCGACAACATCCGCGCCAACGTGGCCTATCTGCACGAAGTAAAGACGCAGCGCCGGCCCGGCTTGCATATTCATTGCAAGATCCTCGACGTGGGCCTATCCGCCGAGGACAAGCAGCGTTTCCTCGACGTGTTCACCCCCATTTCCGACAGCGTCCACATCGACGCCATCATGGGCTGGAGCAATACCGGCGAGCACGACATGACCCTGGGCCTTCAGCCCACCACCGGCATGGCCGTGGATGGTGCGCCGCTGCTGGCCGACCGCCGCGTCTGCTCCGAACCCTTCGTTAAACTGGTGGTGAATTTTGACGGCTCGGTATCGGCCTGCTGCGTGGATTGGAGCATGGACACCCATATCGGTGACGTCACCCAGCAAAGCTTGGCCGAAATCTGGAATGGCGACGCCTTGCGCGCCTTCCGCCTGACCCATCTCAGCGGACGCCGCGAAGACATCCGTGCCTGCACGGGCTGTCAGTATGTGCTTGGCTTGCCCGACCTCAATCATCTCGACGACGATGCCGACAGGCTGCTCGACGTTTACCGGAAAAGCCCCTCGTGACCATGACCGATTCGCCCACCTTGCTCTGGGGCGTAAGCGCAGAGCAGCTCTTTCAGGATGTGCTGTTCAACCCTGATTACCTTGCCCTTCATGCCGGTGTGCGCGGTGTGGATTCCCTGGCGCTGCCGGGGTTCCGGCATGCGACCGGCATTTGCGCGGTTGGTGATGGCGCGGTCGAGGATCTGGAAACCCCGTGGGGCTATGGCGGTCCGGTGGCTGCCGACGCCGGCGCCATGGACGCGGGCATGGCGGCTTGGCGCGCCCAACAGCGTGAGCGTGGCCGGGTGGCCGAATTCGTGCGTCTGCACCCGTTCATCAATCCCATGGCGGTCGCCTCGCATTTCGACATGCTGGCTTTCGACCGCCCCACCGTGGTGCTGGATTTGAGCCAAAGTCTGGACGTACGGCGCTCTTTCTACAACCGCTCGGCTCGCCGTTCGTTGAAGAAGGCCGAAGAGTGCCTGACGGTTCGTCAATTGGGTCCCGATGACGGTGCCGTGCTGCAGGATTGCTACGAGGCCGGGCTCAAATGGAACGACGCGGCTGAGCGCTATTGGCTCGAGCCCGCATTCTATGGCCGGCTGCTGGCGGCGCCGTGGTGCATGGCGTGGGCGGTGGAGTTCGAAGGGCGGGCCGTGGCGGCCCTGGCCATCGTGCGCGGCGGCGGTTTCGTCCATACCCATCTGGCCGGCAATTACCCCGAGGCTCGCGATTTGGGTGCCGCCTACATTCTGCACCAGACCGCCATCGACGCTTGCGCTCAATTGGGCGACCGCTGGTTCCATTTCGGTGGTGGCCGCAGCCGGCTGTCCGATGACGTGCTGTTGCAGTTCAAGGCCAAGTTCTCGCCTTTGCGCGCCCATTATTACGTGGGCGGCCTGATCTTCGACCGTGACGCCTATGCCAAGCTTGGCGGGGCCAGCGGCGGCATGTTCCTGGGCTATCGTTCCCCCATCACGGCAGCCTCCAACACCGTGACCGACCCCACCCCGGATGCGCCCTTGAGCGTGGTGGCGGTGGCCGAGGATCATCTGTTCGACCTGTTCGGTCTGGCCTGCGACCCTGCCCGGCTGGCCCGCCGTGCCCTGGCGGCGCCGCCTGATTGGAGCGCGTTCAGCGACCAGTTCGAGCGCCTTCGCCGTGACGGCGCCATTACCATGGTCTGCCGCGGAAACAGTGTCGCCGGCTTCCTGGTGGTGTGGCCCGAGGCAGGGTCGGAGCTGCTGTGCGTGGCAGGTGAAGAGCCCCATGGTGTTGCTTCGGTTCTGGGCGGCGCGGTTGACATTGCCGGCTCCACCAAGTAGCGTTCAGCCCTCATGTGGGAAAGCCTGGAATATTGTTCGAAGGTGTTAACGCCCGTCGGGCTGTCCATACGCGCGGAGGTATTTCATGGCTAAGGATGCTGCCATGACCGTGCAGCCCCCTCTCTCAGAAAATCACGAATTCGTTTTCGGCACCAAGGCGGAAACCCTTGATCGGCTACGCATGGTCATGCCCCATGCGGGTGTCTTCTGTGAGCAGATCACAATCCAGGCCGAGCGCTGGCTGCGCGAGCCCGAAGCGGTCGTCGCCGAAGTCGTCGCCCGGTTTCCGGGACAGCTATTGGCGGTGCGCTCAAGCGCCGGCTGTGAAGACGGCGCCCATGCCTCCATGGCCGGGGCGTTCGATTCGGTAACCGGCGTGCCGTCTGAAGCGGGCGCCATCGCCGCCGCATTGGCCAAGGTGGTCGCCAGTTATGGCGAAAGCTCGCCGCGTGACCAGGTGCTGATCCAGCCCATGGTCACCGGCGTGCAGATTTCCGGCGTGGTGCTGACCCGCGACCTGGATACCGGCAGTCCCTATTACGTCATCAATTACGATGATTTCAGTGGCCGCACCGACACCGTGACCGGTGGTGCGGAAAGCAAGACGCTGTTCGTTCACCGCGACCATGCATCTTCCATCCATTCGGCGCGTATCCGCAAGCTGGTGGAGACGGTGATCGAGATCGAGGCTGCCACAGGCAGTCACCAGTTGGACCTGGAGTTTTGCGTCACCGCCGGCGACCACCTGTTCATCCTGCAGGTCCGGCCTCTGGCCGCCAGCCGGCAATGGACCGTGGTGCCCGATCCCGTGGTCAAGCAGGCGCTGTCATCCGTTTGCGACCAGCTATCCGCCCGCATGTGCCCGGAAGATGGTGTGGCCGGCGCTTCGACCATTCTCGGCGAAATGCCCGATTGGAATCCGGCAGAGATGATCGGCAACGCGCCCAGGCCGCTGGCGCTGTCGCTCTATTGCCGGCTGATCACCGACGGCGCGTGGTGGCGCGCCCGCGCCCATATGGGCTATCGCCCGGTAGAGCGTCCGCTGCTGACCGCCCTTGCCGGCCGGCCCTATGTGGACGTGCGCTATTCGTTGAATTCGTTCCTGCCCGCCACCTTGCCTGACGCCCTGGCGGGCAAATTGGTGGACGTTCAGTTGGCTCGGCTGGCCGCCAATCGTCAATGGCATGACAAGCTGGAATTCGAGATCAGCGTCACCTGCCGTGACTTCGACTTTGCCCGCCAAGCCCAACGCCTTGCCGAGGAAGGCCTGTCTGCTGACGAGCTGGCGGAATTCGAGCGTCATCTGGGCGCGTTGACCGCCAGCATTGTCGGCATCGGCGCCGAAGGGATCGAGCGCGAGCTTGAAGTCACCCGGACTCTGCTGAGCACAACGGTTCCCGAAGGGATCGAGGGCGTGCGCGCCACCTTTGCGCGCTGCGTGGCCGAGGGCACCGTGCCGTTCTCCAAGCTGGCACGGCATGCCTTTGTGGGCATGACGTTCCTGCGCTCGTTGGTGGCCCGCGGCGCCCTCACTCAGGCCCGCGCCGACGCATTCCTGCTCGCCATCCACACAGTGGCCGCCGATTTGGTGGAAGGAATGCACGACGTCGCTGCCGGCATTTCCGACACCGCCGTGTTCCTGGCGCGCTACGGTCATCTGCGTCCCGGCACCTATGACATCCTGTCATGGCGCTACGATGAGCGCCCCGAGCTTTATCTCGGCCATTCGGCGCGGGCGCTGGAACAGCACGAGCCCTTTATCCCCACCGAAGCGGAACGTAGCGCTGTCGCCGCCTTGCTGGCGGAAAGCGGGGTGCCGCTGCCGGTGGACGGCTTGTTCGCGTACATTTCCGCTGCCGTGGCGGCGCGTGAAGAATCCAAGTTCAACTTCACCCGCTGCATCAGTGACGGCCTGCTGGCCCTGGCACGGTGGGGCGAAGGCCTTGGTTTGGACCGCGAAGATCTGTCTTTCCTGACTATCGACCAGCTTTTCGCCGGTTCGGATTGTGCCACCTTGCGTGCCCAGGCCGAAGCGGCACGCGGGCAATATCTGGTCACGCGGGCATTGCGCCTGCCGCATTTGATCGCCGAACCGGATGATCTGTTCGTGGTCCGCATGCCGCTGGGCAGCCCCAATTTCATCACTTCGGCCAGTGTCACCGCCCGCGCGTTCCAATTGGGCACTGGCCCGGTTGCAGGCATTGACGGCGCCATTCTGATGATCGAAAACGCCGACCCAGGCTATGACTGGATCTTCTCCCATGATTTGGTCGGCTTGGTAACCAAGTATGGCGGCAGCAATTCGCACATGGCGATCCGCTGTGCCGAGTTCGGCTTGCCTGCGGCAATCGGCTGTGGCGAGCGGCTCTACGGCTTGCTGTCGGCGGGCCAGGTGCTCGAACTTAACTGCTCGGCCCGCACCGTGCGGGTCGTGCGCTAACGGATTACGGTCATGACTTGGTCTGGCATTAAAGTATTGGTGACCGGTGCCGATGGCTTCATCGGCTCACATCTGGCCGCCGAATTGGTGCGGCGCGGCGCGGCGGTCACCGCCCTGGCTCTTTATAATTCCTTCGACGGCCATGGCTGGCTGGACGATCTGCCGGCGGACATCCGTGCCGGCATGGAACTGGTGCGCGGCGACATCCGCGATGCCGAGCACATGACCGCCCTGTGCCAAGGCCAGGAGGTGGTATTCCATCTGGCCGCGCTCATCGCCATTCCCTATTCGTACATGGCGCCTTCGGCCTATGTGCAGACCAATGTGCAGGGCACCACCAACGTGCTGCTGGCGGCCCGCGCCGCCGGGGTGCGCCGGGTGGTCCATACCTCCACCAGCGAGGTCTATGGCACCGCTCTGTTCACGCCCATTACCGAAGAACATCCGTTGCAGGGCCAGTCGCCCTATTCGGCCTCGAAGATCGGCGCCGACATGATGGCGACGTCCTTCGCCCGCTCGTTCGAGCTGCCGGTGATTACCCTGCGGCCGTTCAACACCTATGGGCCGCGTCAGAGTGAACGCGCCATCATCAGCACCGTCATCCGCCAAGCCCTCGACCCTGCCGCCGATGCCATCCGGGTGGGCGATCTGCGGCCCAAGCGCGACTTCACCTTCGTGCAGGATACCGCGGAAGCGTTCCTGGCCGTTGCCGGTCTGGGCGACGAGCATGTGGGCAAGGTGTTCAACGGCGGCACCGGCCGTTGCGTCACCATGGAAGAGGTGGTGACCATGATCCGCCGGGTCGCCGGGTGCGACAAACCGGTGGTGCAGGAAAGCGAGCGCATGCGCCCGGCCGCCAGCGAGGTCATGACCCTGCTGGCCGATTGGTCCGCCCTCAACGCGGCCTCGGGCTGGCAGCCCCGTCATGACCTGGAACAGGGTCTCAGCCAGACGGTGGAATGGTGGCGCAGTCGCCTTGACCGCCTGCGCCCCGACCTTGGATACATGCGATGACCGCAATCGATCTGCCGGGTAAGGTCGTCGCCGCGCTTGCCTCGGTGTTGCCTGGCAAGTGCGGGCTGCACGAACCGGAATTCGCCGGTCATGAGTGGGACTACGTCAAGGATTGCCTCGACACCGGCTGGGTCTCGTCGGTGGGCGCCTATGTGGACAGGTTCGAGGCCATGCTGGCCGAACGCGTTGGCGTTCACGCCATTGCAACCGTCAACGGCACGGCGGCCTTGCAGGTTGCCCTGACCGTGGCCGGCGTAAAAGCTGGTGACGAGGTGGTGGTGCCCGCCTTGACCTTCGTCGGCACCGCCAATGCGGTTTCCCATTGCGGCGCCTTTCCCCATTTCGCCGATGTTGAAGCCCTGACCCTGGGGCTGGACCCGGTCGCCCTGGACCGTTGGCTGGCCGATATCGGCCGGCGCCAAGGCGGCGAACTGGTTAATCGCCTGACCGGACGCCCCATCCGTGCGGTGGTCTGCGTGCACGTCTTCGGCCATCCGGTTCAGCTGGACCAATTGGCCGAGGTTTGCGCCCGTTATGGTCTGGTGCTCATCGAGGACGCGGCGGAATCCCTGGGCTCGTACTACAAGGGCCGTCACACCGGCGGCTGTGCGCGTTTGGGCGTGCTCAGTTTCAACGGCAACAAGATCATCACCACCGGCGGCGGCGGCGCCATCCTGAGTTCCGACCCGGAACTGGCGGCGGCGGCGAAACGGCTGACGACCACGGCCAAGCGCCCCCATCGCTGGGAGTTCTTCCACGATGAGGTGGCGTTCAACTACCGCCTGCCCAACCTCAACGCCGCCCTGGGCTGTGCCCAGTTGGAGCAGCTTGACGGTTTCGTGGAGCGTAAGCGCGCCTTGGCGGCGCAGTATCGGCAGGCCTTTGCCGGAATGGCGGGCGTGAGTTTCTTCACCGAACGGGATTTTGCCAAAAGCAATTATTGGCTCTGCGCCATTGTGTTGGATAACGCTAACCGCGACCTGCGCGACGGGGTGTTGGAGGCGACCAACGATTCCGGGTTCATGACCCGCCCGGTGTGGATGCCCCTGCACACCCTGCCAATGTACCAAAGCATGCCGCGTGCCGACCTGTCGTGCGCCGAGGACATGGCCGACCGCATCGTCAATCTGCCGAGCAGTCCGCGTTTGGCCTCGGCGGACCGGGGGGAAGTGTGAACAACTGGCAGGAGACGCTGTTGCGGGGGGAGAGCCCCATCGCCGACGCGGTCGTCCGCGTTGACACCTATGGCATTGCCTTGGTGGTGGACGAGGCTGGGCTGCTGCTGGGGACCATCACCGACAGCGACATCCGGCGCGGCCAATTGCTCCATCTCGCCATGAGCGAGCCGTGCAGCAAGATCATGAACGCCCATCCGCGCGTGTCCAATCACGGCCAGCCGCCGGCCCATGCCCGCGAACTGATGCGGCGCCACACTCTGTTCCACATTCCCATCGTCGATGAAGCTGGCTGCCTGACCGGCATGGCCCGCATCGACGAGCCATGGGCAGCGCGGGCGGAAGATCAGTGGATCGTGCTGATGGCGGGCGGAAGGGGCCAGCGCCTGCGTCCGCTGACCGTGGACACGCCCAAGCCCATGCTAAAGGTGGGTGATAAGCCCCTGCTGGAATCCATCATTGGAAATCTGTGCGAGCAGGGGTTTCGCCGGTTCTACATCGCGGTCAATTACAAGGCCGAGGTGGTAAAGGATTATTTCCGCGACGGTGCCGATTGGGGCGTGGAAATCCGCTACCTTGAGGAAACCAGCGAGATGGGCACCGCTGGCGCCCTGACCTTGGTGCCGGAATCCCAGCAGCAGCGGCTGGTGGTGATGAATGGCGATCTGCTGACCAAGGTCAATCTTCACCACATGCTCAACTATCATGCGGAACACAAATCGGAAGCCACCATGGGCGTGCGCGAATACGACTTCCAGGTGCCGTTCGGCGTGGTCAATCTGGAGGGCCACCGCATCGTCGGCATCGACGAGAAGCCGGTGCAGCGCTTTATGGTCAATGCTGGCATCTATGTGGTCGAGCCTGAGTTGATCGCCGCCATTCCGCGCGGCCAGCCCAGCGACATGACCACCTTGTTCGAGCGCGCCATCGCCGACGGTCAGACTACCAGCGTGTTTCCCATTCGGGAATATTGGCTGGACGTGGGCCGGCTCGACGATTTCGAGCGGGCGCAGACCGATTTCCGGAAAGTCTTTTCATGAAGGCGCTGGTGATCGGGTTCGGCTCCATCGGTCAGCGGCATGCGCGGGTCTTGGCGGCCATGGGTCATGACGTGGCGGTGGTCAGCCGCCGCCCGGTGGATCATCCGCGCCTTTATGGTTCGCTGACTGAGGCGGTCCAGGGCTTCCAGCCCGATTACGTGGTGATCGCCAGTCGCACCAACGAGCATGGCGACGATTTGGCCCAACTGGCCGGGCTTGGTTTCCAGGGCTTGGTCCTGGTGGAAAAGCCTCTGTTCGAGGCCGCGAAGCCGCTTCCGGCCAATCGCTTCCAGGCCGCTTTCGTCGCCTATAATCTGCGCTTCCACCCGGTTATCCGCGCTTTGCGCGATGCGGTGGTTCAGCTTGGCGGCAAACCTGTGGCCGTGCGTGCCGCGGTCGGACAGTATTTGCCGTTCTGGCGTCCCGGCACCGATTACCGCACCAGCTATTCGGCTTCGGCGGCCCAAGGCGGTGGCGTGCTGCGCGATCTCAGCCATGAGTTGGACTATTTGACCTGGATTTTCGGCAATTGGCGCGATCTGGCCGCCCTGGGCGGCAAATTGTCGTCGCTGGAGATCGACAGTGAGGACACCTTCGCCATCCTGGCCCGGCTGAGCGCCTGCCCGGTGGTGACGCTGCAACTGAACTATCTGGACCATACGCGCATGCGCGACGTGGTCGCCACGTTCGACGGCCACACGGTGCGGGCCGATCTGGCCGCCGGCACGGTGAGTGTGGACGGGGTGGAACGGCATTTCGTCGCCGGCCCGGATGACACCTATTTGGCCCAGCACGCCGCTTTGCTGGACGGGCGGCACGAGGATTTGTGCCCCCTGAGCGGTGGGCTGGACATCAACGCAATGATCGATGCGGCTGAAAAAGCCGCCCGCGAGGGCCGTTGGGTCCAACGCGGGGAATACTTCTAGGGTAAGGTCTGTCCGCCATGAGCAAGAAGATCCTGTGTACGCTTGGCCCCGCCTCCATGAACTTGCCGACCATCCGGCGGCTGGAGGATTTCGGTGTGGCCCTGTTCCGGATCAACCTGTCGCACACGGCGTTGAAGGACGTGGCGCCCCAGGTGGAGTTTCTGAGGGCCAACACCAAGGTGCCGGTGTGTCTGGATAGCGAAGGCGCGCAGATCCGCACCGGCAATTTCGTCGCCAACAGCATCCTGCTGCGGGAAAACGCCATCGTGCGCGCCTGCCGTCACAAGGTGCCCGGCGACGACCGCATGTTCAACTTCACCCCGCGCGACATCATCGATCAGTTCGAGATCGGTGATTTCATCAGCATCGATTTCAACTCGGTGCTGGTGCAGGTCATCGCCTGGGAAGCCGATGCGGCGGTGCTGCGCGTCATCACCGGCGGTCAGATCGGCCGCAACAAGGCGGTGACGGTGGAACGCGACATTCCCATGCCGGCGCTCAGCGACAAGGACCGCGCCGCCGTCGCCGTCGGACGGTCGCTGGGAGTGGTGCATTTCGCCCTGTCCTTCGCCAACCATGCCGCCGATGTGGAAGACATGCGGGCCGCCACCGGCGACGGTGCCTTTCTGATCTCCAAGATCGAGACCCTGTCGGGGCTGGCCAATCTGGAAGCCATCGCCCAGCGCTCGGACGCCTTGCTCATCGACCGTGGCGATTTGTCGCGTCAGGTGCCGCTGGAACAAATTCCCGCCCGGCAGAAGGAAATCATCCGCCGCGCCAAGGTGGTGGGCCGTCCGGTCTATGTGGCGACCAATCTGCTGGAATCCATGGTCACCTCGCCGCAACCTACCCGCGCCGAGGTCAACGACATCTACAATACGCTGGTGGACGGTGCCGACGGCCTTGTCTTGGCCGCCGAGACCGCCATTGGCCGCTATCCGGTGCGCTGCGCCGGCATGGTGGTCAAGCTGATCCAGCAATACGAGCAAGGCTGCCGCGACGGCGCCAGCTTCACCGATGACCCGGTTAGCCTGCTGGTGCCGCCCCATGGTGGCCGTCTGGTGCAGCGCGAGGCCAAGCCCGGCGATGTGGATGGGCTGAACCGCTTGCCCAAGATGGTGGTGCCCGACACCGTGCTGATGGATTGCGAGCAGATTGCGCTTGGCACCTATTCGCCGCTCACCGGCTTTATGGACAAGGCGACGCTGGAATCAGTGCTGAACGGCAATCGGCTGCCCAGCGGCGATATTTGGACATTGCCGGTGCTGCTGGCCGCCGGTGACGGCAAGGCCGTGGCGGGGCAGCGCGTGGCCTTGACCGCCGCCAACGGGCACGTTCACGCTTTGCTGGACGTCACCGATCGCTTCACCATGAATTTGGACGCCCTGGCGCGCGCGTGGTTCGGCACCGATAGCGGCGACCATCCTGGTGTCGCCCGTCTGAAGGCCGGCGGCGATACCTTCCTGGGCGGTTCGGTCACTTTGGTAGACCGCCTGCCCTCGCCCTATCGCCAATACGAACTGACCCCGGCGCAGACCCGCTTCGTCTTCGCCCATAAGGGCTGGAGCAAGGTGGTCGGCTTCCATGGCCGCAACGTCTGTCACCGCGTGCACGAGCAGATCCAGTTGCGCGCGATGGAGGAAACCAGCGCCGACGGCCTGTTCATCAGCCCGGTTATCGGCCCCAAGAAGCCCGGCGATTTCGTCACCGAAGCCATCATGCGCAGCTACCAGATATTGCTGGATTTCGGCATTTATCCCGAAGGCCGCGTGGTGCTGGGCAGCTTCGCCACCTATTCCCGCTATTGCGGCCCGCGCGAAGCGGTGTTCACCGCCTTGTGCCGCAAGAACATGGGTTGCAGCCATTTCATCATCGGGCGCGATCATACCGGCGTGGGCAATTTTTACGGCCCCGACGCCAACCGCGAGCTGTTCGACAGCTTGGGCGATCTGGGCATCGCCCCGGTGTTCTTCGAATCCGTGGGTTACGACCCCGCCAGCGAGAGCTACGGCCCCATGAATGCGGGCATGTTGCAGGCCATCAGCGGCACCCAGGTGCGCGATTTCCTGCGCAATGGCGAGAAGGTGCCGGAATGGTTCCTGCGTGAAGAAGTCCACGATATGCTGGTGCGCGAGATGAAGCTGGGCAACCCGGTGTTCTGCGAATGAAGCGCGCACACGTTTTCTGGTTCACCGGCCTGTCCGGTGCCGGCAAGACCACGGTGGCCGAGGGTGTGGCCGCCCTTTTGTCCGAACGGGGCGTCACCGTGGCGATCCTGGACGGTGACGACGTGCGCGCCCGCTTCCATACCCATCTGGGCTTTTCCGAAGCCGACATCAAAGAGAACAACCGGCTGATCGGTCTGCTGTGCCAGGAACAGCGCGGCGATGCCGACGTGATTCTGGTGCCGGTGATCGCGCCCTACCGCAGCGCCCGCCAATCGGCCCGCGATACCTTGTCGCCGGATTTCCATGAGGTCCATTTCAGCGCCAGCGTTGACACCGTTGCCGCCCGTGACGTCAAGGGCATGTACCGCGCCGCCCGCGACGGCAAGATCACCAATCTGATCGGCTTTTCCCCCTCTGCCCCCTACGAGCCCCCGGAGCACGCGGATTTCACCATCGACAGCGGCAGCGAGCCGGTGAGCGATTCGGTGGGCCGCCTGTTCCGCCATGTGTTGGGCGTCCTCGGACAGCCATGCTGAGCACCATCCGCAGCTTTTTCCGGACGGTCGGCACCTTGCCCCATACCTGGAGCAACGTGGCCATTACCGCCTTGGCCGGTTTGGCTGAGGGAATGGGTTTGGCATTGTTCGTGCCGCTGTTCGCCCATCTGGACAATCAAACCGGGGCTGCGGTGGGGGCCAGCTTGCCGGTGGTGGGCAAGTTCCTGCCCGATCTGGACTTCATGGTGCTGCTGGTGCTGGTGCTGGTGCTGGTGATCGGCTCGTTCGCGCTGTCCCTGCTGCGCGACCGCCGTTTGCTGCGCAGTAAATACGACCATATCGCCCGTTCGCGGAGCCAGCTGATCGAAGCGGTTCTGGGCGCCAGCTGGCCCCATCTGTCCCGTCAGGCCAGCGGCGACCTCACCAATCTGGTGGTGGTGGAAAACCAGCGCCTGGGCAATGCGCTGACCTATCAGGTCCATATTCTGGGCACCACGGTTCAGATCGTCATCTACGCCATCCTCAGCGCCGCCCTGTCCCTGCCGCTGACCGGGGCCTTGGCGGTGTTGGCGGTGGTGGCGGCGGCGGCGGTTGGCCCCTTCGTGCGCAAGTCGCGCCGCCTGGGCTTTCAGACCAACAAGACCAACCGGGAATTCGGCTTTCATCTGGTGGATTACCTGAAGGGCACAAGGCTCATCAAGGTCACCGGCGCCGAGGGCCATATGGTCACCCATCTGGGTCGGCTGGCGCGCAATATCTCGGACGTGTTCGTGGGGGCCGAGACCAATCTGGCGCTGACCAATTTCCTGGTGCAATGCATCCCCGTACTGGCCTTCGGCGCGCTGTTCGCCCTGGCCTATGCGGGGCTTGGCCTCAACGGGCCGGTGCTGATTACCTTCTTCGTCATCCTGTCGCGCATGGGCCCCCGGCTGATCCAACTGCTTCAGCATTTCCAGGCCTATGTGACCAATATCCCGTCGTTGGCCCCCATCGAGGCCGCTTTGGCGGAGTGCCGTGCCAACCGCGAGGCCTTGGACAACACCGCCGGGCACCATTTCGAGCGTCTGGAAACCGGCCTGACCTTCGAAGATGTGGTGCTGCGCTACGATGCCGACGGCGCGCCGGCCTTGGATGGGCTCAGCTTCACCGTGGGCCGTAATGAGATGATCGGCGTGGTAGGCGGTTCCGGTGCCGGTAAGTCCAGCCTGATCGACCTTGTGGCTGCCTTGCGCCGCCCCACCACGGGTCGGGTGCTGGTGGATGGTGTGCCGCTGGATGACATGGATCTGGTGTCGTGGCGCTCGCGTATCGGCTACGTCACCCAG
The DNA here is from genome assembly GCA_014380005.1 of Rhodospirillales bacterium. Taxonomy (GTDB): domain Bacteria; phylum Pseudomonadota; class Alphaproteobacteria; order Rhodospirillales; family Magnetospirillaceae; genus Magnetospirillum. The sequence goes on from JACMKT010000152.1 coordinate 65,470, forward strand.
GACATCATCCTGTTCAACGGCACCGTGCGTGAGAACCTGCTGGTCGGCCATCCCGGTGCCAGCGAGCAAGACATCGCCAACGCCCTGTCCCTGGCAAATCTGGATGCGGTCATCGCTAATCTGCCCCAGGGCCTCGACACCGTGGTGGGCGAAAGCGGCGTGCGGCTGTCGGGTGGGCAGAAGCAGCGTCTGGCCCTGGCCCGCGCTTTGGTGGGCAACCCGCAACTGCTGTTGCTGGACGAGGCCACCAGCGCGCTGGACAATGATTCCGAGCGTCAGGTGCAGGACGCCATCGAAAGCATCGCCCACCGGCTGACCATCATCGTCATCGCCCACCGCCTGTCCTCGGTGCGCAAGGCGGATCGCATCCATGTCATGGAACGCGGTCGCATCCTGGAAACCGGCAGCTTCGACGAATTGCTCGCCAAGGGCGGCCGCTTCGCCGAATTGCACGCCGTTCAGTTCACGTGAGGAGCCCATGCGCGTCGCTCTGACCATGCGTGTCACCCAAGCTTCGGGATATGTGGAGCCGCGCGATGCCATCAGCCATGACTGGATTGTCCGCTTGGCGGAGTGGCAGATGGTGCCGCTGCTGGTGCCCAACGCGTTGCCCGATCCCGCCGCCTATCTGGACGCGTTGGCGCCTGATCTGCTGGTGTTGACCGGCGGTGAAGACACCGGCGTGTCGCCCGAGCGCGACCGCACCGAAACCCTCCTGTTGGATGCCGCCATCACGCGCGGGATTCCCGTGCTGGGGGTGTGCCGCGGCCTGCAATTGATCAACGCCTGCTTCGGCGGCCACTTGGTTGCGGTGACCGGCCACGTCGCCACCGAGCATGCGCTTCAGGTGGCCGGCCCGTGGCAGCCCTTGATCGGCAGTGGGCCACGGGTAAATTCCTATCACAATTTTGCCATTCCCGCCGAAGGGTTGGGCGCCGGCCTCGAAGCGCTGGCGACCGACGAGTGCGGCAATGTGGAAGCCGTCCGCGCCCCCGGCCTTTCGCTGGCGGGGATCATGTGGCACCCTGAACGCCACGCCGCCCGCTCCGAGGATCGGCTTTTCATGACCCGTCTGGCCGCCAAGGATCTCCCATGAGCACCAACGCCATCATCCTCGCCGCCGGCAGCGGCAGCCGCCTGCGTCCCTATACGGACGACCGCCCCAAATCCATGGTGGAACTGGGCGGCATGACCCTGCTGGAGCGCCAATTGGCGACGCTGCGGGCCGCCGGAATCCAAGACGTGACCCTGGTGGTGGGTTACCGGGCCGAGGCCTTCGACCGCCTGGGTCTGGACACGGTGGTCAATCCGCTGTGGGAAACCACCAACATGGTCGAAACCCTGTTCTGTGCCGAGGACCGTCTGCGCGAGGACACCGTGGTGGCCTATGCCGACATCGTCTACGAGCCCAGGGTGATCGGCGCTTTGCTTGCCAGCACCCATGATGCGTCGGTCATCGTGGACCGGGGCTGGCGTGCCTATTGGGAAATGCGTTCGCCCAACCCGCTGGACGATGCCGAAACCCTGCGCCTTGCCGCCGATGGCAGCATCCTCGAAATCGGCAACAAGCCCACCACCCTGGACGAGATCGAGGCCCAGTATATCGGCCTGATGCGGTTCCAGGGTAACGGCGTGGATACCCTCAAGCGCACCCGCGCCGAGCTGGGCAGCATCCGCCGCCCGTGGATGGACCGTCGTCCGCTGGAAAAGGCCTACATGACCGATCTGCTCATGGAAATGGTGCTGCGCGGCCGGGCGCCCCATGCCGTTCCCATCGATAACGGTTGGCTTGAGATCGACACGGTTTCAGATTATGAAAAGGCCCTCGCGATGCTGGCCGACAATCGCATCGCCACTTTTTACGAGCTGTTTCCTCCTCGATGACCCAAACAAAGCCCAATGTGCTGTTCATCACGGTCGATGCTCTCAGAGCCGACCGGTGCAGCGTATATGGCTATGGGCGCCCGACGACCCCCAATCTGGAGCGCTTGGCTCAGCGGGCGCTGGTGTGTGACCACGCCTATTCCTCGGCGGCATTCACGCAGGGGTCGTTTCCCACCATCATGACGTCCTCGTCGCCACTTGCGCATGGCGGTTTTGACAATGGAGCCGTGGGGCGCCCGCCAACCGTTTTCCAGGCCTTCGCGGAATCGGGTTACGACGTCAAACTGCTATCGACGTTCAAGTGGGTGACGCGCTACTTCGGTTATGGCGAGGGGGCTGAACACGAAGAACATCTTTATTCCCCTAAGGGATTGATGGGCACTGCCGTCAACCGGACGAAAAGCACGATTTCTCTTTATAAAAAAAACGCCATTTCCGAAGTGGAAATGGTTGAGCATGTTTCTCCGGTGTTTGAAGGCTTATTCGATAATATCGAAGATTTCTGCCAAAAACGAATTCAGAATGATGGCAAGTACAAGGCCATATTGTCTGGCACCAATGTCATGCAAGATGGCTTCGATTTCGGAAAAATAGCAAAGGTTACCGCGGCTCATCGTGGTGAATTCCGAGCAAATCCGACCGCATATGTTAAAAAATACTTCAAGAAAATGCCAGAAGCGCATGAATGGATTGCCGCAGATTGGCGTTATTGCCGTAAGCCAAGCCGCCTTGTGCAGGAGATCGGCAACCGCCTGATCGACCTTATCCTAGGGTGCATCGATAAAAAGGCGGTGATTCTGCGTAAAAGCCGGATCAAGCAGTTTGTCGATGGCAGCGCGCTCGCCGATCACGTGATCAACACCATCACCGGCGCGCGGACGGATCGTCCCTTCTTCATTTGGACGCATTTTATCGACACCCATGTTCCTTACCTGCCGGGCAGCGGGAAGAACTGGTGGCGCAAGGCGCCCGACCTTCTGGCCCAAGTCGGTCATGACCGTAACTTGGATCTATCGGTAGCCCCCTTCAAGCGGCCGCAGAAACCCGAGCATGTGCCGGTGTGGTCGTGCCTGTATGATGCGGCGGTGCGCTATGTGGACGAGCAGATCGGTCGGATCCTGGACACGTTGGAGGCCACCGGCCTGCGCGACAACACATTGGTTGTTTTTCTGTCCGACCATGGCGAGGAATTGGGTGAGCACGGCAATTTCAGCCACTACTTCACTCTGTATCGCCACAATACCTGGGTGCCGATGATCTTTGCCCCGCCGTCGTCGGCAGCGGGGCGACGTTTGCCGGGCATGGCCTCGTTGGCCGACGCGGCGCCGACCATGGCCGGTTATTGCGGGGTTAAGGCGCCTGCCGGGTGGGATGGTCTTGACCTGAGCGGGATGATTTCGGGCCCCAGGACACATTTGGTGCAAGAATCTTTTTATGGCGGCAATTGCCTGTTCGACAAGCGGCCACTTTATATGGCGGCCCGGTCGACGGATTTCTCCATGATTTGGAAAGAATATGTGGATCCGGATGATCGGTTGAGCCCGCCTGGACCCCAATTGTACGACTTGAGGCAGGATCCGCTCGAACTGGCAAATATCTATTCGCCAGATCACCCCCAGGCGGAAATCCTGGAGCGTTTGATCATGCAGCGGATGGCGGAGATGCCGGAGATCGGCGCCGACCGGGTGCGGGCCAATTTCCCCCATTTGGGCGGGAGCTGAGGATGGGAGAATTCCAATGGTGATCTGGCTCATTGGTCTTTCGGGGGCCGGCAAGACGACTTTGGGTCGGGCGCTGTATGAACGGATGAAGCCCCAGCTTCCGAATCTTGTCCTCGTCGATGGAGACGAGTTCCGCGAGGTGATGGGTAACGATATCGGCTTCACCTATGAGGACCGCCTCAAGAACGCCGAACGTTTCTCAAAATTCTGCCGGTTTTTGGACAAGCAGGGAATTCACCTAATCTGCTGTGTACTTTCAAATTTCCCCGATTGGCAGAAATGGAACCGGGAAAATTTGTCAGAGTATTATGAAATTTTTGTCGATACCAATATTGATATTCTGGCTCAGCGCGATATTAAGAATATATACGCTAGGGCAAGGCGAGGTGAGGCGAAGAATGTCGTCGGCTATGATATTCCGTTCATCAAGCCAAATGCCCATCTTGTCGTGAACAATGATGAAGTGCGCGTGGACGTTACTCCTTTGGTTGATAAAATTATAAACAATCTACCGAAACTTTCCTAACGAGGTAAGCATGCACAGCATATATTTGATCAGGCATGGAAAGTCCTCCTTGGATGGTGCCGAAGCCGAGCGTGGTTTGACCGAGGAAGGTCACGGTCACGCCAAGGCGATCGCCGCGCGGATCTTGGCGGTCGAACCCAATGTGCGGGCGATTTTTTCCAGCCCCTATAAGCGTGCCGTGCTGACGGTTGAACCGCTCTCGCAGAGCCTTGGGCTGCCGATTGCTGTGGTCGACGACCTGCACGAAAAGCACATCACCGATCAGGCCGACGCGGACATCAAGCAAGCCCGCCGGCAGATGTGGTCTGACCCGAATTGGAAGTTCCCGGACGGCGAAAGCAATGTGGAAGCACAGACGCGGGCGCTCAATGGTCTGGCAGCGATCCGTGCGCAGGTGCCCGAGGGTAGCGTTGTCGCCGGGGCGCATGGGACGTTGATTGCGCTCATCTTGAACGCTTTCGATCCGGCCTTTGGCTACGATGCGTGGCTTAGCATGCCGATGCCAGATATCTATCGCCTGGATTTCGACGGCGACCGGTTCGTGCGGCGCGAGCACATCGGCTGCCCAGTGGACGACGCCTTTAAAGTTACGGGTTGAGTATTGCCCCGCTTGTAAACGTGACATGAACTCGCCCGGCTAAGAGCCGGCGGCTTTCATCGGAAGGAAAAACGCATGGCGATCGAAATCAGCAAAGAATATTTGAAGAATCTTCAATACGGCACCGCCAAGAATCTGGAGGCGCGTATCCAGATTCATCAGCGTTTCAGCACCAATCCGGAACCTTTCCACGCCTGGATCGGCAATCACATGACATTTTCCGGCCCGGTGCGGGTGTTGGAAGTGGGCTGCGGCACCGGCATCTTCTGGCGGGAAAACCTGCGCCGTCTGGCCGAGGGCTCCAGCTTGGTCCTGACCGATTTCGCCGAGGCGATGGTGGCCAAGACGGCTCAGTCGTTTGACCAGCCGTGGATCCGCTGTGAATTGGCCGATATGGAAGCGTTGGCCTATCCCGACGCGTCGTTCGACATCGTCAATGCCCATCACGTCATGTATCACGCGGCTGACAAGGCGCGCGCCTTCGCGGAAATCCGCCGCGTGCTCAAGCCGGGCGGTTATCTGACGCTGACCACCAACAGCGAGCGGCATATGCGGGTGGTCTATGACATCGGCCGCCAGATCGACCCCAACTTCCCCACCGACCGCATCATCGATTCGTTCACCGAGGAAGTTGCCGATATTGAAGTGCCGAAGTTCTTCCCGAAGTTCGAAAAGTTCGTTCAGGAAGACATGCTTCAGGTCACCGACTTGGAATTCCTGATCGACTATGTTGCTTCGGGCGTGACTCCGCGTGGCATGAAAGTGGCCGACGACTTCTATGAGAAGTATGCCGCCATTGCCAAGAAGGAGATGGATGCGAAGGGATATTTCGAAATTCCGAAGCGTTCTGCTCTGTTCATCTGCCACAACTGATCTCGGCAGTTTAATGGCATGCCCCGTCAAGGTGCGCGACGTCGCTCACCCTGACGGGGTTTCGTCTTTTTTTAGGGAACCGAGCCAGCCGCGCCCTTATGGCGGCCATTCCCGCCCGCAACCCCAGGCATTCGGCGCAACCCCATGACCGTTCTGCTGCACCGTTCCGACTGCCTGCCCACGGGCGTGTGGGATTGCTGGGCTGCCATCGGCGGTGGCAGGGCCACTCTTGACCCGGCGCGGGCGGTCGAGGGGTTGGCCGGTGGCTTGGAAGCCGCTTTCGACGCCATTGCCGATGAATGGCTGAGCTTGGCGCGCCGGTTGGGCGAAGCTGCTGATGCTCCGTTGTCCCACACCCCGTCGGCGGCACCCAATGCCTCGGATTTGGGTCTGATGATGGCGTGGACCAAGCTGGTGCAGCGTTGGGCGGAGGATCAGCGCATTGTGCTGGTGCTGTGCGACGACCCGTGGATGTTCCGCCATCTGGCAGACCTGCCCGGCGTGACCGCCGGTGCCGCTCCGGTTCTGTGGCCGGTCGCGTTGCGCCGGGTGTTGCGCGGCTATGCCGCCCGTGCCCGCACGGCAATACGGGCAGCCGGCGCCGCGTTGCGCATGCGGGGCCAGCATGTTGAGCCCGGCGGTCCCTGGCTGCTGGTCTACGGCCACCCCAAAAGCACCCGCGAGGGCGGCGACGCCTATTTCGCCGATTGTATGAAGGATCATCCCGGCTTGCGCCGTGCGCTGCATGTGGATGCGCCGCCCGACCGCGCTGCCACCCTGCTCAGTGGGCGCACCTGCTCGCTGCATGGCTGGGGCAATCCGCTGTTCGCCCTGTCTTTGGCATTCAAACGCTGGCGGCCCCAGGCCATTGGCCCGTGGCAGTGGCTGGTGCGCCGCGCCAGCGCCATGGAAGGTGGCCGTGGACAGGCGGCGGCGGTGGCGTGGCAGATGCACTGCCAGCGGCGTTGGCTGGCGGCGGTGCGTCCCCAGCTAGTGGCGTGGCCGTGGGAGAATCATGCGTGGGAGCGCGATCTCGTGCATGCCGCACGCGCATGCGGCACCAGGACCGTGGGCTATCAGCATTCGGTTATTGGCCGGCAGATGTTGAATTACGGGCCGGGCTCGTGTCCCGACGGCCAGGGCAGCCTGCCCGACGAGGTGGTGTGCAACGGCCAGACCACCCTGGACCAGCTGGTGGCTTGGGGGGTGACGCCGTCGCGCCTCACCATCGGCGGTGCGCTGCGCTATGCCCAGCCGGGACAGGTCCGTTTTGACCCGAATGCGCCGGTATTCCTGGCGGTGCCGTTCGACCATCTTACCGCCCAGGAAATGCTGGAGGCCGCCCGTGACGCCGCCCGCAGTCGTGGCTTGCGCTTCGTGCTGAAGGATCATCCGCTGTTCCCCTTCCCGTTCGAGGACGGCGGCGGGGTGACCCGTTCCACCACCCAACTTGAGGCCCAGGACGGCGTTTCGGCGGTGGTCTTCGCCGCCACCACGGTGGGGCTGGAGGCATTGCTCATGGGCATCCCCGCTTTGCGCTTCCGCCCCACGGGCCGGGTCGCCATCGACATTCTGCCCAGCGGCATCACCGCCCCGGTGACCAGCGCCGCCACTTTGGCCGACGATCTGATGGATGCGCAGCCGCCGGTTCCGCCCGACCGCGCCTCGGTCTTCGCGCCAGTGGACGCGGCAACTTGGCGCCGGTTATTCTCGCCGCAAGGAGAATGCTCATGAACGATCTCAAGCGACGTCTCGCGGCAGGCGAGGCCACCATCGGTGCGTGGCTGACCACCGCCTCGGATGAAGTGGCCGAAATCATGGCAACGCTGGGGTTCCATTGGCTGGCGGTGGATATGGAGCACGGCTCGGCAGGGGTGCGCGAAGCCCTGGCCGCCTTTCGTGCCGCCGAACGCCATGGGGTGGCGCCCATGGTGCGGCTGCCCTCCGCCGATCCCTATCTGGCCCGCCGCCTGCTGGATGGCGGCGCCGCCGGTTTGATCGTGCCCGTGGTCGAGGACCCCGTCGCCTTTTCCGGCTTCATCCGCCACTGCCTGTATCCGTCCAATGGGCGCCGCGGCGTCGGGTTGTCGCGCTGCAACCAGTGGGGCGACCAGTTCAGCGAGTATCTGACCGGCTTCTCGCCGGTCATTGTTCCGCAGATCGAGACCGTGGCCGGCGTCGCCGCCGCCGCTGCCATCGCCGCTTTGCCTGAAGTGGACGCGTTGTTCCTCGGCCCCTACGATCTGTCGGCCAGCCTGGGTTCCGCCGGTGATTTCACCACGCCGGCCTATGCCGCCGCCATCGCCGAGGTCAAGGCGGCGTGCACGGTGCATGGCAAGGCGCTGGGCATTCATCAGGTCCATCCCGATCCCCAAGAACTGGACGCCAGATTGGCCGAAGGCGCCCGCTTCATCGCCTATGGCACCGACGCCATCGCCATCCGCCATGCGCTCAAGGCCGCCCGCCGTGAGGGAGTACAATGAAAACCGTCTGCATCATCCCCGCCCGCATGGCGTCGAGCCGTTTTCCCAATAAGCCGCTGGCGCCTATGCTGGGCATGGCGCTGGTGCTGCATGTGTGGCACCGCTGCCGCTTGGCGAGCGGTCTCGATCATGTGGTGGTCGCCACCTGTGATGAGGCGATCGCCGATGCGGTCCGTGCTCAAGGCGGCGAGGCGGTGATGACCGCCGACACCCATCCCGGTTGCGTGGACCGCACGGTGGAGGCGGTGACCAAACTTTACCCCGATTTGGCCGATGACGACCTTGTCCTCATGGTCCAGGGTGACGAAGTGATGGTCACTCCGCAGATGATCGAGAGCATGGTGGAGGTCTATTCCCGCACCAAGGCGCCGGTGGTCAATCTGGCCTCCGTCATCACATCCGCAGCCGATCAGGACGACCCCAATTGCGTGAAGGTCTGCGCCGCCCCCGATGGCCGCGCGCTGTTCTTCTCGCGCGCGCCCATTCCGTCGCGGTGGCGGGCGCAGGGCCCGGTGCCGGCCTATCAGCAGACCGGGGTGATCGGTTTTTCCCACGCCTTCCTGCAGACCTTCGGTACGCTGGAGCGCACGCCGCTGGAGATGATCGAACAGATCGACATGCTGCGCACACTGGAACATGGTTACCCCATCCAGATCGTCACCGTGGGTGTGGAAACCGTGGGCGTGGACACGCCGGCCGATCTGAAGCGCGGCGAGGATATGCTGCGCGCCGATCCGGTGACCCGGTTGTACATGGATTTGCAAGATGAGTGAGAAGTTGAGGGTCGGCATCGCCGGCTACGGCGTGGTGGGCAAGCTGCGCCGGCAAGTGGCGGACGAACATCCCCACATGCGCACCGTGGCTGTCTGCGACCGGCTTTTCGACAGCATGGGAACCTTGCCCGACGGTCTGCGCCACTATCCCTGCGCCGAGAGCCTGTTGGCCCATGAAGAGCTGGACATCCTGTTCGTCTGCCTGACCAACGATGTTGCCGCCCAGGTGACCATCGCCGGGTTGGAAAAGGGCCTGCATGTCTTTTGCGAAAAGCCGCCGGGGCGGGATGTTTCCGACATCCGCCAAGTCATCGAGGCCGAGCGGCGTTATCCTCATCTCAAGCTCAAATACGGCTTCAACCATCGCTATCACGATTCCGTGCGTGAGGCGTTGACGCTGGTGCGCTCGGGCGAATTCGGCCGTCTGATCAATCTGCGCGGCGTTTACGGCAAGTCCAAGATCATCGATTACCGCTCGCCCACCCATTGGCGGACCAAGCGGGCGGTGGCGGGCGGCGGTATCTTGCTGGATCAGGGCATTCACATGCTGGATCTCATGCGCTCCTTCGCCGGCGAATTCACCGAGATCCACAGCATCGTTTCCAACGATCATTGGCACCACGACGTTGAAGACAATGCTTATGCTCTGATGCGCACGGCGGATGGCATTGTTGCCATGCTGCACTCCACCGCTACCGAATGGCGTCATCGCTTTCGTCTGGAAATGTCGCTGGAAAAGGGCAGTATCGTGTTGGGCGGCATCCTTACCGGCTCAAAGAGCTACGGCGCCGAAACCATCACGGTGGCGTGGAAAACCGAGGATGACGCCGGCGATCCCATGGAACGTACCACGCGCTACAATTCCGATCCGTCCTGGCGTGACGAAATCTGGGATTTCATGGATGCGGTGATGAACGGCGCGTCCATCACCAACGGCTCTTCCGCCGATGCGCTTGCCACCATGGAACTGGTCTATCGCATCTACGGTGCCGATCCCAGCTGGGCGGCCAAGTGGGATTTGGCTCAGCCGGATATGGGCGCCTAAGTGTCGGTTTCCCGCCGTCTCGCCCATCTCGATTGCTTGCGCGCCTTGGCCGCCTTGGCGGTAGCGGTCAATCATGTGTTCGGCGAAGTAGCCCATCTGGACCCTTCCCTGGGCTGGCTTGATCTGCCGGCCTATTTCGATTTTGGCCGGTACGGGGTGCTGCTGTTCTTCATCATCAGCGGCTATGTGATTCCGTTCAGCATCACCGGCCAGGGTCCGCGCGCCGTGGGCGTGTTCGCGGTGCACCGTCTGTTCCGCCTGTTTCCCGCCTATTGGGTGTCGCTGGGGGCGGCGTGGCTGGTCCTTGGCGGGTCGGCGGGGCTGTACGCCGTCAATGCCACCATGCTGCAGCGTTTTCTCGGCACCCCGGACGTGCTGGGGGTCTATTGGACGCTGGCGGTGGAACTGGTCTTCTATGGGCTGGTGGCCGGGTTGTTCCTAGTGGGATGGTTGCGGCGCGGCCCGCTGATCATGATCACGGCGGGGCTTGCCGTGGCGGTGGCGGGTGCCGGACTGATCCGTGCCTATGGGGGCATTCCCATCCCCTTCGCTTGGCCGTCCTTCCTGTCGCTCATGCTGATGGGAAGCGTGATGCGCCGCATGGACGAGCGCGGGGTAACGCCCGGCTGGCGTGAGGCGTTGGGCCTTGGCCTGTTCGTGCTGGCTCAACTGACGGCTATTTTCGCCGTTTACGGCGATGCGGCCAACGGACGGTCCGCCTGGGGCGAGGCGGCGGCCTGGACCGGCGCCATCGCCACGTTCGCGCTGTTCCATTACGGCTGGCGCCTGACCGCCCCCGGCCTCGCCTATCTCGGCAAGATCAGCTATTCGATCTATCTTTTCCATACATTGGCCAATCCGCTGATGCAGCGCATGCTGGCGGGCGAGAAGATTGGCGCCGTTCAGGCCATGGGCGTCGCAGCGCTGGAATTCGCCGCCAGTATCGCCGTTGCCGCCGCCGTCTATCATGTGGTGGAGGCGCCGGCCATTAAGTGGGGACGACGTCTGGGGACGCGCCTGTCCCAGTCAAGGGGTTAATGAAATGCGTGGTGTCGTGCTTGATCTGGACGGCACGCTGATCGACAGCGTGCCGGACGTGGCCCATGCCCTCAACTGCCTGCTGGCGGAAGAGGGGCGCCGTCTTCTGACCATGGACGAGGTCAAGGGTCTGGTGGGTGAAGGCGTCACCGTTCTGATGGAAGGCGCCTATGCCGCCACCGGCGCCACCGTCGCGGGTGCGGAATTGAGTGCGGCCATCGCGCGCTATCAGGATTTCTATGCCCGCGATCCGGCTACCCATACCATCGTGTTCCCCCAGGTGCGTGAAACCTTGGAACGGCTGGCCGCCGAGGGCGTGGCGCTGGGCATCTGCACCAACAAGCCGTACCGCATCACCGGATTGGTGCTGGAGGCCCTGGGGCTGGCTCCGTTGTTCCGGGCCGTCACCGGCGGCGACAATCTGCCTTTCCGTAAGCCCGATGGCCGTCACATCCTGGCTACGGTGGAGATGATGGGATTGACGCCCGATTCCGTGTTGTATGTGGGTGACAGCATTACCGACGTGCGTGCCGCCCGCGATGCTAAAATTCCCGTGGTGGCGGTGGCCTGGGGCTATGCTGACGAAGGCGGTGCGGAGGCCTTGGGTGCCGATGCCGTCATCGATGATTTTTCCGCCATCCCCGATCTGTTGCGCCGGTTGGTTCCATGACCCGTATCGCCGTCTGCTCGCGTTCGTTCTCACGCCACCCCATCTTGCGCGGCGAGCTGATCGCCCGTTTTCCCCATGCCGAGATCACGTTCAACGACGCCGGCCTCAGCCTGTCGGGGGCTGGGCTGATCGATTTCGTGCGTGGGCATGACCGCGCGGTCACCGCGCTTGAGTGTTTGGATGAAGCCTTCTTCGCCGCCCTGCCGGAACTCAAGACGGTGGGTAAATACGGCGTCGGCCTGGACATGATCGATATGGCGGCCATGCGGCGTCACGGCGTGCGCCTGGGCTGGACCGGCGGCGTCAACCGGCGGTCGGTGACCGAGCTGGTGGTGTCCTGCGCCATCGCCTTGCTGCGCCACGTGCCCGAGGGCAATCAGTTGGTGCGTGACGGCGGCTGGCGTCAGTTCATGGGGCGGCAATTGACCGGCAAGACGGTGGGTATCGTCGGCTGCGGCCATATCGGCAAGGACCTCATCCAGGTGCTGAAGGCCTTCGACTGCACCATGCTGGCCCACGACATCCGCGATTTCCCCGATTTTTATGCCGCCCACACTGTGCGCCCCATGGGGCTTGAGGAACTGCTGGCCGCGTCCGACGTGGTGACGCTTCATCTGCCCCATGACGACAGCACTGCGGGCATCCTGTCGGCACGGCGCCTGGCTCTGATGAAGCCGTCCGCCATCCTCATCAACGCCGCGCGCGGCGGATTGGTGGACGAGGTGGCCATGAAGGCCATGCTCATGGATGGCCGGTTGGCCGGTGCCGCGTTCGATGTTTTCAACGGCGAGCCGCCCACCGACATGGAATTGCTGCGCCTGCCCAATTTCCTCGCCACTCCCCATGTGGGTGGCAGCGCCGAAGAAGCGGTCTTGGCCATGGGCCGGGCCGCCATGGACGGCCTTGAGCGGGCGGAGGTTCCATGAGCCGCCAGGCGGATGGGCGTTCGACGGTCTGGCCCGCTTGGGTAATCCCAGGGGGGCTGGCCGTGCTCTTCACCGTGCTGGTCCTTTTCCGGCCGGAACGGCTGCAGCTTGCGGGTGCCGCTTTCGCGGCGGCGATCGTCGTGCTGGGACTGTATCCGGTGCTGCGCTTCCTGCGTGCGTCAGAGCCGGAGCCCCTGCCGTTCTTCGCGGCATTGGGTGTTTTTTATGCGGTGTTTTTTGGTTTTTCGGCGTTCCTGGTGGACATCATCTGGCCGAACGGCGAACCGATCTTTGTTTATCTGATGGCGCCGGGCCTGCAACGTTTGTCCGACGAAGCCATGGCGGCCATGTTTCTTGGGGCGTCATCGTTATTGGTGGTCGGACTGGTTGCCAATAAGGCATTCCGTCGGATATTGCCGCCGCTTCCCATCTCACCCGCCCGCAGCGAAGGGGTTGCGTTAGGCGTGGCGTGGGTTGCCCTGGGGATCCATTTCACCGGTTTGCTGATCCCGGCTTTGCGCAGTTTGCCGTCCGTCGGGCAATTGATCATTCCCCTGGGCAATCTTGGCTTCGGCATTTTGCTGCTGTTGGCCCTTAACGGCCAAATGCGGCGCTCCATGGCCATCATGGTTTTCGGTGTCCTGCTTGCCGTGCGGGTGGTGATCGGCGGACAGACGGGCTCCATGGCAAGCATTCTGCTGCTGCCGGCATTTCTCGGTTTTCTTGCCCTTGTTCGCAACCGGCGCATGGGCATCATCATCGTCTTGGTGATTTGTGCCGTGGTCAGCTTTGGTTACGCCCCCTTAAATCAGGTGCGGGCGGTGGCAGCGGCGGAAAGTCCCATGCCGCTTGCGCGCTTTGCGGAAGTGTTTCGGGAACTTCCCGAGCGGCTGAGCCGGCTGGATAATTTCTCCGGTAAAGTGGCTGAGCGTTGTAACAAGCCATTGCCGTTCAGGGCGCACACACCCGCGACGCCCGCCGAATATCAGGCCTGTCTTGAGGTGGAAACCGGCCCCAGCTATGTCCCGCCGACCGATCAGGGCGGATGGGCCCTGGTGGCGACGGTTCTGCGGCAAGCCGTCAAGCGGGTGAATCAAACGGCCATGTTCGCCTTGGTGTACGAACAGACGCCGTCGCGGGTGCCCTATTGGGGTGGGGACACGCTGCGGCCGCTGCTTACCAGCATGGTTCCACGGGCGGTATGGCCGGGAAAGCCCGAGGAACGTGCCGGTCAGGCGTTCGGGTGGCGCTATGGACTGATTACGGACAGGGACGGTGACATGTCGGTCAACCTGTCCTGGCTGGTGGAGGCCTTCGCGAATTTCGGCTGGCTTGGTCTGGTGGTGGTGATGGGCTTGGCGGGTTTGGTTCTGGCCTTGCTGGACGCGGTGTTGAACCGGCGAGGCATGGGCAGTCTTCAGCTTGCCGTCGGGGCGACCGTGCTGTTCCCGCTGGTCAACCAGGAATCCAATCTCAGTCTGACATTTGGCGCCACCGTGCCGCTGCTGCTTGCATTGGCGTTTCTGGTGCGGTTCGTCACCTGGGCGGGGCAACGCATGGCGCGCTGACGCTGGATATTTTTTCATTTATTTTCAGGGCGGAAGCAACATTGGCCTGTTCTTGACAGCTGTGGGGCCGGTTGTTACGGTCGCCGCGGGTCGGATACCCCTGGTCAGCAAAGGCAAAATTAGTGAAGGTTGTCATTCTTTGCGGCGGTCAGGGCACGCGCATCCGCGACGTCGCCGACAATATCCCCAAGCCCATGATCCCGGTCGGGCCGGCCCCGATCCTGTGGCATGTGATGAAGACTTATGCTAGCTGGGGCCACACGGAATTCATCCTGTGCCTGGGCTACAAAAGCCACATCATCAAAGAATTCTTCCTGAACTATGAAGCCTTTACCAACGACTTCACCCTGACGCTGGGCCGCTCCAAAGGGATCGAGTACCACGGCGATCATGACGAAAGCGGCTGGAAGATCACCCTGGCCGAAACCGGCCTCGATTCGCTGACCGGAACGCGGGTCAAGCGCATCGCGCCCTATCTGGGTGACGACGAAGAATTCATGCTGACCTATGCCGATGGCGTGGCTGATGTGAATTTGGATGCGCTGGTGGCGCACCACCGTTCCCATGGCAAGCTGCTGACCGTCACCGGCGTGCGCCCGCCGGGCCGCTTCGGTGAATTGGGCATGGACGGCGCCGGTCAGGTGCGCGAGTTCAACGAGAAGCCCCAGACCAGCGAGGGCTGGATTTCCGGCGGCTATTTCGTCTGTAACCGCCGTGTGCTGGATTTCATCGGCGACGACAACGTCATGTTCGAGCAGGACCCCATGCGCCGCATCGTCGAGTCGGAAAATTTGATGGTGCATAAGCATGACGGCTTCTGGCAGTGCATGGATACCTATCGCGATTACGCCCTGCTCAATGATTTGTGGGCCGCCGGCAAGGCGCCGTGGAGACGCTGGTAATGCGCGCATCGTTGTCGTCTCTGGCCGGTAAGCGGGTCCTGATCACCGGCGATACCGGCTTCAAGGGCTCGTGGCTGGCTTTGTGGCTGACCGAATTGGGGGCCGAGGTCACCGGCTTCGCCCTGGCGCCCGAGGGTGACCGTCCGCTGTTCGATCTGCTGGGTCTGCGCCAGTACATCCGCCATGTGGACGGCGATATCCGCGACCTGGACCAATTGGCCCGGGTGTTCGACGACACCCAGCCCGAGGTGGTGCTGCATCTGGCCGCCCAGGCACTGGTGCGGCTGTCTTATGCCGAACCCAAGCGGACCATGGACACCAATATCGGCGGTTCGGTCAATTTGCTGGAATGCGTCCGCGCCTGTCCCTCGGTGCGTTCGGTGGTCTATATCACCTCGGACAAATGCTACGAGAACAAGGAATGGGTGTGGGGCTACCGCGAGACCGACGAGCTGGGCGGGCGTGATCCCTATTCGGCGTCCAAGGCGGCGGCGGAGCTGGTGTTCTCGGCCTATTGCTCCAGCTTCTTCGACGCGCGCCCGGAGCTTGGCATCGCCAGTGCGCGGGCCGGCAACGTCATCGGCGGCGGCGATTGGGCTCTGGACCGCATCATCCCCGATTGCATCCGCGCGCTGGAGGCTGGCCGTCCGGTGCCCGTGCGCAATCCCAGCGCTACCCGCCCGTGGCAACATGTGCTGGAGCCGTTATCGGGCTATCTGACCTTGGCTGCGCGCTTGCTGGAGCAGCCCAAGCGCTTCGGCGGTTCGTGGAATTTCGGCCCGCCGGTGGGCTCGGCCCGCAATGTGGGCGATCTGGTGAAGGATTCCGTGGGCTATTGGGGCGAGGGCAGTTTTGAGATCACCCCCGAAGCCAATGCCCCGCACGAGGCCCGGCTGTTGCAGCTCAACACCGACCGCGCCGCCATCGATCTGAACTGGCGCTCGCGCTGGAACGTGGACCAGACCATCGAGCGGACCATCGGCTGGTATCGCCAAGTGGTGCGCGAAGGCGCCAGCCCGCGCGCCGTCTGTCAAAGCCAGATCGTGGAATATATGGAGGCTCAGCGGTGATCGATGGTGTGACCGTCACCCCCCTGCGCCAGTTCATGGACGAGCGCGGCAAGGTCATGCACATGCTGCGCGCCGATTCGCCGGTATTCCAAAGCTTCGGGGAAATCTATTTCTCCACCGTTCATCCCGGCGCCATCAAGGGCTGGCACATCCACAAGCGCATGGTGCTGAATTATGCGGTGCCCCATGGGCACATCAAATTCGTGCTGTATGACGACCGCGACGGCAGCCCGACCAAGGGGGAAATCCAAGAGATTTTCCAGGGGCCGGAAAGCTATAGCCTCGTTACCGTGCCGCCTTTGGTGTGGAGCGGCTTTAAGGGCATCGGAACGGAAACCGCCATCGTCGCCAATTGCGCCTCCATCGCCCATGACCCGGACGAGATCGACCGCATGGATCCGTTCGATCCGCGCATTCCCTATGATTGGGCATTGAAGCATCGATGAGCACCATCCTCGTCACCGGCGGGTTCGGCTATGTGGGGGGGCGTCTGGCCGCCCGGCTATTGGCAGACGGTCACCACGTGCGTATCGCCACCCGCCGCGCCGCCGCCCCCGCCTGGGCCGGTGACGCCGAATTGGTCACGGTGGATTGGCGCGACGGCTTGGGCGCCTTGTGCCAAGGCGTGGACACGGTGCTGCATCTGGCCGCCATGAGCGAGGTGGATGCCGTCCGCGATCCGGTTATGGCGCTGGATATCAACGCCGTGCTGACGGTGCGCCTGCTGGAAGCCGCCATGGCGGCCGGTGTGCGGCGCTTCGTCTATTTTTCCACCGCCCATGTCTACGGCGCCCCCCTGGCCGGCACCATTACCGAGACCACCCTGCCGCGCCCGGTGCATCCCTACGCCATCACTCACCGCACCGCCGAGGATTTCGTCCTCGCCGCCCACGATGCCAAGCGTATCCAGGGGCTGGTGGTGCGGCTGTCCAATGTCATCGGCGCCCCTGCCGATAACGGCGCCGAGCGCTGGACCTTGCTGGTCAACGATCTGTGCCGAACCGCCGTGACCAATGGCCGCATGGTCATGCGTTCCAGCGGCATGCAGCATCGCGATTTCGTGCCGCAGGCGGATGTGGAAGCGGCGATTGTGCACCTGCTTGCCACGGATGATTGGGGCGACGGTTTGTTCAATCTAGGCCTGGGCCGTTCCATGACCGTGCGCCATATGGCGGAACTGGTGGCGTCCCGCGCCGCCGCTTTGGGTATCACAGTCCCGTTGGACTGTCCGCCACCGGCCCTGGGGGAAAATGCCGTGCCGCTGGACTATCGCATCGACAAGCTGCGCGCCACCGGCTTTGCTCCGCGCGGTGACATCATGGCCGCCGTGGACGAGACGCTGGTGTTCTGCCGTGACCATTTTTCTCGGGATGTGCGATGACCGCCACGCCGCTGATTTCCCCCCCTTTGATTTCCATCGTCATCCCCACCTACAATCAGGCCGACTGGCTGCGCGAGGCGCTGGATTCGGTCATGGCCCAGGACTTCACCGACTGGGAAGCCATCGTCATCAACAACTTCTCCGATGACCATACGGAAGAGGTTGTGCGGTCTTTCGCCGATCCGCGCGTGCAATTGGTCAACTTCGCCAATCACGGCATCATCGCCGCCTCGCGCAATGTGGGCATCCGCGCGGCCAAGGGCGAGTGGGTGGCGTTCCTGGATTCCGACGACATCTGGCATGGCGACAAGTTGTCCACCTGCGTGGCTCGCATGGCCTCGGACATCGACATCGTCACCCATGGCGTGCACTTTTATTGCGACGGCAAGGTGTTGCGCGATTGGCATCCCGGCCCGGAAGCCCGCGCGAATATCCGCAATTTGCTGTTCGAGGGCTCGGCCATGTCGCCTTCGGCCACCATGGTACGGCGCCAGTTGCTGGAGCAAGTGGGTGGCGTTTCCGAAGATTTGGCCCTGCGCACCGCCGAAGATTACGAATTGCAGCTGAAGCTGGTTGAGGCCGGCGCGCGCATCCGCTTCCTGCCGCTGATCCTGTCCAAATACCGCATCCATCCCGGCCAGATGAGCAAATCGGCGACCCGCCATATGGAGGCGACGCTGCTGGCGGTGCTGACCCATTACCGGCTGCTGCCCCAGCGCTCGGCCTGCGATGTGGTCCGCCTGCGCCGCCGCCGCGCCACCTTGCTTTATGGCGCTGGCCGCTTGTTCCAGCAGGCGGGAGAGATGGTGCCGGCGGTGCGTTTGATCCTGCGGGCGCTGACCACCTTCCCCTTCCTGCCCAAGGCGTTCGGTGCCCTTGCCCTGGCCTTGCTGTCCGGGCGCCGCTGCTGCCCCGCCAAAGACCCCATGGCGGTTGAGGGCCGGGTGCGCGTGGTCATCAATGGCATCCACGCCAAGACCGGTGGTGGCGTTACCTATTTGCGCAATATGCTGCCCCATCTGGCTGCCATCCATGATCTGGAGCTGCATCTCTTCCTGCATGAAAGCCAGTACGAGCTGTTCGGCGAGCCGCCGGAGGGCATCCAGCTTCATTTGTTCGAATTCCGCACCAGCTTCATGCGGCTGCTGGCCTGGGAACAATTGGCCTTGCCGTTCCTGGCGCGGGTCATGGGGGCCAAGACGGTGTTCTCACCGGCCAATTACGGGCCTATCTTCGCGCCCAACCCGGTGATCCTGCTGCGCAATTCCCTGGCTGTGCTGCGTCGCGAGCCGCGTCTGTCCAAGCAGGCCTATTGGATCGGGCTGGCAATCGCCACGCTGCTGTCGCTCGCCACTTGCCGTGGTGCCATCGCGGTGTCCGATTATGCCCGCCGTGCCTTGGGTTTCCGCGGGCTGTTCGGCGGCAAGGTCAAGGTCGTCCATCACGGCGTCGATCCCCTGTTCACCTATGATCCCAGCGTGGCCGAGGGCGATTACGTCCTTGCCGTTTCCGACATCTATGTGCAGAAGAATTTGCACGGCCTGATCGGCGCGTGGCAGCGTGTGGCGAAATCCCATACCGACGTCACCCTGAAGATTGTCGGCCGCATTGTCGATGTGGGCTATTTCGACGAGATCGAACAATTGGTGCGCAAGCACGGACTTGGAGATCGCGTCCAGTTCCTTGGCGCGCGGTCACCGGCGAAATTGCGCGAGTTGTATCGGTCCTGCCGCACCTTCGTGTTCCCCTCCACGGTGGAAACCTTCGGCAATCCGTTGGTGGAGGCCATGGCCTGCGGTGCCCCGGTAGCCAGTTCCAACGCCGCCGCCATGCCGGAAATCGTTGCCGACGGCGCCTTGCTGTTCGACCCCATGGATGTGGACGACATGGCGGCCAAGATCAGCCATCTGCTGAGCGAGCCGGAGGCCCGGCGGGAGTTGCGGGCCAAGGGTGTGGCGCGGGCAGCGCTTTATTCCTGGGCGGAAACCGCGCGGCGGACGGCGGATATCTTGAGGATTGCGGCGGGCAAGGGGGCCTGAGCAGTGCCCCGAACGCTGATCGTCACGTTGCCGCCCACGGAAGGCGGGGTTCCGGCCAAGACCCGCATCCTGGCCGAGGAATTGGCGCGGCGCGGCCATGACGTGACCGTCGCCTTTTACGCCCCGGTATCCAGCCACCCCCATCTCAGCCCGCCCAGTTGGAAACCATGTGCCAAGCCGGGACGTGAAGTCGGGCGCTGTTTTGATGATGGTTTTGCTTCGGTGGCGGTGGGTTGCCGCTGGCCCGAGCTGGAGTTCAGCTACTATCGCCCGTCGTCCAGTTGGCGCGAGCTGATCCAGTCCCACGACCGCCACATGGCCGTGGGCGGCACCTGTCTGATCTCCTATCCGCTGCTCATGGCGGCAATCCCCCATCTGGTGTGGTGCGCCAGCGATATGCTGGGCGACCGCTTGGCCCGCCGTCAGGCCATGCCGCTGCTTCGCCGCGTGCTGGACGGCATGGTGATCGGGCCGGTCCAGGCCGCCATGGAGCGGGAGATTCTCAGCGGGCCGGGCCATATGGTCACCGTCGGCGCCTATGCCCAGCACATGTTCCGCCGCCTGGGCTTTGAGACCAAGCCCATGGGTACGCTGCCCATCCCCACCGATCCGGTGCGGTTTGCCCCGCCCAGCCTGCCGCCCAATGCGGGATTGGTGGGTTTTGCCGGCCGGCCCAACGATCCGCGCAAGAACATTCCCCTATTGGCTAAGGCAATCGTCCTTGCCCATGCCATCGATCCCCGCATCCGCCTGAGTCTGACCGGCTGTCCCGATCCCGCTTTAAGCGCCACGCTGCGCGCCCTTGGGGCTGAGCGGCTGGTGGAGTGGGCGGGTGTTTTGCCCGCCGAGGCCCTGCCCGGCTTCTATGCCGGCCTGGACGTCTTCGTCATTCCGTCCAGCCAGGAAGGCTTTGGTATCGTCGGCATCGAAGCCATGGCCTGTGGCGTGCCGGTGATCTCGACCCGTTGCGGCGGGCCCGAAGATTATGTGCGCGACGGCGAGACCGGCTTTTTGGTGCCGGACGATGCCCATGCCCTGGCAGACCGCATCCTTGCCGTGGTCACCGACCGCGATTTGCGGGCGCGCCTGTCCGCAGGCGCCCGCCAGCGTGCGGTGGAGTGCTATTCGCCAGAGCGTTTCCGTGCCGCATTGGACGAAAACTGGCGAATTGTCTGGGGTGAAACGCCGTGACCCGGCTTCTCTACATGGTCAGCCATCCCATCCAATATCAGGCGCCGCTGCTGCGCCGGATCGCGGCGGAACCGGGCATCCAACTGCGGGTGGTGTTCGAGGCCGTGGACAGTGTCGGTGGCTATTTCGATGTGGGCTTCGGCACCGAAGTGAAGTGGGACGTGCCGTTGCGCGGCGGCTATGACAGCGTCTGCCTGGACGACACCTGCCTGACCAAAGAAATCGCCGCCAGCGACGTGGTGTGGCTGCACGGCTGGGCCTCGGGCGCGCTGCTCAAGGCGCTGGGCATCGCGCGGGCCAAGGGCAAGCCCGTGCTCATGCGGGGCGAGAATTGGGACGGCGCCATGCCCGAGCAACCGGGGCTCAAAGGCTGGCTGCGGCGGCGGTTCCATGGCTGGGTGTTCGCCCGCTGCGCCGGTTTCCTCGCCATCGGTTCCAAGAACCGCGACTATTATGTTGCCCGTGGGGTGCCGCCCCGTTCGGTGTTCTCCGTCCCTTATGCGGTGGACAATACCTTCTTCGCCAGCCGCGCCACCCCATCGGAAATGGCCGCCCTGCGCCAGCAATTGGCTTTGCCGCCCGACCGCCAAGTGGTTCTGTATTGCGGCAAATTCATGCGCCGCAAGCGCCCCGATCTGCTGATGCGGGCGTGGCAGCATCTGCCCGAACCGCGTCCCGTCCTGCTCATGGTGGGCGACGGCGAAATGCGGGATGAATTGGCGGCCATGGCCGGGGACGGCGTCGTCTTCGCCGGTTTCCGCAACCAGACTCAATTGCCGGGCCTCTACGCCTTGGCCGACGTGTTCGTGCTGCCGTCCGAACGCGAGCCCTGGGGCCTTGCCGTCAACGAAGCCATGGCCTGCGGCACCGCCGTGGTGGTCAGCGATCAGGTGGGCTCCGCCTTCGATCTGGTGGATGAAAGCACCGGCGCGGTGTTCCCTGCCGGTGACCAGGACGCCTTGACCCACGCCTTGGCGCGGGTGCTGGCCGATGGGGCAAAGCGCGGTGCCAACGCCCAGGCCAGCATGGCGGATTGGGATTTCGAAGCCGATCTGCGCGGCCTGAAGGAGGCGTTGGCCCATGTCGCCGGCTGACCGCGCCCTGTCCATCATCCTGGTGGGTCAGACCATCAAGGGCAGCCGCACCCCTCAGCGGGTGCGGGCGTTGGAGCGGCTGGGCCACCGGGTCCGCGTGGTTCCCATCAACCGCCCCAACGCGACCTACGAAGACCCGCCAAGCCTTGCCGACCGCATCCGCTATCGCCTGCGTCTGCCTGCCGATCCCGCCGGTGCCAATGGGGGATTGCTGGCTGAAGCCAAGGCGGGGTGCGATCTGGTGTGGGTCGAGGCGGCGCCCATGATCCGTGCCGCCACCCTGCGCGCGGTCAAACAGGCCAATCCTGCCGCGCCGCTGGTGTGGTATTCGGAAGACGACACCATGAACCCCCGCCACCGCTCGCGCTGGATGGAGCGGACATTCGGGCTGTTCGACCTCTGGGTCACCACGAAATCGTTCAATGCCAAGCCCGAGGAAGTCCCGTCCTTGGGCGCGCGCCGGGTTCTGTTCGTCCATAACAGCTTCGACCCCACCGTGCATTGCCCGGCCAGCCTTGACGAAGACGAGCGCCGGGAATGGGGCGCCGATCTGGGCTTCGTGGGTACGTTCGAGGCGCCGCGGGCAGCCTCGATCCTGCGTTTGGCTCAGGCCGGCTTCACCGTGCGGGTCTGGGGCAATGGGTGGTCGGCCCTGGCGGGCCGTCATCCCAACCTGATGGTGGAGAACCGTCCGGTCTATGATGATTCCTATGCCCGCGTGGTTTCGGCCAGCCGGATCAATCTGGCCTTCCTGCGCAAGGGCAACCGCGATTTGCAGACTTGCCGGACCATGGAGATCCCGGCCTGCGGCGGTTTCATGCTGCATGAATACAGCGCCGAAGCGGCGGCCCTGTTTCCGCCCGACCGCGCGGCGGCCTTCTTTGCCGATGATGACGAATTGTGCCGCCAAGCCGCCCATTGGCTGGCGGATTCGCCGGCCCGGCTGGCGGTGGCGGAAGCTGGGCGCAATCATGTGCTTGAAAATGCCCATAGCCACGACGAAAGGCTGCATGCCATTCTTCGCGACGCATTAGGGGATGCTGGATGAAGGTTCTGGTGAACGCAATTTCCGCGCGGATGGGGGGCATCGTCACCTATACGCGGAATCTGCAAACAAGTTTTTCCGAGCGGGAGGTGGATGCGGAATTCGCCGTGTCCGCCCGTTTCCCGCAGGACGGCCCCGCCTTTTCCCATTTGGCGGCCAGTGACCTGCGTCCTGCTGCCCGCTTGGTGTGGGAACAGCTGTTCTGGCGGCGCATCGTTGCGCGGCGCAAGCCCGACATCTTGTTCTCCTCGGCCAATTTCGGTCTGTTCAACGCCCCGGTGCCCCAGGTCCTGCTGGTGCGCGAGGGCGGCCTGTTCGACCCGTTCTACCTCGCCAACGTGGCGCCGCAGCAGGGGGTGAAACAGGCGCTTCAGCGCAGCATCCGCCGCCGCGTCATCATCGCCTCGGCCCGTCATGCCGACCGCGTGCTGACCCCCAGCCAATCCACCGCCAATTCCTTGTTGCTGTGGGCGCCCGATCTGGAATCCAAGATTACGGTGACGCCCTACGGCACCCGTGCCGAACAGTTCCGCCCGGCAGAGGGCAGCCGCCGGGTCTGGCGTGCGGATGGAATCCTAAAGCTTCTTTATGTCTCGGTCTATTATCCGCACAAGCAGCCGGGTCTGGTGTGCCGGGCGGCGGAGGCGCTGCAAGACAGCGGTGTTGCCGCCCGCGCCACCATCACCATGGAACTGACCGAGACCAAGGATTTCAAGGGCGGCGCCCATGATGGCAAGCTGATGGCGCGGGCTCACGCCAACGGGCTGTTGGATTGCGGCCGCAAAAGCTACGACAGTTTGCCCGATTTGTACCGCAACCATGACGTCTTCGTGTTTCCCTCCATCTCGGAAACCTTCGGCCATCCCATGGCCGAGGCGCTAAGCAGCGGCATTCCCTGTGTGGTCGCCGACACGCCGGTCAACCGCGAAATCTGCGGCGATGCGGCGCTGTATTTCGAGCCGTTGTCGCTGGCCTCCCTGCTGGGCTGCCTGCGCCAATTGGACACCGAACCGGGATTGCGCGACACTTTGGTTGAACGCGGGCGCGACCGCGTGCTGCAATTCTTCACATGGCCGCAACATGTGGACCGTCTGCTCGCCGTCTTCGACGACATCATGCGGATTCGGAAGGGCTAAGGGCACATGTGCGGAATTGCCGGTATCGTTGGTGCGCCAGCCTCGGCGGACATGCTTGACGGCATGCGCCGCAGCCTTGCCCATCGCGGACCCGACGGCAGCGGCGTGCGCGACGGTTTGGTGCACACAAGGCTGGCCATCATCGATCTGTCGCCGGGCGGCGCCCAGCCCATGGATTCGCCGTGTGGCCGCTATGCGGTGGTCTTCAACGGCGAGATCTACAATTACCGCCAATTGCGCGGCGAGCTGGAGGGCAAGGGCGAGACCTTCCGCTCGGATAGCGACACCGAAGTGCTGGTGCGCCTGCTGGTACGCGAGGGCACAGGGGCGCTGACCCGGCTGGTGGGCATGTTCGCCTTCGCCTGGCTGGACCGCGCCGATGGCAGCGTGCTGCTGGCGCGCGACCATGTGGGCATCAAGCCGCTGATGTGGGCGGCATTGCCCGGCGGCGGTCTGGCCTTCGCCTCGGAAATCGCCGCGCTGAAGGCGGTGCCCGGCGTGGATCTGTCCCTGGACCGCGTGGCGCTGAGCGAATATCTGGCCTGTCTGTATGTTCCGGCGCCGCGCACCATGCATGCGGGCATCCACAAGCTGCCGCCCGGTCATCTGTTGCGCTGGCGTCCCGGCACGGCGCCCGAGATCCAGTCCTGGTGGCGCCCGGCCTTCACCGGCGCCCGCTCCCCCAGCGTGGCCGAAGCCGCAGAGGAATTGCTGCCCGCTTTGCGCGATGCCGTGCGCGGCTGCATGGTGGCCGATGTGCCGGTGGGCTGTTTCCTGTCGGGCGGCGTGGACAGCTCGGTGGTGGCGGCACTCATGGCCGAGGCGCGGCGCGAAAGCGGCGGCGCCAAGGTCGCCAGCTTCTGCATGACCTTCGACGAGGCGGCCTATGACGAGCGCGACGCCGCCCGCGTGGTGGCTGATCATGTGGGCACCGCCCACGGCGAATTGCCGTCGTCCTCGGCTTTGGTGGGCGGGCTGGATGATATGATCCGCGCCTTCGGCGAACCGTTCGGCAATCCCACCGCCTTGCTGATCGGCGATCTGTCGCGTAAGGCGCGCGAGCACGTGACCGTGGCCCTGGTGGGTGATGGCGGTGACGAGGTGTTCGGCGGCTATCCCCGCTATCAGGGCGGGTTGTGGGCACAGCACTACCGCCACATCCCGGCGCTGTTGCGCAAAGGGCTGATCGAACCGGCGGCGCGGCTGCTGCCGGAAAGCTCGCGCGGGCGCCATTCCCTGCGCCGTCTGCGCGAATTCATTTCCTGCGCCGCTTTGCCCGATGCGGAAATGTACGCCGCCTGGGTCGAGTATTTCGCCCCCGAGGAACGCCAATCCCTGCTGGGCGGTGCCCTGCCGCGCCGGCCCATCGCCGATGTCTATGGTGCCGCCCCGTCGGCCCACCCGCTGGACGCCATGCAGCAGACCGATTTGGAGAGCTTTCTGCCCGGCAATATCCTGGCCTATGGCGATGCCATGAGCATGATGCACGGCTTCGAGCTGCGCCTGCCCTTGCTGGACCACCGGGTGATCGAGGCCATGGGCCGCATCGCCCCTGCAATGCGCTTTGCCGAAGGCAAGAAGACCGTGCTGAAGGCGGTGGCCCGCCGCCTGCTGCCCGCCGCCATCGTTGACCGGCCCAAGCGCGGCTTCAATCCGCCCATGGGGGCGTGGCTGCGCGGCGATCTGGCGCCCATGGTCGATCAGCGCCTGACCCCATCCCGTTTGGCCGATTTGGGCATCGCTGCCAAGCCGGTGCAGGCTTTGGTGGCGGAACAGCGTTCGGGCTTGCGGGACCATTCCCTGAAAATCTGGTCGCTGCTGGTGTTGGAAGCCTGGGAACGGGCGCAACACTGATGGCGGGGCTGCGGCAGGTCTTCGCCAATGGGGCCTGGTTCACCTTGGGCAGTGCCTTTCAGGCATTGGTGGCGTTCGCTGCCAATCTGGTGCTGGTCCGCCATTTGATGCCCGAACAATTCGGCCGCTTCGCCGTGATCCAGGCGGGGGCCGGTCTGGTGCTGTCGGTGCTGTCGCTGCGCATGGGCAGCGTCATCATCCGCATGCCCGAGGCCCAATTGACCCCATCCATGCGCGAGCGCCTGTTCTCGGTGCTGACCATGGAGGCCGTGGCATGTCTGGCCGTGCTCGCCATCTGGGGTGCCGTAAGTGGCATGGGTCAGCTCATGGGCGTGGTGCTCATGGTTTCCATGGTGCTGAACAGCTGGACCGCATCCAACCGCGCCTTTTATGAGCGTGGCATGGATTACCGCCGGCTGGCCGCGGTGGAAACCGCCGTGCATCTGGGCGGCCATATCTTCGCCGTCGCATTGGTAATTGCCGGAATGGGCGCGGAAGTCCTTTATCTGCGCGAGATGTTCTTTGTTGTCGTGGGATTGCTGGCGCTGGCCCGCGTCGGCGGGCTCAGTTGGTATCGCCTGCGCTGGGTGTCTGTCGCCGAATGGCGCGCGGTCTTGCGCGACGTGCGCGGCATCTGGCTGGACAGCATGCTGGAAAACGTTCACCAGCGGCTGGTCATCCTGGTGGTGAATGCGGTCGCCGGCTTGGCCGGGGCGGGGCTGTTCTTTCAGGCCCAGCGCCTAGCCATGGTGCCCCATCAATTCCTCATGCCCCTGGTGGGCCGTGTGGCCGGCACGTGGTTCGGTCGTACCGAGGACGGGCACGAGCGCCGCAGCGGGCGGGCCAAGTTCCTGATGGTGCTGACGCCGATGCTGGTGCTGGCCGCCGTGCTGGCGTGGCTGCTGGCCGATCCGGTGGTGCCGTGGCTGTTCGGCCCCAATTGGGCACCGGCGGCGCCGTTGCTGGTCTCCCTTGCCGGATTAATCGTCTTCCTCTCGCTGTTCGAGGTGTTGCGCTCCTACGCCGTCGCCAGCAAGCTCATCCGCCTGCTGCTGGTGGCGCGGGTGATGCAGTTCGCCGGCTTGCTGCTGCCGCTGGCGCCGGTGTTGTGGGGGGGCGCGCTGGGGCTTGAGGATTTGGGTCACGCCCTGTCCTGGTCCTATGCGCTGGGCTTCGCCAGCCTGTGGCTGGTGTTGCGCCGGCACGAAAGGACCTAACGCCATGTGCGGTATCGCGGGCATCATCGGCAACCGGCGGGTCAATCCCGCCGCCGTTCGCGCCATGGCCGGTCTGCTGGCCCATCGCGGCCCCGATGGCGAGGGCCTATGGGCCAGCCCCGACGGCCATGTGGTCATGGCCCATCGCCGGTTGGCGGTTATCGATACGTCCGATGCCGCCAGCCAGCCCATGGATGACGGCTCGGGTCTGCGGGTGCTGTGCTTCAACGGTGAAATCTACAATTACCAGGAACTGGCCCTGCGGCTGAAGGCCGAGGGTGCCAGCTTCACCACCACCAGCGATTCCGAAGTGCTGCTGGCCGCCTATGCCCATTGGGGCGAGGCCTGTCTGAATGAACTGAACGGCATGTTCGCCTTTGCCATCTGGGACGGCCAGCGCGGCAAGATGTTCTGCGCGCGCGACCGTTTCGGCGAAAAGCCGTTCCTGTTCGCCGTCCTGCCCGGTGCCGTGGCCTTCGCCTCGGAGTACAAGGCGCTGCTGGCGTTGCAGGGGGTGGATGCGGGGCTGGACCATGCCCGGCTGGGCCGTTTCCTGGTGACCTCGTCGGAGGGTCTGGATGATCGCCGCGAGACGGTGTTCGCCGGTATCCGCCAATTGGCGCCGGGCGAATGCATGGGCATCGACCTTGCCACCTTGCAGGTGGAGACCCGGCTGTATTGGCGGCTGGAGCCCAAGCCCGTCCAAATCCTGAGCGAAGCCGACGCTTTCGATCAGTTCCGCATTTTGCTGACGGATTCCGTGCGGCTGCGCATGCGCTCGGACGTGACCTTGGGCTCGTGCCTGTCGGGCGGGCTGGATTCCAGCGCCATCGTCTGTCTTGCCCGCAAATTGCTGGGCGACGACACGCCCTACGAGGTCTTCACCGGACGCTTCCCCGGCACCTCGGCGGATGAATGGGGCTATGCCGAGCAGGTGGTCTGTGCCACCGCCGCCACCTCCCATGTGGTCGAGCCGTCGCCCGACCGCCTGTTGGCTGATTTGCCCGATTTCGTCTGGGCCAACGAATTGCCGGTGGGCAGCACCAGCCAATACGCCCAATATTGCGTGTTCCGTTTGGCGGCGGAGCGCGGCATCACCGTGCTGCTGGACGGCCAAGGCGCCGACGAAGTGCTGGCCGGGTACGAGCAATATTTCAATCCCTATCTGGCGACGCGCCGGGCCGAAGGCGGGCTGGAACCGGGCGAGGAAGCCGCCATCCGCGCCCGCTATCCCGCCGGAATGGACAGCACCGCCACCCGGATCAAGCGCGCCTTGCCCATGGGCGCGAAGCGCTGGCTGTCCGGGGTGACCGGCAAGGGCAGCGATGTGGCCCTGGGTCTTGCCCCCGATCTGCTGGCGCCGCTGGCTGCGGCTAAGTTGCCTGCCGGGCTGGACCCGTTGCGTGCGGCGCTGTGGCGGGATTCCTTCGCCACCCATCTGCCCACCTTGCTGCGCTATGGCGACCGCAATTCCATGGCCCATTCCCGCGAGGTGCGCCTGCCCTTCTGCGATCACCGGCTGGCCGAATTCGCCTTTTCCCTGCCGGCGCGGCTGTTGATGGGCGAGGCTCAGACCAAGCGCCTGATCCGCCAATCCATGGCCGGCATCCTGCCCGAGACCGTGCGCACCCGCTGGAACAAGCAAGGCTTCCTGCCGCCCCAGGATTTGTGGTTCAGCCACGGCCCATTGCTGGACCACGCCCGCGCGGTGATCGAAAGCCGCGCCTTCGCCGAACGGGGCCTGTGGCGGGCGGAGTGGTGGCGCACCGTGCTGCGGCGGCTTGAAGCGGGCGAGAGCCATCTGGCCTGGACCCTGTGGCGCCCGGTGATGACCGAGGCATGGTTCAGTCATTTCCTCGACCGCGTGCACGCCCAGCCTAAAATGCCGGTGTTCGCGCCATGAGGCTGGTCTTCGTCAATTACTGCCACCCCGCCACGCCCCATATCTGCGGGGTGCGGGTGTCGCATTTTGCCTCGGCCATGGCGGCGCGCGGCCATCAGGTGGTGTTGATCACCCGCGATTTGGACGGCCAACCCAGTGCCCCTCCCCCCGCCGACCTCGCCGCCCGGCTGGCCGGCCATGATTGGGCGCAGCCCTTCCACCTTGCCGTTGCACCCAAGCCCAGCGCCCTGTTTGACCGGCTGCAAGCGGGCAGCCTGCCGGGGGGCCTGCGCCAGCTTGCCATCCTGGGCGCCTATCTGGGCGCGGGCGGCATCTTCGCCGATTGGCGCGCCGCGTGCCGTCCCTACGCCAAGGCGCTGGCGGTGGCGTTCCGGCCCCAATTGGCCTGGGGCACCTTCGGCAATACGGATAGCTGGGCGGTGGCCCGCGACATGGCCGGTGCCGCCCAGGCGCCTTGGGTGGGCGATATCAAGGATTACTGGCGCATGTTCATCCCGGCGCCGTTGCGGCGTGTCTTGGCGTGGCGCTTCCGCGATGCCGCCCATCTGACCCTGCTGGCCGGCACCCATGTGGACGAGGCGCGGCCCTATTTCCCGCACGCCGCCACGGTGATCTATTCCGGCATGCCCGAATTGTTCCTGGAGCCCGCCGCGCCGCCCGCTGCCGCTCCGTTCACCCTGGTGCTGTCGGGCAGCCTGTACGACCAGCCGGTGCTGGAAGACTTCCTCGGCACCTTGGCGGCGTGGGGGCAGGGGCGGGGGGCGCGGCTGATCTATGCCGGGGCCGATTATGCCCGCATGGCCCGCACCTGCGAGGCCATGGAAGTGGGCCGCCATTGGCAAATGGACATCCATCCCTATCTGCCGCTGGAAGATTTGCGCGCGCTGCAATTGGCGGCCTCTGCCAACGCCTATATGCGCTCGGCCCGCTGCTTCCATCACAAAGTCATCGAACTGCTGTCCATGCGCCGCCCGGTCATCAGCTTCCCCGGTGAGGGCGCTGAGGCCCAGGCCATCGCCGAAGCCACCGGCGGTACTCTGCTGTCGTGCTGGGACGGGGCGCAATTGCGTGCCGCGCTCGACCGGCTGGCGGCGGGCGAGGATTTCTCCGCCGCAACCGCCGAAGGCTTGGCCCGTTACACTTGGGCGGCCCAGGCGGAAACGCTGGAAGCCTGCTTTGCCGGGGTGTTGTCATGAAAATCGCCATCGCCGTCCATGGCCGTTTCCACGGCTTCGAACTGGCGGGCGAGCTTCACCGCCGCCATCTGCTCGCCGGGTTGCTGACCACCTATCCCCGCTTCGCCGTGCGCCGGTTCCTGCCGCCCGACGTGCCAATCTCCTGCGCGCCGTGGCTGGAGCTGTTGCGCCGTCTGCATGGCCGTTGGCCGGTGGGGCCGTCGCCCGACGTCTTTATCGGCGCCGCCTTCGCCCGCTTTACCGCCACTCATCTGCCCAAGGCCGATGTGCTGGTGGGATGGAGCGGCGCCACGCTGGAGGCCATGGCCCCGGCGCAGGCGCGGGGAATGCGGGTGGTGATCGAGCGGGGCTCCAGCCACATCGCCCATCAAGCCCAGGTGCTGGCCGAGGAATATGCCCGCTTCGGTCTGGCGTTCCAGCCGGTGGATGCGCGCATGATCGCCCGCGAGGAAGCGGAATACGCCCAGGCCCATGCCATCGCCGTGCCCACCGGCTTCGCCCGCGACACCTTCCTGGCCCGTGGCATTCCCGCTGAGCGGTTGATGGTCAACCCCTATGGCGTCGATCTGTCGCGCTTCGCCCCGCCGACGCAGCGGCCTGATGGCAAAATCCGCGTGCTGTTCGTCGGACGGGTCGGCCTGCGCAAGGGCGTGCCCAATCTGATCCATGCCTTCCGCCGTCTGGCCGGATCGGCGGAACTGCATCTGGTCGGGCCGGTGGAAGCTGGGATGGAGCCCATCCTGTCCAAGGCCGGTCCCGGCGTGGTGGTGCGCGGCCCGCTGCCGGGCGGGGCGCTGGCGGCGGAATATGGCGCCGCCCATGTGTTCTGCCTGCCGTCTTTGGAGGAAGGGCTGCCGCTGACCCTGCTGCAAGCCATGGCCTGCGGTCTGCCGGTGGTGGCAAGCCCCCAGACCGGGGCTGCCGATGTGATCGATCCCGGCCAGGAAGGGCTGATCGTGCCGTCCGGTGATCCCGATGCCTTGGCCGAGGCTTTGGCGTCGCTGATCGCCGACCCGGATGCTCGCCACGCCATGGGCGCCGCCGCCCGTGCCCGCGTCGCCCACGGCCATGGCTGGGGCGATTACGCCGAACGCGCCGTGGCCGCGTATGGCCGCCTGCTGGGAAGCTGAGGCTGTTCAGCCCCCGTGGCGCCGTGCTATCGGTCGCCATGGCCCGCCGAAACCGGAGACACTACCGCCCATGATCACCACCGCGCCCCTCCCCATGGGTCTGCTGGCGGGGGTATGGCGTCATGCCTCGCCGGATCAGGCCACCGCCCCGTGGCGGCGCAATGGCGACGATGCCTTGATGCTGTCGCGCTCGGCGTGGTCGCTGGCGGCGTTGGCGCAAGTGATTGCAACTGAGCGTGGGCATGCGGCTCGGGTGCTGCTGCCGGCTTGGTTCTGCGGCCAATCCCTGCTGCCGCTACGGGCGGCGGGCGCGCAACTGAGTTTCGTGCCGGTGGATGCCCATGGCGTCCCGCAATGGCCTGCCCATGGCGATGCCGACATGATCGTCGCCGTGCACAGCTTCGGCTGCCCCACCGATTTGTCCGCCGCTGTGGCCTTGCGCGCGCGGACCGGCGCGCTGCTGATCGAAGATTGCGCCCATGTGCTGCACCCCGCGCCCGGCATGGGCGAGGTGGGCGATGCGGTGCTCTACAGCCCGCACAAGACCTTGGGTTTGCCCGAAGGCGCAGTGCTGGTGACGCGGCAACCCGGCCTGTCCGACCGGTTGCGCGCCGTCCTGGGTGACCTGCCGCCCGCCCCATCGCCCGCGCGCTGGGCGGCCAAACGTATGGTTCAGCGGCTGATCCCCGATTCCTTGCGTCCGCGTCTGCCCATGGGCGGGCCACCCGACTTTCTGGCCGATCCGCCGGTGGGGGAGGCCGCCCCCCTGACCGGCGCGTCGGCCTTGTCCCTGTCCTTGATGGCGGGCGCGTGCATGGCAACGCAGGCGGCGGCGCGGCAGCGTAATGCCACGGCGTTGCGGACGGCTTTGGCCGGGCTGCCGGGCTGGGCGCCGTTCTTCGCCCATGACGGGCCGGCGCCCTACCGGTTCGCCCTGCTCTGTGACGATGCCGGGGTGGCGGAGACGCGCTACGCCCGCCTGCGCCAATTCCATCTGCCGGTGGAAAGCTGGCCCGACATGGTGCCGGAAGTGGCGGCATCACCCAAAGAATTCGGCCATGCGCTGGATTTGCGCCGGCGCATCGTGCTGTTGCCGGTGCACGCCTCGCTGCCGGCGGGTTATGAACATGCCTATGCGGAGGCCCTCCATGCGGGTTGAGATCGCCTGGGACCGCCTTGACCGTGCTGGGTGGGAAAAGCTGTTCGCTGACGCGGGCCGCTCGGCCCTGCTGCAATCATGGGCCTATGGCGAGGCCAAGGCCGAACTGGAAGGCTGGCACCCGCGCCGCGCCATCATCAGCCTGGACGGCCACCCGGTGGCCCTGGCGCAAGTGTTGGAAAAGCGCCTGGGTGGCGTGGTGCGCGTTGGCCGGCTCAATCGCGGGCCGGTGTGGCTGCGTGCCGTCAGCGATGACGAAGTCCGCCTTGTGCTGGCGGCATTGCGGGCGAAATGGCGCTGCTGGCGTCTGGGCGCCCTGTTCCTGGCCCCGGAACTGCCATTGGGCCGGGCCGCGCTGATGGCGGGCTTTCGGCCCCGCAAGGCGCCGCTGTGGTGTTCGGCTTGGCTGGATTTGTCCGTGGATGGGGCCAGCCTGCGCAAGCGGCTGGACGGCAAATGGCGCAACATGCTGGCAGGGGCGGAAAAGGCCGGTCTGGCGGTTGAGGTCTCAATCCATGGGCCGGCGCTGGACTGGCTGATGGAGCGCTACCGCGCCTTGATGGCGGACAAATCGTTCACCGGCACGCCGCCTGCCATGATCGACGCCCTGGCCCGTCATGCCCCCGACGACGTGCTGGTGCTGCGCGCCCTGGCCGAGGGCGAGGCGGTGGCCGGTATCCTGCTGGTGCGCCACGGTGCCAGCGCCACCTATCTGGTGGGCTGGAATGGCGATGCCGGGCGCCGGCTCAAGGCCAATAATTTCCTGCTGTGGCAGGCGGTGGAGACCTTGCAGCGCCAGGGCTGCCGCTGGTTCGATCTGGGCGGCATCGACGATGTGCTGACACCGGGCATTGCCGCCTTCAAGCGCGGCATGAAGGGCGAGGAATACACGCTGGCGGGTGAATTCCTGGGGCTATAACCCCCGCGCCATCCCGTCCAACGCGGCGCGCGCTTTCCGGTACAGCGGGTCCAGCCCACCCTCTACCGCCACCTGACGCCATGCGGGCGGGGCGGCCAAATCCACGTGGTCGGCGCGCAGGGCCAAGGGTGACATGCCCGGTACGTTCAAGCCGCGCACGCCACTGCGGCAAAAGCGGTGGCGCGCGGCGATGGCGGCCAAGGATGGCGGGTTGATGCTGCCCACATCGCCGAAGGTATAGGCGAACCACTCGGGCACCGCACCCAGCCGGGCCTGAAACGCTTGGGCGGCGCCCTCGATCTGCTCGGCGCATTGGTCGGGTGACAGGGCGGTCAGGCGTTTGTGGCTCAGGGTATGGCTGCCGATGGAATGGCCCAGGGCCATTAGGCGCTCGACCCCGTCCCACCCCAGAATGGTCAGATCATTGGCGCCGCGCTTGCCGTCGAACACGTTGGCGGCGATGGAATCGGCCTGGGCTTGGCCCGACAAATCCGTCAGGCCGGGGCAGACGAAGAACAGCGCCTTGGCTCCCAACGGGGCCAGGATGGTCTCGGCCACCTCCAGATTGGAGGCGAAGCCGTCGTCGAAACTGATCAGGCATGGCGGGCGCCCTTGGCCCTTGGGGGCGGCACTATTCAGCCGTGCCTCGGCCTGTGCCGGGGTGATCAGGCGCCCGGCATCGGCCAGGGACTGGACCAATTGGGCGAAGGCCGGGCGTTCGGCCTTGGGCACGTCATGGAACAGCAGAATGCGGAACGATCCCGCCGGTTCGGGGAACAAGGCGCGGCCGGCGCGCCATGCGGCGAGCCAGAGGGGGGCGGCGAGGTGGCGCGGGTTGAGCATGGCCTTAATTACCATGGGGATGGGCCTGCCGCACCAGGGTTGTCACCCCATCGGCCTTGGATTTGCCTTAGCCGTGAGATATACGGGGACTCCTTAATTTAGAGGAAGCGACCGCACGCCCATGTTCCGCTTCAACCGCGCCCACGTGGTTCTTGTCCACGACACCATTATGGCGGCGCTGTCGTTCGTGGCGGCTCTGTATCTGCGCCTGGGTGACGATCTTCCGGCCTATTGGCACCGGGGCGATCTGGTCCTTGCCACCGGGATGTTCTCGGTTCTGGCGGCGCTGGTCTTCCTGTCGCAGAAGCTGTATCGCGGCGTTTGGCGCTATGCCTCGGTGCGCGATCTCATGGCGCTGACCCGCGCGGCGACGCTGACCATTCTGCTGTTCATGGCGGTGCTGTTCCTGGTCACCCGTCTGGATGCGCTGCCCCGCGCCGTGCTGGTGATCAACTGGTTCACCCTGATGGCGCTGCTGGGCGCGCCGCGCCTGATCTACCGTTCGTTCAAGGACCGCCGGCTGGCGACCAAGCTGCTGGCTTTGGGCCATCGCCGTATTCCGGTACTGCTGGTGGGTGTGGGCGACGAGGCCGAATTGTTCATCCGCGCCACCCGCGCCGCCGATGCCGAATATAACCCGGTGGGTCTGGTCAGTGAGCGCGGCGCCCGCGTGGGCCGCAACATTCACGGCGTGGACGTCCTGGGCTCCATGGACGAGATCGTCACCGTCATCGAGGATTTGCGCCGCCGCAAACTGGCGCCCCAGCGCCTGATCATCACCGATCACCGCCTGGACGGTTCGGTGGTGCGCGAACTGCTGGACCATGCCGACCGGTTGGGTCTGCCGGTGGCGCGCATTCCGCGCCTGACCGACCTCAAGGATGGCCCCAGCGATAAACTGACCCTCCGCCCCATCGCCGTGGAAGATTTGCTGGGCCGGCCGCAGAACGTGCTGGACCGGGGCGCCATGGAAGCCATGATCACCGGCCGTCGCGTGCTGGTGACCGGGGCGGGCGGCAGCATCGGGTCCGAACTGGTGCGTCAGGTGGCGGGCTTCGCCCCGTCGCAACTGGTGCTGTTCGATGCGGGCGAGTTCAACCTGTACGCCATCGACATGGAGCTAGCCGGACGCGGCGACGGCATGGATTGGCAGCCGGTGCTGGGCGACGTGCGCGACGCCGCGCGGGTGCGCTCGGTCATGGCGCAGTTCAAGCCCGAGGTGGTGTTCCACGCTGCCGCCCTCAAGCATGTTCCCATGGTGGAGTACAATCCCGACGAGGGCGTGCTGACCAACGCCATCGGCACCCGCATCGTCGCCGATGCCTGCGTGGATGCCGGGGTCCGGCTGATGGTGCAGATTTCCACCGATAAGGCGGTCAATCCCACCAATGTCATGGGCGCCAGCAAGCGCTTGGCCGAGACCTATGCCCAGGCGCTGGATTTGGCCGGCACCGGCACCCGCTTCGTCACCGTGCGCTTCGGCAATGTGTTGGGCTCCACCGGTTCGGTGGTGCCGCTGTTCCAGCGCCAATTGGCCGAGGGCGGGCCGCTGACCGTGACCCATCCCGACATGACGCGCTATTTCATGACCATCCGCGAGGCGGTGGAACTGGTGCTGCAAGCCTCGGCCTTCGGTCTGGACAAGCCCGATCTGCGCGGCAAGATTTTCGTGTTGGACATGGGCAAGCCCGTGCGCATCGTCGATTTGGCGCGCCAGTTGATCCGCCTGACCGGGTTGCGCCCCGAGATCGATGTGAAGATCGTTTATACCGGCCTGCGCCCCGGCGAAAAGCTGTTCGAGGAAATTTTCCACGGCGCCGAACCGCCGCTGCCCACGGAATGCAAGGGCATCCTGGTGGCCGAACCGCGCGCGGTGGATGTGGTCGAACTGGGGCGCTCCCTGGACGCGCTGGAGAACATGTGCCGTGCCCATCGCCGCGACGAGGTGATCGCCGCCATCCGTGAGCTGGTGCCGGAGTACGTGCCCTCGGGCCGGGCTCTCACCGCTGCCCAGTAAGCATGTCCTTCCTGCATCTCGCCCGTTCGGCCCTGTCCATGCGGCCCCAGGTGGTCATTGCCAAGGCCGCCCGTTTTGCTGGCCGCATGCTGACCAACCGGCTGTTGGGCCGCATGATGCGGCGCCAGTGCAGCTATCCCGATCCCGCGCAATTGACCGGCGGCCTGACCTTCCGTCTGTCGCCCCTGGACCCGGCCCTGCTGGCCCCCCATGCCGCCCTGTATGGCGAGCTGGCGCGGCGTACTTTGCAGCACCGTTTCGACGTGCTGGGTTCCGGTTGGGTGACGCTGGACCGCGGGGTGGAGCGTGCCGGTTTTGGCCGCTGGAAATATAAGCCCGAGGCCAAGCTGCCCAAAGACTGGCGCAGCGCCGTGGCGGTGCAGGCGTGGCCGGGCAATCAGGTCCAGGCGGCGGCTTTGCTGAGCCTGATCGAGGACCCGTCCTACCGCCCCGTGGATTGGCATGTGGATGTCAAATCCGGCTATGGCTGGCCCACCCGTGTGTGGGGCGCCAGCACCGCCTATGCCCACAAGCCCGGCGTGGATGTGAAAATGCCGTGGGAATTGGCCCGCATGCACCATCTGGTGTGGCTGGCCCTGGCCAACGCCGTCAAACCCGCCCCGGCGCTGGCGGCGGAATTCCGTCATCAGGTGTTGGACTTCCTGGCCGCCAATCCTCCCGGCTGGGGGGTGAATTGGGCCTGCGCCATGGACGTCGCCATCCGCGCCGCCAATGTGCTGCTGGCCTGGGATTTGTTCCGCGCCCACGGCACCAGCTTCGACACCGTGTTCGAGGCCGAGCTTGGCGCCGCCCTGCTGGCCCATGGCCGTCACATTGCCCATCATTTGGAATGGTCGCCGCAGCATCGCGGCAACCATTACCTCGCCAATATCGCCGGTCTGGCCTTCATCGCCGCTTATCTGCCGCGCTCGCCCGAGACCGATTTGTGGCTGGCCTTCGCCACCCAGCAATTGGACACGGAAATACAGCGCCAGTTCGGCCCCGATGGCGCTAATTTCGAGGCCTCCACCGCCTATCACCGCCTGTCGGCGGAAATGGCGCTGTTCGCCGTGGCGCTGATCCTGGGCCTGCCGGCGGATCGCCGCGCCGCGTTGAGCGAATACGATGCCGCTCTGTGGCGGTTTAAGCCGGCCCTGGCTCCGGCGCCCATGGCGTGGCCGCCCTTTGACGCGACGCTGGAACGCCTAGCCCGTGCCGCCCGTTTCGCCCAGGACGTGACCATGCCCTCGGGCGAGATCGTCCAGATCGGCGACAACGATTCCGGCCGGTTCTTCAAGCTGCTGCCGGCCATGGACCAATCGTTCAGCGAGCGCGTGCTGGACGTGTCCCATGTGGCTGCCGCCGCCCAAGGGCTGTTCGATCTGGGCGTGGCGCCCAGCGTGGACACCGCCATCATCGCCCAATTGGCCGGGGGTGTCCGCCGCGCCATGCCATCCGCTCCGTTGGACGCCATGGACGGGGCGTGCCCGGACGACATCGCCAGCCGGGTATTGCGCGTGGTCATCGCCCCCACCGATCCGGCGGCGCTGGACGGGCTGCACGCCCTCGCCTATCCCGATTTCGGCCTGTTCATCTGGAAGAACGCGCGCGCCTTCGTCGCCGTGCGTTGCGGTCCCATCGGCGGCAACGGCCTGGGCGCCCACGCCCATAACGACCAATTGGCGGTGGAGGTGGAGATCGACGGCATCGCCTTCGCCCGCGATCCCGGCACCTTCGTCTACACTCCCGATCTGGCGGCGCGGAACGCCTATCGCTCGGCCCTGGCGCATTTCGTGCCGCGCCTGGGGCAAGAGGAACCCGCCCGCCTGGACCTTGGCCCGTTCCGTCTGGAAGACCGCGCCCAGGCCCGCCCGTTGCGCTTCATGGACGGTGAATTCCTCGGCACCCATCAGGGTTTCGCCCAGCCGGTGTGGCGCCGGGTGCTGGTGGGCGGCGGTGTGGTGGTGATCGAAGATTGCACCGGCGGCCCCATGATCGGCAGCGCCACCGTGGTGGAGGAACACGTCCTGACCACGCCGCAGGAATTGGCGGCGCTATGGGGTCTGACGCTTCCGTTCAGCCCCGGCTATGGACGGACGGTTTAGCGCGCCGCTAAGATGCGCGCTTGAACAGAGGGCCGGACCATGAGTTTGAAGCGCACTGAAGAGGACGAATCCTTCGCCAAGCTGGAGGCGTTGGCCCTTCGCCCCAAGGCTGAGATCGCGCCGGACGCGCCGCGCATCCTGTTCATTTCGCTGTACTGCTTCAAATCCTTCCCGGTGCGCGGCTTCCACGCCTTGGCCCGTCAGGCCGGCATTCATTCGGATGCGTTGTTCCTCAAGAACAACTTCACCAACCGCCATCTGCCCATCAGCGAGACCGAGATCGCCCTGTTGCAGCAGGTGGTGCGCGACACCAAGCCCGATGTCATCGCCATCAGCGTGTTGACGCCCTATGTGCCGGCGGCGCGCCGCGCCTGTGCTGCCATCCGTGCGGTGACCGACGTGCCCGTGGTGACCGGCGGCAAGCATGCCACCATCTCGCCCGACGAAGCGCTGACCTATGCGGATTACGCCTGCCAGGGCGAGGGCGAGTTGGTGCTGCTGGAGATGTTCGAGCGCATGGCGCAGCGGCGCCGCGATTTCGACGGCATCCGTGGCCTGTGGCACCGCGACGCCGCCGGGGCGGTGGTGGATATGGGCCAGCGCCGGTTGTTGCAGGATTTGGACAAGCTGCCGTTCGAAGCTTACGGCGAACCCAATATGTGGTTCATCGAGCACGACCGGCTGGATACCCAGGACCCGGAACTGGACGAAGACGAAATCCTGGTCATGGCCGGGCGCGGCTGCGTCTACAAATGCTCGTACTGCGTCAATTCCCTGCTGATCCCGCAGAACCGCAACAATGGCCGTTTCATCCGCGTGCGCTCGCCCGATCAGGTCATCGCCCAGATCGAGGACCGGGTGGCGCGTCATCGCCATGCCACCAAGGTCAGCTTCAACGACGAAGTGTTCGGCGTGTTCGACGATTGGACGGCGGAATTCGCCGCCAAATACACCGGACGGGGCTTGCCGCCATTCAACAGCGAGCTGGTGCCCAAGCTGATCAAGGAGGCCAACATGCGCCTTCTCGCCGCCGCCGGTCTGTTCGAGATGCATTTCGGCATTCAGTCGGGCTCGGACACCATCCGCAACGATGTGCTGGACCGGCCCGGCAAGAACCCGGAACTGATCGAAAAGGCGTATATGCTGGCCGGGCTGGGCATCCAGGTGCAGTGTGATCTGATCCTGGGCAATCCGTTCGACACTCCCGAGGTTCTGGCCGAAACCATCGAGCTGCTGGCCGCCATGCCGCAGCCGTTGAAGCTGAACACCTACAAGCTTCAGTACTTCCCCCATTACCCGCTGACCCTGCGGGCGATTGAAGCCGGTTTCCTCAAGCCCGAGGATGTGACCGAGGACGTTATCGCCGAGAACACCTTGTACAATTTCGTCTACACCCCGGTGATCGACCGCTTCGACCGCAAGACCGTGCTGGAAAACTGCGTCTATCTGATCCCGTGGAACACCGCCTTGGTGTGGTGGGTGGTGACCAATCTGGCGCGCCGTCACAATCCGGCCCTGGCGGTGCTCGCCAATGTGCTGGCGGCGTGGCGCTATCAGTTGGACTTCCGCGGCAATCCGGCCCTGGTGTGGCTGCGCCGGTTCTGGCTGGTGGGGCGCATGGTAATGCGGGGCGAGATCGGTGGCTTGGCCCGCCGCGTCGCCGCCCGGTTGTTGCCGGGCAGGGCTGGCTAAGTTTTTGGATTCCTGCGCCTGTGTGCTATACCCCGGACAAACGCTCACCCCGTAAAGCCGAGGCTGCCCCCATGTCCGATCTTCGCCCTATCCGCCGCGCTCTGATTTCGGTCTCCGACAAGACCGGCCTGATCGAGTTCGCCCGTTTCCTGGCCGAGCGGAACGTGGAGATCCTGTCCACCGGCGGTTCGGCCAAGGCCATTCGCGATGCCGGCATCCCGGTGGTGGAAGTGGCCGACCACACCGGCTTCCCCGAGATGTTGGATGGCCGGGTCAAGACTCTGCACCCCAAGGTGCATGGCGGTTTGCTGGGCATTCGCGGCAATGCGGAACATGAAGCGGCCATGGCCGAGCACGGTATCAGCCCCATCGATCTGCTGGTGGTGAATCTGTATCCGTTCGAGGAAACCGTCGCCAAGGGCGGCGATTACGACACCTGCGTGGAAAACATCGACATCGGCGGCCCCGCCATGATCCGCGCCGCCTCCAAGAACCATGACGGCGTCACCGTGGTGGTGGATGTGGAAGACTATGCCGTGGTCATGGAAGAGATGAGCGCCAACCAGAGCGCCACCACCCTGGCCCTGCGCAAGCGTTTGGCCGCCACCGCCTATGCCCGTACCGGCGCCTATGACGCCGCCATTTCCCAATGGTTCGCCAAGGAACTGGGCGACACCTTCCCCCGCCGCGTGGTGGTGGCCGGCGAGCTGAAGCAGTCCCTGCGGTATGGTGAGAACCCGCACCAGCAGGCGGCGTTCTACGTGACCGGCGTCCAGCGCCCCGGCATCGCCACCGCGCGCCAGTTGCAGGGCAAGGAATTGTCCTACAACAACCTCAACGACACCGACGCCGCCTTCGAGCTGGCCGCTGAGTTCGACGCTCCCACCGTGGCCATCATCAAGCATGCCAACCCCTGCGGCGTCGCCACCGGCCCCGACATGATCAGCGCCTATAAGGCCGCCTTGTCCACCGATCCGGTTTCGGCCTTCGGCGGCATCATCGCCATGAACCGCAAGCTGGACGGCGCCACCGCCGAGGAAATCTGCAAGCTGTTTACCGAAGTGGTGATCGCGCCCGAGGCCGACGAGGCTGCCGTGGCCGCCTTCGCCGCCAAGAAGAATTTGCGTCTGCTGGTCACCGGCGGCATGCCCGACCCGTCCACCAGCGGCATGACCCTGCGTGCGGTCTCGGGCGGTTATCTGTTCCAGAACAAGGACAATGGCCGCATCACCCTTGAGGAATTGAAGGTGGTGACCAAGCGGGCGCCGACCGAACAGGAACTCAAGGATTTGCTGTTCGCCTTCCGCGTCTGCAAGCACGTCAAGTCCAACGCCATCATCTATGTGAAGGACGGTGTCACCGTGGGCATCGGCGCCGGCCAGATGAGCCGCGTGGACAGCTCGCGCATTGCCGCCTGGAAGTCCCAGGAAGCGGCCAATGCCGCCGGTCTGGCTCAGCCCGGCACGGTGGGTTCGGTGGTGGCGTCCGACGCTTTCTTCCCCTTCGCCGATGGTCTGCTGGCCGCTGCCGCTGCGGGTGCCACCGCAGTGATCCAGCCCGGTGGTTCCATGCGTGACGCCGAGGTGATTGCGGCAGCCGACGAAAAGGGCCTCGCCATGGTGTTTACCGGCATGCGCCATTTCCGCCACTAAGATGAAGCGGACGTCCCGGCGCAGCCTTGCCGTGCTGCTTTTGCCGGTGGTGACGGCGCTGCTATGCCTCGCCGTCTTCGAAGGCGCAGCACGGCTGGTGCTGGGACCGCCGGCGGTGATTTACTTCACTCCGGCCTACCGGGACGTCCAGACCGATTTCGACGTCACCTACAAGGCGGCGCCCACGGGCAACCGCGCCTCGTGCGAGGCCAATCAGGGCAAGGGCGCCCCCTTGGTGGTGGTGGGCGATTCCTTCGCCTTCGGCCAGGGGGTGGAGCAGGGACGCGATTTCACCAGCCTGTTGGGCTGCGGCAGCGGGCGCGAGGTGCTCAATCTCGGCTCCATCGGCCAGGACTTCCTGTATTACGATTCCGCCATCCATCAGCTGGTGCCGTCCGATTCCAGCGTCATCGTTCTGCTGCTCTACGAAAACGATCTGCCGCCATCGGGCTTCAGCGGCGCGGCATGGGCGGTCAAGCGGGCGCTGTACCGCAATTCCCACGGGGTGCTCATGGCGCGGCGTGCCCGGCAGGAAGCGGCCAAGCTGTTGCACCGTGACGATATCGCCGCATTGACGGTGGATGGCCGGCTGAACAATCCCAAGACGGTGGCGGTGACCAATCCCGGCTTCTTCAGCGAATTGGCCGATCCGCCGGCGGACCGGCTGGCGGAATTGGGCGGCGCCATCGCCCGCTTCGTCGCCCATGCCCGCCGGGCCGCGCCCCATTCCCGCATCATGGTCGCCATGGCGCCCGAGGCTTCCACCGTGTCGCCTGGGCATCGGGACTTCTATCTTTCCCTGGCATCTGTGCCCTTGCCCGCGTTCGGCCAGCGTTCGGCCATCTACCGGGCGGCGGCGGAAGCCTGCGGGCGGATTGCGGATTGCCGCTTTATGGATATCTTCCCAGACTTCCTCAAGGATGGGCCTGACCTGTACTTCCCCCATGATTTCCATTGGAACGCGGCGGGTCATGCGCGCATGGCGGATTTGTTGGGCAAGGCTTTGGCCGCGCCCCGCTGATTATTTTCTGGTCAGTGCCCCGGCGAGAATTTAAGAACTAAGGCGTAAACAGCGAGCAGCGAGTCCGGTCAATGAGCGTGAAGAAACTTTCCGTCGTCATCCCTTGCTATAACGAGGAACGCACCCTCGAAACCGTGGTTGCCCGTGTGCTTGCGGCGGATCATTGCGGCCTTGAGCTTGAAGTGGTGATCGTCGATGACGGCTCGCGCGACCGCTCGGTGGCGGTGATGCGCGAATTGGCGGAAAAGTATCCCCAGATCGTCACCGTGTTCAACGGGGTCAATCAGGGCAAGGGCGCCGCGCTGCGTAACGGCTTCAAGAACGCCACCGGCGACGTGGTGCTGATCCAGGATGCCGATCTGGAATACAACCCGGCGGAATATCCCAAGCTGCTGAGGCCCATCCTGGAGGGCCGCGCCGACGTGGTGTTCGGGTCGCGCTTCAAGGGCGGCGACGAGGCCCGTGTGCTGTATTTCTGGCATTCGGTGGGCAACAAGGTGCTGACCTTGGCGTCCAACATGTTCACCAACATCAACCTCACCGACATGGAGACCTGCTACAAGGTCTTCCGCCGCGAGATCATTGCCCAGGTGACCATCGTCGAGGACCGTTTCGGCTTCGAGCCCGAAATCACCGCCAAGGTGGCCAAGCTGCATCCGCGCATCTACGAGGTGGGCATCAGCTATGATGGCCGCACCTATGAAGACGGCAAGAAGATCGGCTGGCGCGACGGCGTGCGCGCGCTGTACTGCATCGTCCGCTACAATCTGTTCGCCTGAGGAGGGGCCGTGCGCGTCTCGTGG
This sequence comes from Rhodospirillales bacterium, assembly GCA_014380005.1. Taxonomy (GTDB): domain Bacteria; phylum Pseudomonadota; class Alphaproteobacteria; order Rhodospirillales; family Magnetospirillaceae; genus Magnetospirillum. The sequence continues at coordinate 108,944 of JACMKT010000152.1, forward strand.
TCGTTGGGTCATTGGGTGCCGGTGCTGCGCCGCCTGCCGCAGGCTGGCCGCGTCATCGCGCTGACCATCGACGACGCCCCCACGCCCGACGCCACTCCGGCCATGCTGGACCTGCTGGACCGTTTCCAGGCCAAGGCTACCTTCTTCCTGTCGGGCTGCCGGGCCGAGCCGCAGCTTGATCTGGTGGAAGACATCATCCGGCGCGGCCATCAGGTCTATGCCCATGGCTGGGACCATGTCCGCCTGGACAAGGCCGGTCCCGCCCGCCTGATCGCCGATATGGAACGGTGCGAGGCGCTGCTGGCCCGTTTCCGCCCCACGCCCCATCCCTATATCGTGCGCCTGCCGCAAAACGGCGGCTACCGCAATGGGGTGGTGCACCGCGCCCTGGCCCGCTGGCAGCCCGGTTGCCAATTCGCCCATTGGGGCGCGTCAACCGAAGACCATCTGATCTCGCCCCGCTGCACCCGCCCCGAGGACGTGGAACCGGAATGCCGCAAGGAGGTCGAGCGCCTGCTGGCCGCCCCCCATCTGCCGGGCGCCATCGTGTTGATGCACGACCAGCCCATCAACGAACGCCCCGGCGCCGAATACAAGGCGGCGGTCAGCGTCACCCTGACCCGGCTGCTGCTGGAAGGGCTGAGTGCCGGCGGCTACAGCTTCGCTCCCATCGCTCCCCTTCCGGCGCAGCCCTGGTGGTCGCGCTTCATTTTGTTCTAGGATTCCAGGCGCATGCGTATCCTGCACACTATTCCCGGACGCAACTGGGGCGGCATGGAACATCGCACGCTGGAACAGGTGCGTTGGCTGGCGGCGCACGGTCACGACGTCTGGCTGGCCGCTCCCGCCGATGGCGACCCCTATAAGCGGGCCGAGGCCATGGGCCTGCCGGTGGTGCCCATGAATTTCGACCGGCCCTGGCGGCTGTCCTCCCTGCGGGCGTTGCGCGCCTTGGTGCGCGACAAGCGCATCGACATCATCGACGCCCATGTCACCCGCGACGCCAAGGCCGCCTTGGGCTGCCTGGATTTGTGCGCGCTGGTGCGGTCGCGCCACGTCAACCAGCCGCTGAAGCCGTCCTTCATGCGCCGGCTGCAATGGCGGCTGTCGGACCACATCATCACCGTGGCCGAATGCACCCGCGTGGATTTGGTCCATATCGGACTGGCCGATCCCAAGCGTTCCACCTCCATCGGCGGCTGGGCGGATGAACGCTTCTTCGACCTGCCCGACCCGGTGGCGACGCGCGCCCGCCTGCGGGCCGAAATCGGTCTGGGCGCGGAGGAGTGCGTTCTAGTCTGTGTCGGCATGCTGCGCCCCGATAAGGGCCAGAACTTCCTGATCGAGGCGCTGGGCCTACTGAAGCAGCGCGGCATCACGCTGAGCGCCGTCTTCGCCGGTTCCGCCACCGCTGAAAGTGCCGATTACGAGGCCGGGCTGAAGGAACAGGCGGCGAAGGAAGGCGTCACCGTCCATTTCCTGGGTTATCGCGAAGACGTGTCCGAGCTGATGCAGACCGGCGATCTGGTGGTGATCCCCAGCCTGACCGAGGCTCAGCCCCGCGTCGCCGTGCAGGCTTTCGCCACCGGCCGCCCGGTGGTGGCCTGCGCCGTGGGCGGCGTGCCCGAGATCGTCAAGGATGGCGAGACCGGCTGGCTGGTGCCGCCGGCCCAACCCATTGCCCTGGCCGATGCCATCGCCCGCGTGGTTGGCGACCCGGTGGAGACCGCCCGCATCGCCAAAGGCGCCCGCGCTTTGGCCGAGCACGCCATGCGTTTCGACCACCGCATGGCCGAGACCCTGGAGACCTACGGCACCGCCATCGCCCGGGCCAAGTCGCGTCCGCTGGTGCGGGTGAAGTCATGACCAAGCTGTCCGCTTTGGTGGTCGCCCATAACGAGGAAGCCCGTCTGGCCGCCTGCCTGGAAAAGCTGGCCTTCGCCGACGAGTTGGTGGTGGTGTGCGACAAATGCACGGATGCCACCCCGGACATCGCACGCCGCTTCGGTGCCCGCGTGGTCGAGGGGTCTTGGGACATCGAAGGCGACCGCCGCAATACCGGCATCGAGATCTGCACCGGCGATTGGGTGCTGGAAGTGGATGCGGACGAACATGTGCCGCCCGCCTTGGCCGAGGAAGTCCGCCGGGTGATCCAGACCACCGCCTATGATTGGCACGAAATCCTGGTGGACAATTACATCGGCGACCGGCTGGTGCGGCACGGTTGGGGCGCCAGCTACGGCAAGGCGGCCTATCCCGGCCTGTTCAAGAAGGGCGTCAAGGTGTGGGGGCGCGACCGGGTGCACCCGTCGCTGAAATGGTCGGGCCGCAAGGGACCCATGCTGGCGAACCGGCTGAACCATTATGTGGACCGCAATATCTCGGACATGATCCGCCGGCTGGATGCCTATTCCACCGCCAAGGCGCGCGATCTGCGCGATAAGGGACAGACTTGGGGGTCCACCGCGTCCAATGTGCGCCGGCTGGTCAGCCGTTTCTTCAAATGCTATGTGCGGCGCGGCGGCTATAAGGAAGGCGGCTACGGCTTCATCATCGCCGTGTGCGCCGGGCTGTATCCGCTGCTGTCGCATTTCAAGGCCAGGTACGAGAAGGATTGACGGAGCGGAGCGACTGGCCCATTGAGGGCCCGCGAGCTTATGCGAGCGTGAGCCCAGGGCGCCGGAGGCGCCCGCCCGGCGCCTGAGGGGCATATAAGGAGAATTTCATGGCTCGCATCGTCATGGCCGATGACGGCATCGTCTTCGATGGCCGCACGTTAGAGGAACGTCCGCTGGGCGGGGCCGAGACCTCGTTCATCGAGATGGCAAACGCCCTGGCGGCGCGCGGTCATGACGTGCTGGTCTGTAATAAATGCGAGACGGAAATTGTCCATCGTGGCGTGACGTGGCGGCCCATCACCCAGGGCATTCCCGACCATGCCGACCTTTACATCCCCAATCGCGGCGACAAGCTGTTGAAGCAGTGCCGCCGGGCCAAGCGGGTCATCTTCTGGATTCATAATCCGGCGGGCTATCTGCTGAAATGGCGCTACCAGTGGAAACTGGCATGGCGCCGCCCGACCATCGTGTTTTCGGGCGCCAGCCATGCGGGCACCTATCCGTCCTGGGCCTTTGCCGGCGGGCGCGAGACCGTGCTGTACGGCCTGACCGATCTGTTCTGCCACGCCACGGAACGCACCCAAGCGCCGCCGCCCAAGGTGGTGTTTACCTCCAACCCCATGCGCTCGCTGGATTGGCTGCTGGATGTGTGGGAAAGCCGCATCCATCCGGCCCTGCCCAAGGCCGAGCTGCACGTCTTCGCCGGTATGGCCACCTATGGCGCGGCCGGTGCGGCCAAGGCGGGCAAGATGGGGCCGGTGCTGGAGCGCGCCAATGCGTTGGCCGGCAAGGGCGTGCTGTTGCGCGGCCCGGTGCCCAAGGCCCAATTGGTGGGGGAACTGGCCTCGGCCCGCGCCCTGCTGTATCGCGGCGACATCGGCGAGACGTTCTGTTCGGCGGTGGCCGAAGCTCAGGCCATGGGCCTGCCCGCTGTGCTGGAAGACATCGCCTGCATGAAGGAACGGGTGGTGGAGGGCCGCACCGGATGGGCGGTGGCCGACGCCGAAGCCTTCGCCCAACGGGCCATTCAGGTGCTGGGCGACGACGCGTTGTGGCTTGCCATGCACAAGGATTGCCTTGCCCTGCAACGGTCGTGGCGCTGGGATCAGGCGGCGGCGGAATTCGAGCGGGTGGGCGGGTTGTCGTGAGGCAATTCTTCACCAATCTGGCGCTGACGCTGGCCTCGACCCTGGTGTTTCTGATGCTGTGCGAGGCGGCGTTGTGGCTGGTGGCACCGCCGCCCAAACCGCCTTTCCCCAAGGACATGTTCACCATCATGGACGGCACCTGGGTGGTCACGCCCGGCTTTTCCGGCCAGATGGACAATCGGGTGGATTTCCGTGGCAAGCAGGCCACCGCCGACGGCAAGGGCCGCCGCGTGGTGCCGGCGGCTCCCGCCGATGCCCCTGTTCACGTGAAGGTGTTGGGCGACAGCCAGACCTTCGGCCATGGCCTGTCCGATGACGAAAGCTGGCCCAACCGGCTGCAGGAAGCCCTGAGCGCGCGCGGCATCAACGCCAAGGTGGAAAATCTGGGCGTGCCGGCCATCAATGTGGACCAATACGTGGTGCGCCTGCGCAACATTGCCGGGGAATTGCACCCCGGCGATGTGGTGGTGGTCGGCATCAGTTGGAATGATTTGACCACGCCCCAGGACGTGGACCAGCCGGCGGTGCAGATGGTGGGCGGCTATATGGTCAGCTCCGCCAGCGGCAGCGACGAAAGCAAGCAAGCCCGCGTCCGTCTGTACGATGCCACCGGCATCGCTTTGCCGCCGCTGCAGGATTTGAAAAGCTTTCTGGACGGGCTAAGCCAGACCTCCGCCCTGGTGCATAACCTTTATCCGCGCGCCAAGGCCATCTATTACCGCCTGCGCCAGAACCGCCCGCTTGATGCCATTACCGGCGCCAAGGTGCCCGAGGCCAATATGTTCCTGCTGTCGCGCATGCGGGACATGGCCGCCGCCAAGGGGGCGAAATTCGTGGTGGCTTTGCTGCCCGACCGCATGTTCTTCGAGGATGACGCCTACCGCATCTATTCCGCCGGCGGACGCGATTATCCCGAGCAGAATTACATGGGCTACCTAGCGCGGCCCCTGTGCGAGCGTTTCGCCCTGACCTGCGTGGATAGCTTCCCGCTGCTGCACGACAATCAGCACATCCCGGTGGCTTATCGGGTGGATGGTCACTACACCCCCGAGGGGGCGCGGCTGATCGGCCCGTGGCTGGCCGGTCAACTGTTTCCCTGATTACTCGCTGGGCCAGCCGTTGCGCCCATGCCACGCGCAGGCGGACCCCACCATGGTGGGCAAATCCGAGCGCCGGGGCGTCCAGCCCAGGACCCGGCGGGCCAATTGGGCGTCGGCCACCAGAACCGGGGTGTCACCGGGACGGCGGGGGCCTTCGGTCATTTTGACCGGGCAGCCGGTCTGACGTTCCACTTCGGCGATGACCTGACGGACGGAAAAGCCGGTGCCGGTGCCCAGATTCATGGGCTGGCCCGGTTTGCCCGCCCACAGATGGTCCAGGGCCAGCAGATGGGCTTCGGCGATATCGGACACATGGACATAGTCGCGGATGCCGGTGCCGTCGGCGGTGTCGTAATCGTTGCCATGCACGGCCAGCACGTGCCCGTCTTCCAAGGCCGCCCGGATGGTCAGCGGGATCAGATGGGTTTCCGGGTGATGCATCTCGCCGATATGGCCGCTGTCATCGGCGCCGCAGGCGTTGAAATAGCGCAACGCCTGGGGCCGCAGCCAGCCGGCGGCGGCGCAATCGTCCAGCAACCGTTCGCAGATGGCTTTCGAGGCGCCATAGGGGTTGACCGGCGCCAGCGGGGCGGCCTCGGTCACCGGGCAAATGGCCGGGATGCCGTAGACCGATGCGGTGGAGGAAAATACCAGGGTTTCCAGCCCGGTGGCGCGCATGGCCTGCAACAAACCCAGCATGCCGCCCACATTGGCCTGATGGTATTCCAGCGGTTTGGCGACGGATTCGCCGGCCATGATCAGCCCGGCCAGATGAATGGCGGCCACCGGCTTGTGGCGCCGGATCACCTGGGTCAGGCCGTCGGAATTTTCCACCGCCACCTGTTCGAAGGCACCCCAGCGCACGGCCTCGCGCCGACCGGTGCGCAGATCATCCACCGCCACGGGTTCCAGATTGCGCTCAGCCAGCGCTTTGCAGACATGGCTGCCGATATAGCCGGCGCCGCCGGTGACGATGATACGATCCATGCATCATATACGGATGGGCGCGTCATCCTGTCAATTCAGGGTAGGGCGCTAGATAATGTCCACGGTCGCAAGTGCGACCGCGCGCCTTATGGCGCGGGAGCCAAGCCCGGCGGAGCAGGGCGCCCGGCGCCTGAGGGCGCTATTAAAAATCAGTGCAGCGTCCGGCCTTTTCCCAATCGCCGAAGCGGGTGGGTTCCGGTCCCTGCGGGCCGCCCACTTCAGCGGGCGGCTGAGGCGTATCTTTGGCCGGTTCCGGGGTGGTCTCGGCAGGCTTTTTCTCGGTCTCGCTCATGGACTTCTCCAAAGCTCTTGAATGGTCTCGGGGACAGACTTATTCCTCTTGCGCTGCATTGTGAAGGCCCCGTATCCCATGAGCATCGCCCGCACCGGATTGCTGCTTGCCGCCCTGACCGGGCTGTTCCTGGCTATCGGCTATATGGTCGGCGGCCAAGGCGGCATGATGATCGCTTTGTTGGTGGCGGTCGCCATGAACGGCTTCGCCTATTGGAATTCCGACCGCATGGTGCTGTCCATGTACGGCGCCCAGCCGGTGGACCGCACCAGCGCCCCCGGTCTGGTCAGCATCGTCGAGCGCCTGTCCGCGCGGGCGGGCATTCCCATGCCGGCGGTTTATGTCATCGACGAGGCTCAGCCCAATGCCTTCGCCACCGGGCGCGACCCCCAGCATGCCTCGGTGGCGGCAACCACCGGCTTGCTGGATTTGCTGTCGCCGCAAGAGGTTGAGGGGGTCATGGCCCACGAGCTGGCCCATGTGAAGAACCGCGACACCCTGATCATGACCATCACCGCCACCTTCGCCGGCGCCATCGGCATGCTGGCGAATTTTGGCATGCTGTTCGGCGCTACCCGCAATGATGACGGCGAGGGCGGGCATCCCTTCGGCTTCGTCGGCGGCATCATCGCCGCCATCGTCGCCCCCCTGGCCGCCATGCTGGTGCAGATGGCCATCAGCCGCACCCGCGAATATGCCGCCGATCAGGAAGGCGCGCGCATCTGCGGCAATCCGTTGTGGCTCGCCAATGCGCTGGAGCGGCTGGAGCAGGGGGCTCAGCATATCCCCAATGCCGCCGCCCAAAGCCATCCCGCCACCGCCCATCTGTTCATCGTCAATCCCCTGGCCGGCGGCAGCGGCGACAATCTGTTTTCCACCCATCCCGCCATGGCGAACCGCGTCGGCGCCCTGCGCGCCCTGGCTGCCAGCATGGGCATGACCTGGGACGTGCGTGCTCAGCAGCAGCCCAGTCCGCAGCAGCCGCAAACCGGGTCCGGTCCGTGGGGCGGGGCACCCCGGCGCCGTGGTCCGTGGGGGTGATTTTCTTTACCCGAAGGTCGGGATGCGCTAAGGGAGCGGCATGAGCAAGAAAGCCCCGTCGCCCCGCCACGTCGCCCTGGATCTCGTGTCCGAGGTATTGGACCGCCGCCGCCTGTTGGACGAGGCGTTCGCCGCCCATCCCCACATGGCTTCGCTTGAAGGGCGCGACCGCGCCTTCGCCCGCCTGCTGGCCGCTACCACCTTGCGCCGTCAGGGCCAGATCGACGCGCTGGTGGCGAAATTCGTCGGCAAGCCGCCCACCAAGCTGATCCGTCATGTGCTGCGCCTGGGTGTGGCCCAATTGCTGTTCCTGGAAACGCCGCCCCATGCCGCCATCGCCACCAGCGTGGATTTGACGCGCGAGCTGGCGCTGAACGGTTTCGCCGGTCTGGTCAACGCCGTGCTGCGCCGGGTGGATACCGAAGGCCGCGTGCTGCTGGCCGCTCAGGATGCGGTGCGGCTGAACATTCCGGTCTGGCTGTGGAACAGCTGGGATTCCCATTATGGGCCAGAGCGCGCCGCCGCCATCGCCGCCGCCTGCCTGACCGAGGCATCCCTGGACATCACCGTGGCGGGCGATCCCGCCGCCTGGGCCGAGCGGCTGGAGGCTCAGTTGCTGCCCACCGGCAGCCTGCGCCGCAGCGGTTGCGACATCACCGCGCTGCCCGGATTCGAAGACGGCGCGTGGTGGGTGCAAGACGCCGCCGCCGCCCTTCCGGCCCGCCTGCTGGGCGACATCCAGGGCAAGCGCGTGGCCGATCTTTGCGCTGCCCCCGGTGGCAAGACTCTGCAATTGGCCGCTGCCGGTGCTCAGGTCACCGCCATTGATCTGTCGGAAAAGCGCCTGCGCCGCGTCCACGAAAATCTGGCCCGCGCCAAGCTGTCGGCGGAGATCATCGCCGCCGACGTGGCGGCGTGGCAGCCCGAAACCCTGTTCGACGGCGTGTTGCTGGATGCGCCGTGCAGCGCCACCGGCACCCTGCGCCGCCATCCCGACGGGTTGTGGCTGAAAAGCGCCGCCGAGGTCACCAAGCTGGCCGGCGTCCAGGCCCGCCTGCTGCGCGCCGCCGCCGCCATGGTGCGGCCCGGTGGCACGCTGCTGTATTGCGTGTGCTCGTTGCAGGCGGAAGAGGGTGCGCCGCAGATCGACGCCCTGCTGGCCGAAGGCGCGCCGTTCCGCCGCAAGCCCATCACGCCGTCCGAGATCGGCGGTTTGGCCGAGGCCATCACCCCTGATGGCGATCTGCGCACCTTGCCCTATCACATGGGCGAATTGGGCGGCATGGACGCCTTCTTCGCCGCCCGTCTGGAACGCCTGCCGTGAGCGTGCGTCCCTTCGTCCTGGTGGACCGCGACGGGACCATGAACGTGGAAAAGGATTATCTGTCCGATCCCGCGCAGTTGGAACTGATCCCCGGCACCGCCGAAGGATTGCGGCGCTTGCAGGATGCCGGCTACGGCATTGCCGTGGTGACCAATCAATCGGGCATCGCGCGGGGCTATTTCGATTTGGACCGCTTGGCCGTTATCCATGCCCGCCTGCGCGAGATGCTGGCGGCGGATGGCGTCGCCATCGATGGCATCTACAGCTGCCCCCATGGCCCGGCGGATGCGTGCGACTGCCGCAAGCCGCTGCCCGGCATGGTGCGCCAAGCCGTGGCCGAGCACGGTTTCGATCCGGCCCGCGCGTTCATGATCGGCGACAAGGAAGTGGATGTGGAAATGGGGCTGGCGGTGGGTGCCACCACCATTCTGGTGCGCACGGGTTACGGGCGCAAATACGAGCCCACCACCAAGGCCCATCATGTGGCGGATAATCTGGCTCAGGCGGCGGACATCATTCTTGGGGGCAAGGCCTGAGCAAGCTTTCTGTTGCCCCTAAGCGCCACATTGGTTAAGCCATGAAGTCTGCTTATTCGGTGCCCTTTCCATGAATTTTCCGTCCGTTCCCTATAGCGACCCCGCCGCCTATTTCGCCGCCTATGCCGAGCGTCTGGCCAAGGCTGCCGCTTCGGTCCGCCCCGAGGCCCTTGCCGCCGCCGCCGCCCTGATGGCCGATGCCATGGAGCGCGATGCGCAGATTTACGTGTGCGGCAACGGTGGCTCCGCCGCCATCGCCAATCATCTGGTGTGCGACTGCGTCAAATCCATCCAGACCGATACAGAGCTGAAGCCGCGCGTTCACTCGCTGTCCAGCAACGTGCCGTTCATGACGGCGGTGGCCAACGATATTTCCTATGCCGAGGTGTTCGCCTACCAGCTGAAAAGCTATGGCCGTCCGGGCGATTTGCTGCTGACCATCAGCTCGTCGGGGGATTCGGAAAACATCGTCCGCGCCATCGCCGCCGCCCACGACATCGGCATGGCCTCCATCGCCTTTTCCGGTTTCTCCGGTGGCCGCTCGGCGCAGATGGCGCAAACCGTGCTGCATGTGGATTCGGACAATTACGGCGTGGTGGAAGACGTGCACCAATCGCTGATGCATGCCCTGGCGCAGTTCATCCGCCAATCCAAGATGCCCGCCGAACTGGTGGCGACCCGCCGGTTCTGACCGCCAACCGCCCGTCTTGCGGGTCCTGACTGGATTTTGCCATGTGCGGCATTTCGGGCGTTTTCACCTATGCGGGCGCTGCGGCCGATCTTCAGCCGGGCGTTATGGCCACCTTGGCGTCCATGCGCGCGCGCGGCCCCGATGGCGAGGGCGTGTGGAATTCCCCTGACCGTACGGTTTGCTTGGGCCATCGCCGCCTTTCCATCATCGATCTGAGCAATGGCGGTTCCCAGCCCATGGATTCGGCGGATGGCCGGGTCACGCTGGTGTTTAACGGCGAAATCTACAATTACCGCAGCCTGCGCCGGGAATTGGAAGCCGACGGCGCGGTGTTCCGCTCGGATTCCGATACGGAAGTGCTGCTGGCCCTGTACCAGCGCCATGGCCGGGACATGCTGGGCCGCCTGCGCGGCATGTTCGCCTTCGCCCTGTGGGACGGGGAACGCCAGGGCATGCTGCTGGCCCGCGACGGCTTCGGCATCAAGCCGCTTTATCTGGCCGATGACGGCAAGACCTTGCGCGTGGCGTCCCAGGTCAAGGCGCTGCTGGCCGGCGGCGGCATCGACACCAGCCCGGAACCGGCGGGTCATGCCGGTTTTTACCTGTGGGGCCATGTGCCCGAGCCGTTCACCCTGTACCGCGGCATCCGCGCTTTGGCGCCGGGCCAGTGGCTGTGGCAGGAACGCGGACGCGCGGCGCAGAGCGGGCGGTTCTTCGATCTGTCAGCGGAACTGGCCTCCATCCCCGCCGACGGCTCCATCGACCTTGCCCAGGCGTTGCGCGACAGCGTCGCCCATCACATGATCGCCGATGTGCCGGTGGGGGTGTTCCTGTCGGCGGGGCTGGATTCCAGTCTGTTGACCGCCTTGGCGTCGCAGGTATCCGCGCCGGTGGACACGCTGACTTTGGGCTTTTCCGATTTCGCCGGCACCGCCAATGACGAAGTGCCCCTGGCCGAGCTGACCGCTGCCCATTACCACACCCGCCATTCCACCATCCGCGTGCCCAAGGAAGATTTCGCCGCTGCCCGCGCCGACATTTTGGCCGCCATGGATCAGCCCTCCATCGACGGGGTGAATGTGTGGCTGGTCTCCCGCGCGGCGGCTCAGCGCGGGTTGAAGGTGGCGCTGTCGGGATTGGGCGGCGACGAATTGTTCGCCGGCTATGGCAGTTTCGGCCAATTGCCGCGCTTGGCCGGTGCCCTGGCTCCGCTGGCGGCGGTGCCCATGCTGGGCAAGGGCTTCCGCCTTGCCACCCAAGGCTGGCTGTCGCGTTTCACCTCGCCCAAATGGGCCGGGCTGCTGGAATACGGCTCCAGCCTGGGCGGCGCCTATCTGCTGCGGCGGGGATTGTTCATGCCGTGGGAATTGCCCCAGGTGCTGGACCCCCATATGGCCCGCGAGGGTTGGGCGCGCCTGCACACCGAAACCCAACTGGCCCAAGCGGTGGCCGGGTTGGGCAATGGCCGGCTGGCGGTCAGTGCGCTGGAAGGCGGCTTCTACATGCGCAATCAGTTGCTGCGCGATGCGGATTGGGCGGGCATGGCCCATTCCCTGGAAATCCGCGTGCCTTTGGTGGATGTGGAGCTGTGGCGTTCGGTGGTGTCCCTGGTGAAAGCGGGCAAGGCCCCCAGCAAGCGTGACATGGCCCATGCCGCCATGCCGGCCCTGCCCGATGCGGTGCTCAACCGGCCCAAGACCGGTTTCCACGTTCCCATCGACCGTTGGATGGGGCACAGCTCGCTGCGCGGATGGGCGCGAAGCGTTCATAAGGAATTCTGCCGGGGGGCGGCATGAAGAGTTGGTTGCTTGATCTGCTGCAATGCCCCGCCTGCCGGGGCGATGATTCGTTCGTTCTGGGTGACGACGTGCTCACCTGTCCCGGTTGCGGCCATACGGTGCCGGTGGTGCGCGGCATTCCCCGCTTCGTCAAGACGTCCGAAAATTACGCCCAAGGCTTCGGCTGGCAATGGACGCGCTGGCGCAAATTGCAGGTGGACCGGCTGTCCGGCCATAATCTGTCCGAGCGCCGCTTTGTCGCCGATTCCCGCTGGGACCGTGACTGGATCAAGGGCAAGCTGATCCTGGATGCGGGCTGCGGCGCCGGGCGTTTCACCGATGCGGCGGCGCAATTGGGCGCCCGCGTGGTGGCCTGCGATCTGTCCGCCGCCATCGATGCCTGCCGCGCCAATTGCGAGGAAGACCAAGGCCGCAGCCCTGACCGGGGCGAGGTGGCGTGGATTCAGGGCAATCTGCTGGATTTGCCGTTGAAGCCCGGAATGTTCGACGCGGTGTTCTGCATGGGCGTCATCCAGCACACCCCCGACCCGGAAAAGGTCATGTCCGCGCTGCCCGCCATGCTCAAGCCGGGCGGCAAGCTGGCCTATAATTTCTATGAAGCCAATCCGCTGCGGAAGTTCGAGTTCATCAAATACGGCCTGCGCCGCCTGACGCCGCGCTGGCCGGCGGAACGCATTCTGCTGCTGTCACGCCTGCTGGTGGCGCTGTTCTTCCCGCTCACCTGGGCCATGGCCAAGGTGCCGGTCTTGCGGTTCTTCGTGCGCTTCCTGCCCATCTCGGCCACCCATAACCCCGAGCTGACCCTGGCCCAGCAATATGAATGGACCCTGCTGGACACCTTCGACTGGCTCAACCCCAGTTACGAGATTTGCCAGGACCACCGCAAGGTGGCGGGTTTGCTGGAAGGCGCCGGGCTTGCCAAGGTGGGTTCCGAACCCGGTCTGGCCTGGGCCGAGCGCCCGGCTTGAAACCCAGGCCGCGCTTGACTGGCGTAGTCATAGTCGGCAGTGTTCGCACGCTTCACAGCTAGGTTCTGGTCATGAATTCCTCGTCGCGCATTGCTGTCATCGGCCTCGGTTATGTGGGTTTGCCCCTGGCGGTCGCCATCGCCCGCCATTACCCCACGGTGGGCTTCGACATCTCCGAGCCCCGCGTGGGCGAGCTGCATAAGGGGTTCGACCGCACCGGCGAGGTGGACAAGGCGGTCCTGCGCGCCAGCACCATCAAGCTGTCGGCCAAGCTGGACGACATCAAGGGCTGCGGCGTCTATATCGTCACCGTGCCGACGCCGGTGGACGACAACAACGAACCCGATCTGCGCCCGGTGCTGTCGGCGTGCCGTTCCGTGGGCGGCATCATGGGCAAGGGCGCCGTGGTGGTGTTTGAAAGCACCGTCTATCCCGGCGTGACCGAAGACATCTGCGGCCCCGAGCTGGAGCGGGTCTCGGGCCTGACCTGCGGCGTGGACTTCTTCCTGGGCTACAGCCCGGAGCGCATCAATCCCGGTGACCGCGAGCACACTGTGGACCGCATCACCAAGGTGGTGGCGGGCCAGACTCCGGCGGTCACCGCCCAGCTTGCCGCCATTTATGGTTCGGTCACCACCGGCGGCGTGTTCGAAGCGGCCTCCATCAAGGTGGCCGAAGCCGCCAAGGTGATCGAGAACGCCCAGCGCGATATCAACATCGCCTTCATCAACGAAATCACCCTGATCTTCCAGAAGCTGGGCATTTCCATCTACGACGTGCTGGACGCGTCGGCCACCAAATGGAACTTCCTCAACTTCAAGCCGGGTTTGGTGGGCGGCCACTGCATCGGCGTCGATCCGTTCTATCTGGCCCGCTGCGCCCAGGATAACGGCTATCACCCGGAAATCATCCTGGCCGGGCGGCGCATCAATGACGGCATGGGCCCGTGGATCGCCGAGCAGGTGTCCGGGCTGGTGGACAAGGGCGCCCGCATCCTGGTGCTGGGCCTGACCTTCAAGGAAAACGTGCCCGATCTGCGCAACAGCAAGGTGGTGGACGTGATCCGCGGCCTGCGCGAGCGCGGCCTGACCGTCGAAGTGCACGACCCCTATGCCGACCCCGCCGAGGCCGAGCACGAATATGGCGAGACGCTGATCCCGTCGCTGGACGGTCTGGGCGGCTATGACTGCATCATCGGTGCGGTGCCCCACGCGCCCTATCTGACCTTCACCGACGAATCCTTCGAGACGTTGCTGAAGCCGGGCGGGCTGGTGGCCGACGTCAAGGCGCTGTGGCGGGGCAAGCAATTGCCTGACGGCCTCCGGCTGTGGCGCCTGTAGGCCTTGCGCATCCTTTTCATCACCGCCAGCCGCATCGGCGATGCGGTGCTGTCCACCGGATTGCTGGCCCATCTGGCGGCGACCTATCCCCAGGCCCGCTTCACCGTGGCCTGCGGGGCGCCCGCCGCCGGCCTGTTCCGCCCGGCCCCCTTCGTGGAACGGGTCATCCCCATGGTCAAGCGCAAGCGCGCCGGCCATTGGCTTGATCTGTGGAAGCAGACCGTGGGCATTGGTTGGTCCCTGGTGGTGGATTTGCGCGGCTCGGCCTTGGGCTATGTGGTGCCCTCCTTGCGCCGGCGGGTGCTGAAATCTTCGTGGGAGCCGAAGCACCGCTTGGCCCATCTGTCCTCGGTGCTGGGGCTGGACCGTGCGCTGCCGCCCGTGCTGTGGAACACGCCCGAGCAACAGGCCGAGGCCGTCCGCCTGCTGCCCCACGGCCCGGTGCTGGCGGTGGGTCCGACCGCCAATTGGGGCGCCAAGCAATGGCCGGCGGAACGGTTCGCTCAGGTGGTGCAGGCATTGACCGCCCCCACCGGCATCCTGCCCGGCGCCCGCGTGGCGGTGTTCGGCGCCGAATCCGAGCGTGCTGCCGCTCAGCCGTTGCTGGATGCGGTGGAGTGCGTGGATTTGGTGGGCAAGGTGGACCTCGCCACGGTGCATGCCTGCATGAAGCGGGCGGCGTTCTATGTGGGCAATGATTCCGGGCTGATGCATATCGCTGCCGCCTCGGGCACGCCCACTTTGGGGCTGTTCGGCCCCAGCTCGGAAATCTTCTACGGCCCGTTCGGTCCGGCCTGCGCCAGCGTGCGCGGCCCGCGGTCGTTCGAAGACATCTGCCACGCGCCCGATTACGACTACCGCAGCCAGGATTGCATGATGCTGGATTTGACGGTGGAACGCGTGGCGGCGGCAGCGCAGGATTTGTGGGCGCGGGTTTAGTCTAGCGGTTTACCCGTAACGCCTTCGCCTTATCCGCCAACGCCCCTGAAAACGCCGCCAGCGCTCCACTCACGCGGTGGGGCGGCTGTGTTTGGGTGGTCAATTCCACGCCGAAATCATCGGGCACCGGGGCCGTGCAGCCAAGCATGCGGCACAGGACCAGATCGCCGGTGGTGGCGCTGTAATGCAGGGCGTCCCAATACCCATGCATGCGCCCACCGGGTTGTTCGGGCACGGCCTCGGTGGTGACGGAATTGAACCCGGCGAAATCCCACAGGCGCACGGGCGCGCCGGGCTGCTGGTTCAAGGCGGCGACCAGCGTGGTCAGCTCATGCGTCCACGCCTCGTATTGGGGGGCCAGCCCGACGGCCTCCACCATGTCCAGATGCACGGCGTGCACGGGGGTGATGAACAGCAGCACCTCGGTGCCGTTGGCCCTCAGCCTTGTGATCGCATCGCCCAACAGCGCCAGATGCCGGGGGGCGTAGTGATAGCCGCCATAGGCATGGGCGGCGAGATACGAGTCCAGCGAGGCGGCGAATTGCTTGCGGAAGTCGTCGGGCACCTTGGCTGCGGCGGGGTCATAGCCGCCCTGCTTGCCGAACGGGCTGCGCTTGCCGCGCACGGACGCGGCAACCACGCTGGCTGAATCGGCCAGGGCCTGGCCCGACAACAGGCGCTGGGCATAGATGGGCAGCAGCGAGCGGCCGGAAAAGGCGGAATCCGCATAATCGGCCTTGGCCCCCCAATGGTCGGAAAACAGCACGAAATCCAGGCCGATGATCACCCGGCGGGGATTCTGGTGGGCGGCCACATAGGACGCGACGCCATGGATTTGTGTCATGTCGGCGAAGGGCAGGCCGGCGTTGAAGGTCTTCGTCCCGTTTAGCACGGGTGAATCGGGGTTAAGCCCGGTCTCTGTGGCCGAGGTGCCCAGGAATACGGTGTCGAAGGCGAAGCTGCCCAGGATCACCGATTTGTTGACCCGGCCCCCGCCGCGCTTGAGCTTTTTCTGGTCGTTAAAGCCCTTGATGTCGTTCCAGCGGAAGCTGGCATAGGGGTCAACCGCCCAATTCAATGTGGCCACCGCCATCAGGCCCAGGCCCATGGTGGTGAAGAAGATTTTGAGGAAGCGGGGTGCGGTCATGGGTTCAGAACTGGTAGTACAGAAATTCGGTGGGCGACCACAGATTCAGGATCGCCGCCAGGGTCGCCAGGGCCAGCACCGCTGCCCATGCGCCATTAAACCGCACCACCAGCGCGGCAAAACGGGCCGGCGCCGCCACCGGGTGCAGGCCGGGGGCGTGGTCGCGCACCATCTGCTGGCTGTTGGGTGCCACCATGGCAAGGGCCAGCAAGGCCAGCGCCAGACCCAGGCCGGGGAGCGAGGCCAGTTGGTCCTCGCCCACACCGCCAAAGCCGTTCAGCCCGGCCATGCCGCCCAGCATGCCCAATGCGGTGGTCATATCCGTGGCGCGGAAGAACACCCAGCCGACGATCACCGCCAGCAGCGTTATGGCCCAGCCAAGGCCTTGGGCCAGTGGCGAGGCGGGCTGTTCGCCGCGCCAATCCCGCCACAGATGGTTGATTGCCAGATACAGGCCGTGCAGGCCGCCCCAGACCACGAAGGTCCAATTGGCGCCGTGCCACAGCCCACCGATCAGCATGACCACCGCCAGATTAAGGTAACGCCGCCGCCGTCCCAGCCGGTTGCCGCCCAGGGGCAGATACAAATAGTCGCGCAGAAAGCGGGACAGGGTGATGTGCCAGCGCCGCCAGAACTCGATGATGTTGCGGGCCTGATAGGGCGAATTGAAGTTCACCGGCAGATTGATGCCGAACATGCGGGCCAAGCCCACCGCCATGTCCGAATAGCCGGAGAAATCAAAATAGATCTGCGCCGTATAGGCCAGGGCGCCCTGCCACGCCGCCAGGAAGGGCAGATGGGGGTCACCTTGGGCGGCGGCGAAAATGGGGCTGGCATAGCCCGCCACCGCGTCGGCCAGCACCACCTTCTTCATCAGCCCGATGGCGAACAGGGCCAAGCCTGCGGCCACATCGTCGGCCAAGGGCCGTTCGCTGGGGCGCTGGAACTGCGGCATCATCTCTTTGTGGTGGATGATGGGGCCGGCGATCAGATGGGGGAAGAAGGTGACGAACAGGCAGTAATTAAGGAAGTCGGCTTCCGAGGCGATGCCGCGCCGCACATCCACCAGATAGGCGATCTGGGTGAAGGTGAAGAACGAGATACCCAGGGGCAGCGCCACCTCGGCCATGGTCATGCCCACATTGGCGGCCAGGAAGCCGGCATATTTGAAATAGGCCAAGGCGGCCAGATTGGCGCCGACGCCCACAGCCAGCACCGGCCCGCCCCAGCGCCCCTGACGCACGTGCTTCAAGGCCAGCCCGCAGGCGAAATTGCCCGCGATGGAGGCGAAGATGGGCCAAGCCTGCAACGGGTTCCACGCCACATAGAACAGCATGGAGGCCAAAGTCAGCAACCCGATGGCCGCCCGCCAATTCCAGCGCCGCAACAGGTGGAACCCGACGAAAGCGACCGGCAGGAAGACGAATATGAATAATGGCGAGTTGAACAGCATACTCGTCACGCCCAGCCGCGAAAATCGCCCCCTTATAGGGCGGGAGGGCTAGGCAACGCAATCAGTTGGGATGGCGCACACTCGCCGCCCTGCCAAAGCGCTTCAGCTCCTTGGCGCCGGCGCCTTCGGCCACCGCGTGGGCCATGCCGGGCACGTCGGTGGCGATCAGGCCGCAGGATGCGGTGATGCCATAGCTCAGCAGGCGCGGGGTCAAGGGGGCGCCGGGGCCGATCAGGGCCACCGGGATGCCGGTGGACAGGCGCAGCAGATTGGGCAGCGAGCGGTTTGCCAGGGTCGAGGCGGTGATGATGATGCCTTCCGCTTGGGGCAGCAGCCAATAAGCGGCCTCTTCCGGGTATTGGCCGGGGGCGGGGCGGCGCTCGATGATCTTGGCGCCGGGCAGCCGCGCCGCCAAGCCAGGGAAGGCGCCCACCACCACCAGACCGGCGGGTTCGCACTCCAGCGCGTCCAGGCCGTTGGTGCCGGGGACATCCAAATCGAAGCGGTTGTAATGGGCGTTGATGGCGGCCATGCCCAAGGCGGCTTCGAACGGGTCCCATGACCGCGCCAGTGCCGCCAATTGGCTCAGCGGCGTGCCGGTCCAATTCTCCGCCGGGGCGCCTCCGGGGTTTTGCGCCAGACCCACGCCGTCGGGGCCTTCCACCATGATCCAAGTCTGTCCGACGATGACCCGCCGGGCGGGCTGGTCGCTCACGCCCAGGATCAGGTCGTCATACAGCCGGCCCGGTCCCCACCATTGCCACAGGGACTCCTCGGTGGGCATCAGCAACTGGCCGCGCCCGCCGGTAAACGCGGTCCATTCGTCCATGAGCACGCCGGGCAAGGCGGTCAGCAGGGGGATTCCGGCGGCCATGGCGTCCAGCATTTCGGCGGCCAAACCGCGCCCGGCCTTTTCCGATTTGGAGAATTTGTTGATGAACAGCAGATCGACGCCGTCGGCCACCGCCCGGCGCACCGCGCCCGAGGCCTCGGCCAGGGCCGCCGGGTCCAGCGAGCACGAACTGGAGCCGCCGCCCAAATCCTGGGAAATGGACAGCCGCCGCCCGGTATCCAGCTCCACCACTTCCATGCGGCATTTGCAGCCGTCATCGCCCTGGCTGGTCTCTTGCGCCAGCCCGCCGATGCGGAAGCCGCGCGCCGTCAGCTCGGCGGCAAAGGCGGCCAGCAGCGCCTCGGGCGGGTGGTCGGGCGGATAGATTACGGCGCCGATGGCGGGCGGGCGGGGCAGACGGGCGGGTGCGGGCATGGGCGTTTCTTTCGGTTGCCGGGAGAGAATAGCCCTCGGCTTGACCAAAGCTAAGACTCGTTTTCCAACCGCGCCCCATATTAAGATTGGTTAGACCGCTTCATAAGGCGGCGCTGGGAGGAGATTGGGATGATCGATCCCTTTGGTCGGCGGGTCAGCTATCTGCGCGTGTCGGTGACCGACCGCTGCGATTTGCGTTGCGTGTACTGCATGGCCGAGGACATGGCGTTCCTGCCGAAAGCCGACGTGCTGTCGCTGGAGGAATTGGAGCGCCTGTGCGCCGCTTTCGTCCGCAAGGGCGTCCGCAAAATCCGCCTGACCGGCGGCGAGCCCTTGGTGCGCCGCAATGTCATGAGCCTGATCGGCGGCCTGGGCGGCTTGGTCAAGGACGGCGCCCTGGACGAGCTGACGCTGACCACCAACGGCACCCAGCTTGCCAAGCATGCCGAGGGTCTGGCCGCTGCCGGCATCCGCCGCATCAACGTCTCCCTCGACACTTTGGACGCAGACAAGTTCGCCGCCATCACCCGCTGGGGTAAGCTGGATCAGGTCATGGACGGCATCATGGCGGCCAAGGCTGCCGGCCTTGCCATCAAGATCAACACGGTGGCCGTGCACGGCGTCAATGATGGGGAATACGATCGGCTGGTGGAATGGTGCGGCACCCACGGCTTCGATCTGTGCCTGATCGAGACCATGCCCATGGGCGACATCCAGGATCGCAGTGGGCAATATCTGTCCCTGGCCGAAGTGCGCCGCCAGCTTGATGCCAATTGGACGCTGACCGACACCGATTACCAGACCGGCGGCCCGGCCCGCTATGCCACCGTGGCACAGACTGGGCAGCGCGTGGGCTTCATCACCCCCATGACCCATAATTTCTGCGAAAGCTGCAACCGGGTGCGGGTCACCTGCACCGGCACGCTGTACATGTGCCTGGGTCAGAATGACGCGGTGGATTTGCGCGCCCCCTTGCGCGCCAGTGAAGGCGACCATTTGCTGGACGCCGCCATCGACGGCGCCATCGCCCACAAGCCCAAGGGCCACGACTTCATCATCGACCGCACCGCCCCGCCCGCCGTGGCGCGGCATATGAGCGTGACGGGGGGGTGATTCAGGCTGCCGCCTGAGCCCGTTTCAAAACACCTGCCGGGAGGCAGTTAGAAGAATTTCACCACGAAGGAAGAGGAAGGACACGAAGTCAGCCTGTCTGTGAGACGGCTTCGCGTTCTTCCCGTCCTTCGTGGTGAAAATTTAAATGGTTCATCACGGAATTCCGGGGAGCCTATGTGGGGATACGCTGCAGGTTTCACCACCAAGGGCACCAAGAACACCAAGACGACATGCCAGAGCGCACCGGCCCTGCCACCCGGCAGATAGCTTCGTGCCCTTCGTGCCC
>JACMKT010000153.1 GCA_014380005.1 Rhodospirillales bacterium
ATGTCGTTTGCGGTTTGCATGGCCTCTACCGTAATCACTGCGGACCGCCGGGCAACAGGCCGGGCGCGTCCTTGAGCCGGGGCGTCGGGGACGAAACGGATTTTTAACCCGGCCCCAAGGTCCGTGTCCAGTTGGCGTCTGCAGGGGACCGCGCTATGGTGGCCTTATGCACGTAAAACGCACCCTCGCCTGGCTATTTTTGACCGCCGCTTTGGCTCCCGCCGCCGGGGCCGCCCCGTTGCGCTGCCCGGAAGATGCCGAAGGCGGCGCCTGCGTCTGGGGCCGGGCGGAGGGCTTCGAGGCCAGCGCCGTGCAGGTGCGCGGCCTGCGGATCCAGTTGCTGGGTGTCCAGGCGCCCTCGCCCCGCGATCTGTGCACCAACAAAACCGCCAAAACCGAATTCGCCTGCGGCAGGCCGGCCAATAAGCGCATGGGCGAATTGCTTGCCAAGGGCGTGGCCTGCGACATCATGGACGTGACCGGCGACACCCTGTATGGCCGCTGCCGCGTGGCCGAGGGCGATTTGGCCCGCATGCTGGTGACCGCCGGGCTGCTGCGCGCCACCAAGGACGGGGCGTATGAGCCGGAGCAGGTGGCGGCCATGGCCGGGCGCAAAGGCCTGTGGGCCGCAGATATAATTCCGCCCAAGGATTGGGAAGCGGCGCGTCGGCGCAGCGAGAAGGATTAACTAATCCCGTGCCGCCCCGACATGGCGCGGATTTCCACGAAAAACGGGCCGAACAGGGCTTCCGGGGTGGCGCCGAAGCGCTGGGCGAAGGCCGCGCGGGAGGCTGCGTCGAAATGGTTGGGCCGCATGGGTTCGAACATGGCATCGAACAGACGCGCCAGATGGCCTTCGGTGAACTGACCCTTGACCCGGTCCTCGGGCTTAAGCGGCACGAAGGCGTTGGAGCCTACTGAGACCGAGCTGGGCGTGGAATTCATCATGATCAGGAACCAGTCCTTGCGCGGCTCGAACCGGCGGAAGCTTTTGGCCATGGTCACCAGCACGGTTTCCAGCAATTCACGGGAACGGTCGTCGCCATAGAAGGCGTCCCAATCGACCAAGCCGTCGGGGCCGCGATGCTCGTCGGCGATGATGGCGGCACGGCCCTTGAGCTCCACGTGGATTTCGTCGCCCAGCATCATGCGCATGGCGGCGAAAAGCTGGCCCAGATGGCGGCGTTCCAGCCCCACTGCCGGGTCGTCCAGCAAATGGGCGAAAGGCCGGGTGACCAAGCGGGCCAGATGGTCGTGGCGCTGGCGTTCCACATTGGCAAGCGCGAAGGAAGCCTCGCAATGGGCCTCGGAGCGGGCGAAGGCGGTGGCCATGGTGGGATCGCCGCCAATCAGGGCGGCGGCAGCGCGGCGGGCATTGTCCAACGAGATCATGCCGCCGGTGGCGTGACGTTCCAGCGCGGCAAGAAAAGCCTTCAGCGTCTGCACCGCCATGGAGCGGCAATGGACGCCTTCAATGGTATCGTCGTGAGCGGCAGTGTTTTCCTTGGGCTCACTCATGGCTCACTCCCCTTCCAGCGCCCCCGCGCCGACCTATCCCCTCCCATCTTGTGCGCATCTTACTTCAGATAGGGTTAACGACAAATGGGAGTTAGCCGCGCTCCAAACAAGGCCCCGCCATACGGCCAGCATTCGGGCTTGATATGCCCGTGCAACCGGCGCATTATCATGCCCATGAATTGTCCGCATACGGGCCAAGGGCCGGCGGGAGGCGCAAGATGCAGTTTCGTGAACGCAGCCGCGTGATCCAAGTGATCCGCACCATCTATGACCCTGCCATCAAACGGGGCCGGGCCGAAGTGGTGGCGCGGTTGGACAAGGACGATCCGCAATTGGATGACGAAATCCGTTCGGTTTGCTCCCCCGATGAACTCGCCGAGCTAGAAGCCTTCCTGGCCGACCGCGCCGAAATGATGTCGCGTGAGGCAACGCGCGACGCGGCTGAGGATTTGTCCAGCCGCATGCGCATGGCGGAATCCTATTTCCGCTGCGGCCCCGATAGCCTCGCCGGCACCACAGCGGCGGAGATTTTCACCGCCTGGGACGATTTGAAGAAGGCCATGCACCGGGCGGGATTCCGCAAGGAAAAGCACGACCATTGAGACGGGAGGGAAAAATGATCGAGGCGACCAAACTGACCGAATGCGGAACACACTTGCAGCGAGCCTTCGCCCTGCTGGACCGCGCCAACGAAGCAGCCCTGCCCACCGTGAACCAATTGGTCACCAAACGCGCCCTGCTGGACGAAGCCCGCCACGCGGTGGACGCGGCACGGGATACGCTGGTGCATTGATTGGCGCGGGGACAGCAAGGTTTTAGGACACACCGGCAATCCGTCCTATTCGGCCGGGGTAGTGAGGGGACCACCGACCATCCTCCTAGGCCCGAGGAGCCCGTGCCAGCGGGCACCCGGCTTTGCTAGCGTGATGCCATGCGGACATGGGAGCATGGGCCATGAGGATTTGGGTGCTTGCCACGATGGCGGTCTTGGCTGCCAATGGGGCCTGGGGCCAATCGGCACCTGAGATGGAACACGGCTTCGTGCCATCCCAAGCCGCCGCCTACATCACCGATGTACAGCAGCAGCTCACCACGCGGGGCTATTACGCCGGGATGGTGGATGGGCGCATGAACCCGGCGTTGCGCACGGCCATTTCCGTCTATCAAAGCGATGTGGGCCTGCGGGTGACCGGGGTGCCCGATCTGGCCGTGGTCAACATGCTGAAATTCGGCCCCGAGGTGAAAGCCACTATCCAGCCCTTGGGCAGCCAGCCCGAGCCCAAACGGCTATCTGCGTCGCCTGCACCGCCCCCTCGCACGGCGGGCGTGCCGCCCTATGAGGCGCCCACTCCCTACCGCTATCCCGAACCGGCGACAGAACCGGCGGCGGACGATGCCTGCGTGAAGCCCCAGCGCCAAGCAGAGGAGCCGCCTCTTCCCAAGGCGGCCCCTCAACACCGGGTAATCTCGTCGCCGTTACCTCGCGGCTAACTTACTTGTCGAACGGCTTCGGACGCGGGGTGGCGTCGGCAGATGGCGGCAGGATGGGCTCGCCACGGGCATAAGCCGTGGAAGCCGCGAGCATGTTTGAACATTGGCATCCCCCTTTAGAGATCATCAGGGCCTAGTTTCCGCCCCATCAACAAAGAAGCGCAACCACACCACCGGCTAAATAGACAAATTCCAAATTGCAATGAAACAGCCTGTTACCACTTAATTTTCTTAAAAATGCGGCATTACCCCAGCGTTGATGCTACAAACCGGGACGCCCCGTTTTCATGAGATGACGCACCGTGGACCATACTGCCCACCCAGACCTCACCATTGATTTCGTCGGTGGTGCCGTGGGCCACCGCTTCCGCTCCGGCGGCGGGCGCGCCCAAGCGCTGCACAAGGCGGCGGGTTTCACCAACGGCAACATTCCCACCATCATCGATGCCACCGCCGGGCTGGGCCGCGACGCCTTCCTGCTGGCCTCGCTGGGCGCCCAGGTCTCCCTGATCGAGCGGTCGCCCGACATCCACGCCCTGTTGCAGGACGGCTTGCAGCGGGCCAGCGAAGCAGGGCCGGACTACGCCGCCATCGTCGCCCGCATGACTTTGATCCACGGCGATTCCAAGGCTTTGCTGCCCGGCATGCAGGCCGATGTGGTGGTGGTCGATCCCATGCATCCGCCGCGCAAGAACAGCGCCCTGGTGAAAAAGGAAATGCGGGTGCTGCGGCAATTGGTCGGCCCCGATCTGGACGCCTTCGATTTGATGCAGGCAGCCTTGGCCTGCGCCCGCAAGCGCGTGGTGCTGAAATGGCCGTTGCGCGCCGATCCCATGCCGGGCCTGCGCAAACCGTCCCATCAGATCATCGGCAAGACCACCCGGTACGACGTATTCATGTTGGGAAATACTGTCCTTGATTGATTTCTGCCAAGAGCTGTGCACTCTAATGATGGAATCGCTAGGGGGACGGGTGTGGACGCGGACATGATCCTCCAATTACGGGACGAGACGGCGGGCTTGCGCGCCCGCCTCGTCCTGTTGGAGCAGCAGAACTCCGACCTTGAGCTAGAGCTTCAGGCCGCCATCGAACATGGCGACGCCATTGAAGCTGAGCTGGCTTTGGCCAACGACCAGATGCGCGGCGAAATCGCCGAACGCATCCGGGCCGAGGTCAAGCTGCAGCGCCTGCTGACGGCGCTGAAGGAGCAGAAGGACGATCTGGAGCTTCTGGTCCACACCATCACCGAACACAGCGACGATCTCGACGTCGAACACGAGCTGACCCACGAACAGCTGCGCCTGGAAAACGAGCGCATCCGTCTGGCCAAGGAACAGGCCGAGACCCTGGCCCGCATCAAGGCCGAATTCGTCGCCGTGGTATCGCACGAAGTGCGCACCCCCATGAACGGCCTGCTGGGCATGGCGCGCCTGCTGCTGGACACCGAACTGACCCACGAACAGCGCGATCTGGCGGAGACCGTGGTCTCGTCGGGCCGGTTGCTGCTGAACATCCTGGACGACATCTTGGACCTGTCCAAGCTGGAAGCCAGCCGGCTGCACCTGGAAAGCATCGACTTCAATCTGGTCCAGCTGGTGGAAGAAAGCCTGGGCCTGATGAGCATGCGGGCCAGCGAGCGCGGCTTGGCCGTCGCCCATGTGATCGCCCCGGACATCGCCGTCATGGCCAAGGGCGACCCCATGCGCCTGCGTCAGGTACTGACCAACCTGATCGGTAACGCCACCAAATTCACCGAAAAGGGCAGCATCACCGTCAGCGTCGCTCCGGCGGCCAACGGCCATGTGCGCTTTGCCATCCGCGACACCGGCATCGGCATCAGCCCGGAAATCCAGGAACGCCTGTTCAACCGCTATGTCCAGGGTGACACCTGGGTGTCGCGCAAATTCGGCGGCACCGGCCTGGGGCTGGCCATCTGCAAGCAATTGGTCGAGCTGATGGGCGGCGAGATCGGCGTGGACAGCACGCCGGGCACCGGCAGCGTTTTCTGGTTCGAAATGCCGTTGGAACAGGCCGGCGAAACCCGCCCGCGCGCCCACCCCAACGCCGCCCCCAAGCGGGTCCTGGTGATCGAGCCCGACAAATCCATCCATGCCGCCATGGCCGCGCGCCTGGACGGTTGGGGCGTCACCGTGGTCCCCGCCGCCCCCGATACCATCGGTGCCCTGCGCCAGCCCGGCGACGTGCTGCTGGTGGGCG
>JACMKT010000154.1 GCA_014380005.1 Rhodospirillales bacterium
AGCTCACCTGCCGACATCCCTTCCGATATTTTGATCCCACTCGACATGGCTTCCCCCCTCCATTTGGTGGAAACCCAGTGATTCACGACTGCCGCGCCTTGGCAAGCCTGGAGGAGTCATTTCGAGCGTTCGCCGGTATTAGGTCGCCTTAACCACCCGCCCATCCGCACCGAAAAGCTGCTTCGCGCGCTTTTCGAATGACGACACCATCAGGCGGACCGCTTCGTTGAACAAGGCGCCAATGACCTTTTGCAGCAGCTTCGAGCGGAATTCAAAATCCACATAGAAGTCGATATTGGTGCCGCCATCGGGGGCTGGATTGAAAATCCAGTGGTTGTTCAGATGATGGAACGGGCCTTCGGTGTACTGAACGTCGATACGGCTATTGGGCCAATTCAGCACGACCTTGGACGTGTAGCGCTCGCGGATCATCTTGAAGCCGATGACCAGATCGGCAAAGAAGGTGTCACCCTCGCGCTTGCGGATACGCGACGCCACGCACCACGGCAGGAACTCGGGGTAACGCTCCACATCGGCGACCAGATCGAACAATTGTTCGGGCGTGTAGGGCAGATAGCGTTGTTCGGCGTGTGTGGGCATTCCCCTACTCCGCCGCGTTCATCTTTTCGCGGGCGGCGCGGAGTTCGGCGAAGTCGCGGTCGGCGTGGTGCGACGAGCGGGTCAGCGGCGACGCGGCGACCATAAGGAAGCCCTTGGCCTTGGCGACCGCCTTGTAATCCTCGAATTCATCGGGAGTGACGAAGCGGTCGATGGCAACGTGCTTCACCGTTGGCTGCAAATACTGGCCGATGGTGATGAAATCGATGCCGGCGGCGCGCATGTCGTCCATGACTTGCAGGATTTCAATGCGGGTTTCGCCCAGGCCAACCATGATGCCAGATTTGGTGAAGATGGCCGGATTGACCTCTTTCACCTTTTGCAGCAGGCGCAGGGATTCGAAATAACGCGCGCCGGGGCGGATGGTCGGGTACAGCCGCGGCACCGTCTCCAAATTATGGTTGAAGACGTCGGGCGCGGCCTTAGCCACAGCCTCGATAGCGCCGGCCTTGTCGCGGAAGTCCGGGGTGAGAATTTCGACAGTGCAATCGGTGCCCAGGGCGCGGATACGCTCGATGGAAGCAATGAATTGGAACGCGCCACCATCGGGCAGATCGTCGCGGTCCACCGAAGTGATAACCACGTGCTTGAGCCCCATGGAGGCCACGCTGTCGGCCAGATGCTCGGGCTCCATCAGATCGACGGCGCCGGGCTTGCCGGTCTTGACGTTGCAGAAGGCGCAGGCCCGCGTACAGGTGTCGCCCAGGATCATGAAGGTGGCGTGCTTATGCTTCCAACACTCACCGATATTGGGACACGCAGCCTCTTCACACACGGTGTGCAGGTTCTTTTCCCGCATCAGCCGGCGGACCTCAGCGGCCTCTTCCGAGGTGGGCGCCTTGACGCGAATCCAGTCCGGCTTGCGCGGGCTGAGATTGTCCGGCTTGTGGGCTTTTTCAGGATGGCGAACGGTGGGCTTGTCGGTCATGGCTTTGGATATGTTCCAGCGCGCTGATGCGGTCAAGGAAATCCGTAAAAGAACGCCTCTCCCGCAAGCGGGAGAGGCCTCCATTAACCGCCAATAATACTAGAAATGGATGGCACGGCCATAGGCCGACAACACCGCTTCATGCATCATTTCCGACAGGGTCGGATGCGGGAAGACGGTGTGCATCAACTCGGCCTCGGTGGTCTCCAGGGTCTTGGCGACGGTGTAGCCCTGGATCATCTCAGTCACTTCGGCGCCGATCATGTGGGCACCCAGCAACTCGCCGGTCTTGGCGTCAAACACGGTCTTGACCAAACCCTCGGCCTCGCCCAGAGCGATGGCCTTGCCGTTGGCCAGGAACGGGAAGCGGCCAACCCGCACCTCGTAACCCTTGGCCTTGGCCTTGGCTTCGCTGAGGCCGACGCTGGCAACCTGCGGGTGGCAATAGGTGCAGCCCGGGATGTTGCGGATGTTCAGCGGGTGAACATGGTTCAAACCGGCGATCTTTTCCACGCAGATCACACCTTCATGGCTGGCCTTGTGGGCAAGCCACGGCGGCGCGGTCAAATCGCCGATGGCGTAAACGCCCGGCTCGTCAGTGGCGCACCACTGATCCGTGACCACATGGCCCTTGTCCACCTTCACCTTGGTGCCTTCGATGCCGATATTCTCGATGTTAGCGACCACGCCCACGGCAGAGATGACACGATCGACGACGATCTCTTCGATCTTGCCGGCGATTTCCACCTGAACCGCCACGTTGGTGGCCGACTTCTTCAGGCCCTTGACAGTGGCCGAGGTCAGGATCTTCATCCCCTGCTTCTCGAACGCCTTACGGGCGAAAGCGCTGATTTCCTCGTCTTCCACCGGAATGACGCGGTCCATCACTTCAACCACGGTGACCTGAGCGCCCAGCGCGTTGAAGAAGCTGGCGAATTCGATGCCGATGGCGCCCGAGCCGATGACTAGCAAACTCTTCGGCATGGTGTCGGGAACCAGCGCTTCCTTATAGGTCCACACGAACTTGCCATCGGGCTCCAGACCCGGCAGCACGCGGGCACGGCCGCCGGTGGCCAGGATGATGTGGGCGGCATTGATGATGCCGGCATCCTTGCCCTCGATGGAAACCTTACCCCCACCGCCTTTATTGGGGCCGGCCAGCTTGCCGTGACCGTCGAACACGGTGACCTTGTTCTTCTTCAGCAGGCCTTTGACGCCGCCGGCCAACTGGGCCGACACGCCACGCGAGCGTTTGACCACGGCGGGCAGGTCGAAGCCAATGCCTTGGGCGGTCAATCCGTAAGACGCGGCATGCTGCATGTTGCGATAAACCTCGGCAGAGCGCAGCAGCGCCTTGGTCGGGATGCAGCCCCAATTGAGGCAGATGCCGCCCAAATGCTCGCGCTCCACCAGAGCGGTCTTCATGCCCAGCTGGGCGGCACGGATAGCGGCCACGTAACCGCCGGGACCACCACCGATGACCACCAGGTCGAAGCTGTTCTCGGGCATTTTTTTCTCCACGAAGCTCATTGATGTTACTCGCGCGTGCCGGGGAAATGTTGGGCCAGCCTGCCTTCGACTTCCAGGTCGAAGGCTTCGCCCAGACGCCACACATGAAGGCCAATGACCTCGCGGAAGGCACCCAGCAGCTGGAAGAAGCCGAAGGTCGGCATGGAGAAGCGGCGGCCGGATTTCTTGTCCCAGGCCTCGGCTTCATCCAGATATTTACGGCAGGCGGCACGCATGGCCGCCAGGGTTTCGTTGGCCACGGTGTCGTCGGGCAGCAACAGATTGGTATCGGCGATCAGCCGGCGCAATTCGCCGACGGCGCGGTAACAGCGTTCCTGCTCCTCGGGCGCAATCATGTGGCCGTTGAAGACGGCATTGCCTTCCAGCATGGCGATCAACCCGGCTACTGCCTGGGATTCCGCCGCCGAGGGCAGTTGCCCATTTATGGGGGAGAGGACGGCCACGGGGCGGTCCAGTTCACGTACCTTCACCCGCATCGAACTTACCTTTTCGTCAGCGGCCGCCACGCTTGGTCCATGTCGAAGACAAGGTCGTGATCAGCCACGTAGCGCCAGAGGAAGGCATCGAAGTCGCCGCCGCATTGATTATCGACGAAGTCGGTCAGCGCCGCCGCCTTGGCGGCATAGACCGGCATCAGATCGAATTGCCAGCCGGGACCGGAGCGCCGGGCGCTTAGAAAAGCCCCCTCGTCCTCGCCGGCCAACACCCGGCGCACCAACCAATTACCGTCCTCATCGACCCCGGCATGCTCGCCGATGGTCAGTTCCTCCACCAACGCGTCCAGATAGGGAAACGCGGTAAAGGCCATAAGGAAGGTGGCATGGTTCGGTGCGTCGGCAATGTCGGCTGCCACCGGCATGCCGCGGAAGCGGGTGACGAAGAAGCGGGTCAGCGGATCACGTTCCGACAGGGCCTCGCGGCCCTCATCGGCATAAATACCGCTTAACCGGTCGCCCCACTGAAGACAGGTGCCGAACAGGGCATTTCCGGCCTGAGCCATGCGCCCTTCACGCATATTGTCCTTCAGCGTCTCGAACGCCGTCCGCAAAGACGGCATTCCACGAGCGATTTCTTCCTTCTCCATCACCCGGTTTCCCTTACAGCAGCATGCTGAGCGGGTCCTCGATCAGCTTCTTGAACGCCGCCAGGAATTCGGCACCAACAGCGCCGTCCACCACGCGGTGATCCACCGAAAGAGTGCAGGTCATCACGGTCGCCACGGCCAGCGCACCGGCCTTGACCACCGGACGCTGCTCGCCAGCACCCACTGCCAAGATACAACCCTGCGGCGGGTTGATGATGGCGGCAAAGTCCTTGATGCCGAACATGCCCAAATTCGAGATGGTGAAACCGCCGCCCTGGAATTCCTCGGGCTTGAGCTTACCGTCGCGTGCCTTGACCGCCAGTTCCTTCATCTCGTTAGAGATGGCGGACAGGCCCTTGTGGTCGGCATGATGGATGATCGGGGTGATGAGACCGTTGGGAGTCGCCACCGCCACCGAGATATCCACGTCGGTATAGCGCTTGATGGCTTCTTCGCCCCAGGACGCATTGGCCGCCGGCACCTTCTTGAGCGCCAGAGCCACGGCGCGGATGACGAAATCGTTGACCGACAGCTTGTAAGCGTCGGAACGGCCATTCAGCTCGGA
The DNA here is from genome assembly GCA_014380005.1 of Rhodospirillales bacterium. Taxonomy (GTDB): domain Bacteria; phylum Pseudomonadota; class Alphaproteobacteria; order Rhodospirillales; family Magnetospirillaceae; genus Magnetospirillum. The sequence continues at coordinate 4,726 of JACMKT010000154.1, forward strand.
CCGCACCTTCAGCAGCGCATCGACTTCGCAATCGATGGACAGATAGAAGTGCGGAATGGTGGATTTGGCTTCGGTCAGGCGCTTGGCGATCACCTTGCGCATGGTCGAGTTGGGCAATTCCACGAAAGCGGGCTCGAACGGGCTGGCGGCCGCGGGGGCCGGCGCAGCAGCAACCGGCTTGGCGGCCACCGGAGCGGCGGCGGCAGGAGCCGCTTTGACGCCGCCCTTGATCGCCTGTTCCACGTCGGCCTTGACGATACGGCCATGGGGGCCGGACCCGGTCACCAGCTTGAGGTCGATACCACCGTCAGCGGCCAGACGCTTCGCCAGCGGGCTGGCGAAGACGCGCGGGCCACCATGGGCGGCGGCGGGAGCCGGCGCGGCAGCAGCCGGAGCAGCGGTCGGGGCCGCAGGAACAGCGGCAGCCGGGGCGGCAGCGGGCTTGGCGCCCACATTGGCCATGGCCGAGCTGTCCTCGCCCTCTTCCAACAGGATGGCGATGGGCTGGTTCACCTTCACCCCGGCGGTGCCGCCGGGGATCAGGATCTTACCGATGGTGCCCTCGTCCACCGCTTCGAACTCCATGGTGGCCTTGTCGGTCTCGATCTCGGCGATGATATCGCCGGATTTGACCGCGTCACCTTCGTTCTTCAGCCAGCGGGCCAGGGTGCCTTCGCTCATGGTCGGCGAGAGCGCGGGCATCAAAATCTCGATGGGCATGACGCTCTCCCCTTACTTTTTGTAGCAGACCTTGCGGGCGGCGTCGGCGACGTCGTCCGAACCGGGCAAAGCCAGCCGTTCCAGATTGGCAGCGTAGGGCATGGGCACATCGGCGCCAGCCACACGGGCCACCGGAGCGTCCAGCCAATCGAAGGCCCGTTCCATGATCAGCGCGGCGATCTCGGAACCGATGCCGGCAAAGGCCCAGCCCTCTTCCGCCGTGACCACACGGTTGGTCTTCTGCACCGAGGCGATGATGGTGTCGATATCCAGCGGACGCAGAGTCCGCAGGTTGATCACCTCGGCCGAGATGCCTTCGGCTTCCAGCTTGGCGGCGGCATCCAAGGCGACACCCACCATGCGGGAGTAAGCGATGATGGTGACGCTGTCACCCTTGCGCTCGATCTTGGCCTTGCCCAGCGGAATGACGAAATCGTCCTCTTCCGGCACATCGAAGCTCTGGCCGTAAAGGATTTCGTTTTCCAGGAACACCACGGGATTGGGGTCGCGGATGGCGGCCTTGAGCAGGCCCTTGGCGTCGGACGCCGAATACGGCACCACCACCTTGAGGCCCGGGCAATGGGCGTACCACGACGAGTAGTCCTGGCTGTGCTGGGCGCCGACGCGGGCAGCGGCACCGTTGGGGCCACGGAACACGATGGGGCAGGTCAACTGGCCGCCCGACATGTACAGGGTCTTGGCCGCCGAGTTGATGATGTGGTCGATGGCCTGCATGGAGAAGTTCATGGTCATGAACTCCACGATGGGGCGAAGACCAGCGAAGGCCGCGCCCGCCGCCATACCGGCGAAACCCATCTCGGTGATGGGAGTGTCGATGATACGGGTGGCACCGAACTCATCCAACAGGCCCTGCGAGATTTTGTAAGCGCCCTGATACTGGCCGACTTCTTCGCCCAGCAGGAACACGTTCGGATCACGCCGCATTTCTTCGGCCATGGCGTCACGCAAAGCTTCGCGAACGGTCTGGCGGTTGTACTTATCGTATTCGCGCTCGGGCACCGCCGGCTGAGCAGGAATGGGCGGAGTGCACGGACGGCAATCCACATGATGAACCGGCACGGACGGCACCGGCTGTTCCATCATCTTGGAAACGGCGGTGGAATCCTCACCCTCTTCCAGGATGATCGCAATGGGGGTGTTCACCGCCACGCCTTCAGTCCCGCCCTGGATCAAAATCTTGCCCAGAGTGCCTTCTTCCACGGCTTCCATTTCCATGGTCGCCTTGTCGGTTTCGATCTCGGCGAGCACATCGCCCGACTTGACCGCATCACCTTCGTTCTTCAACCAACGGGTCAGCTTGCCCTCGGTCATGGTCGGCGACAGCGCCGGCATCAATACTTCGATGGCCATCGGTCTGCTCCTAAGCCTCGATAATAACGTCGGTCCAAAGCTCCGAGGGATCAGGCTCGGGGCTGGACTGCGCGAACTCAGCGGCATCGGTGACGATGACCTTGACCTCACGATCGATCTCCTTGAGGCCGGCCTCGTCGATGTGACCGGCTTCCAGGAGCTTGGCTTTCAGAGTGTCGATGGGGTCGTGCTGCTCACGCATGCGGCTCACTTCCTCCTTAGTCCGGTACTTGGCCGGATCGGACATGGAGTGACCGCGATAACGGTAGGTCTTCATCTCGAGGATGTAAGGCCCCTGGCCCGAACGGGCATGTTCCAGCGCGCGGGTGGCGGCTTCGAACACCGCGTCCACGTTCATGCCGTCAACGGCTTCACCGGGAATGCCATAGGCCGCGCCGCGCTTGTGCAGCTCGGTGCCACCGGCGGAAGACCGCTCGATAGAGGTGCCCATGGCGTATTTGTTGTTCTCGATCACGTACACGACGGGCAGCTTCCATAGCGCCGCCATGTTAAAGGCCTCGTAGACCTGACCCTGGTTGACCGCACCATCGCCCAGATAGACGTGAGCGACGCCGTTGTCCTTGGTGTACTGGTGGGCAAGGCCCAGACCGGTGCCGATCGGCACCTGGGCGCCGACGATGCCATGGCCGCCGTAGAAGCGCTTCTCGCGGCTGAACATGTGCATGGAACCGCCCTTACCGCGCGAGTAGCCGCCGCTACGCCCGGTAAGTTCGGCCATGACGCCCTTGGCGTCCATGCCGCAGGCCAGCATCTGACCATGATCACGGTAGGAGGTGATGACCGAATCGGCCTCGCCAGCCGCGGCTTGCATGCCGACGACCACGGCTTCCTGGCCGATATACAGATGGCAGAAGCCACCGATCAGGCCCATGCCGTAAAGCTGACCGGCCTTCTCTTCGAAGCGGCGGATCAGAAGCATTTCGCGGTACCAGCGGATCAGCTGCGCCTGACTTGGCTCAGCTCCCTTGGCCTTGCGCTTGGGTGTGGTCGCCATGGTTCCTCCCAGGGCTCAGTGTTGATTTCATCGGATAGGTAAACGACACTACCCTTTTTTGCAAGGTGTTTCCCACTCGAAAGTGTTTGTTTTGCAATGCAATAACTACAATTAACTGCTTTATGGTTAATCACGGTTTTTGCCATTTTTCGAGCAGCCGCATATTGACCAGCAGCCCTGCATTCGTCTACCTGCCCCCAAGGAATAGGCATTCCAGCCCAACAGGCATGACCAATGGCTGGGAATCAGATGGGATCAAAGTGCGTCAAAAGATAGGGGGAGACGCTAGAATGCGACCCGCAATTGTTCGGAAGTCACACGCAGGCGAGCAGCAAGCTCGCGGGCAATGTTGAGCACCAGATGGTGAGTGAGGCGCGGCGCTTCCTCGGACAGACTGGCAAAGCGGTCTGCCGCCAATTCATAGACGACGATATCGTCATCGGCGACGGCATCGGCGGAGCGTGGCTGCCCCTCCAATAGGGCCATTTCGCCGAACATCACCCCCGGCTGGAACGACGCCAGACGCACCGCCGGCGCATCCGGGCGCTGCAGCCGAATGGTGACGTGCCCCTTGGCCAACAGATAAAGCGTATCGCCGGCCTCGCCCTCGCGAAACAACACTGTGCCCTTGGGCAATTGCCGGCGCTCCAACGCGCCCGCCAAGGCCGTCAGTTCAGCCGCACCCAGATTTCCGGACAGCGGCAAATCGGCCAAGGCGATTTCGCCCGGCTCGCCCGCGCCCAAACGCCCCAGTTCCAGCACGCGGTCCTCGGCCCATTCCAAGGCGGCATCAGCGTCGGGGAACAGACGCACGACGCCATCCAGCGAAGGGCCACCCATGTCCAGCAGGAATCCGCCCATGGCGTCCTCGGGCGACAGATGGGCTAGCACCAGGGCGCAGCCCTTGGCCTGCAACGACTTGCCCAACTGGCCCAGCAGGCGCACGCCCGTGGCGTCCATCTCCGACAAGCGGCGGCAATCCAGAACCACGACCCGCACCCCGGCCAGACGGGCTTCCACCTCCTGGGCCAGGGAATCGGCAGTGCCGAAGAACAAGGCGCCGTCCAACTCCACCACCAGGATTTGAGTGCATTTGGCGGACAGGGATTCCGCCTCGTCGCGGTTGCGCACCTTGAGCGAGCGCCGGGCGCGGCCGTCAAGCACCCGCCGCACGATGGGTTTGCACATCTTGCGCACGAACATGACCATGGACAATGCAGTACCTGCCGCCACGGCGGCCACCAGATTGACGACCATGGTTACCGCCGCCACCACCAGCACTACCCCCAAATTGGCAACGATCTCGCGCCGATGGTCGGCTTGGCGCGGCAACCGCCACATCAGTTGCCGGCTCCACCCGTCAAAAGCGGTCAGCGCCACCACCACCAGGATACCGGCCAGGGCAGCCATGGGGATGGGTGTCAGCAAAGAACTCGCCACCACGACGGTCAGCAGAAGAATAATGGCGTGGGAGAACGACGCCAGCCGAGTGCGGGCGCCGGCCTTGATGGCCGTCGCGCTACGCGACAACGAACCGGTGCAGGCCACGCCGCCGAAACAACCGCCCACCAGATTGGCGAGCCCCTGCCCGACCAGTTCGCGGTCGCTGCGATGGCGCCCGCCGGTCAGGCTGTCCAGCGCCGCCGCCGACAGCAAGGTATCGACCGAGTTCACGACGGCCAGCACCAGCACCGCCGGCGCCATTAGCGGCAACAGTTCCAGCAGCCACCCGCCCATGGGCAAGGACAGCATTTCCAGCAATGGCCGTGGGCTGAAAACGAAGGGCGGAATGGAGCCGATGATGCTGCCCACGCCCACGCCCAGGGTGCCGAGGACGATGGCCATCGCAGCCCCCGCCAGCAACGCCGCCAGGGGGCCCGGGAAGCGCCGCATGAACCGCGGCACCAGCACCATGGCGGCCAGACTGGCAATGCCGACGGCGATGGCCCCGGGATGCATCAATTCGGGAATGGCGCGCCACTGGGTCCAGCGGAAATCCTCGGGCAGGCCAAGGAAGGCGCGCATCTGCCCAACCAAGACCAGCACAGCGACGCCGTTCATGAAGCCGGCGATGACCGGATAGGGAATGAACTTGATCAGCCGTCCCACATGGAACAGACCGAACAGCACTTGGACCAAGCCCGACAGCGCAATGGCGGCGAAAGCCAAGGTTGCCACCAGGGGTGCGCCACCACGGGCGATCACTTCGGGCTGGCCCATGAGTGCCGCCACCAGCCCAGCCACGATCAACGAAGCCGACGGGCGCGGCCCCGTCACCATCAGCGGCGTACCGCCGGTCAGCGCCGCCACGGAACCTGCGAAGATGGAGCAATAAAGGCCGGACAACACGCCGAGCCAGATCCAATCCGGCCCCAACGGAGCAAAGGCGATGGCGCCCAAGGGCACTGATTGCGGTAGCGAAACCACCGCCGCCACCAAACCGCCACTCAAGTCGGACCGTATCTGCGCCCAATCCAAACGCGTGCGGTTAAGACGAGACAAAACCCGTACGTCCGACTGCCCCATGCGCGGCTCCCCCGGTGAAGATTACTCCTTCCGGGATAGACCAAAACTAGAAGTAGCGAAAGTGATTAGTGACGATCGAAGATAACCACTTCGTCCTCGCGCCCCATATTGAGCATGGCGCGGGCACGTTCTTCGAGCATGTCAGGATCGAGATGATCGGGGCGTAGCAGCAGGACGCGGTGTTCCAGGGCTTGGCGTTCGGTGGTTACCTTGGCCAATTGCAGCTCAGCTTCAAGGATTTCATTCTTGAGCCGAATCCAAGCCAGCAGACCGCGATCACCTTCCACCGTGTGGTAGGCGAAATAGGCCACCGCACCGACCCCGATCAGGGGTCCGATGATGTGGCGAAGGCGGCGGCTGAGTTCCTGTAACATGCGGGGGATGGAATCACGGACGATTCATGACGTCAACAGAACATGAATGGAATGATTCATTTTCTTGACGAAATGAGTGGAAGGTGTGGCAGGAATAACTCAGTTTCCGGTGAAACACCAGTGTTCTTGGATGATTTTAGGAGCATTCTTAAAAACATATGAATAAAAATAGAACAAATTAGTTCTAAGTTACAGAAATGCACAGTAATGCGGTACTACCATATCTAACGCAAAACGGCCGGGGTTTCCCCCGGCCGTTTCTCCATGAACCCGAGAACGGGGCTCAGCGCTTGACGATGGCCTTGCCGGCGTAGCGGGCGGCAGAGCCCAGCTCTTCCTCGATACGGATCAGCTGATTGTACTTGGCCAGACGGTCCGAGCGCGACAGCGATCCGGTCTTGATCTGGCCGCAATTGGTGGCGACGGCCAGATCGGCGATGATGGAATCCTCGGTCTCGCCCGAGCGATGGGACATCACGGCGGTGTAGCCGGCGGTGTGGGCCATGTGGACGGCTTCCAGGGTCTCGGACAGGGTGCCGATCTGGTTGACCTTGACCAGGATGGAATTGGCCAAGCCCTTTTCAATGCCCATGGCGAGGCGCTGCGGGTTGGTGACGAACAGATCGTCGCCCACCAGCTGAACCTTGCCGCCCAGCTCCTCGGTCAGCATTTCCCAGCCTTCCAAATCGTCCTCGGAACAGCCGTCCTCGATGGAGATGATGGGGTAGGATTTCACCAGCTTGGAGTAGAACTTGACGATGCCCTTCTGATCGAAGGACTTCTTGGCGCCCTCCATCTCATACTTGCCGTTCTTGAAGAACTCAGTGGAGGCGCAGTCCAGCGCCAGCATGATGTCCTCGCCCGGCTTGTAGCCGGCCTTTTCGATGGCCTGCATGATGAAGTCCAGGGCCTGCTCGGCCGACTTCAGGTTCGGGGCGAAGCCGCCCTCGTCACCCACATTGGTGTTGTGACCGGCATCCTTCAGCTGCTTCTTCAGCGACTGGAACACCTCGGAACCCATGCGGATGGCGTCCGAGCAGGTGGGCGCGCCCACCGGCATGATCATGAATTCCTGGATGTCGATGGGGTTGTCGGCATGCATGCCGCCATTGATGATGTTCATCATCGGCACCGGCAGGATGGAGGCATAGGCGCCGCCCACATAGCGGTAGATGGGCAGACCGGCTTCCTCGGCACCAGCCTTGGCGCAGGCCAGCGACACGCCCAGCATGGCGTTGGCGCCCAGGCGGGACTTGTTGGGGGTGCCGTCCAGTTCGATCATGGTCTGGTCCAGAACCACCTGGTCCTGCACGTCCATGCCGGACAGGGCATCGTAGATCTCGCCATTGACGCTTTCGCACGCCTTCAGGACGCCCTTGCCGCCGTAACGCTGCTTGTCGCCATCGCGCAGCTCGACGGCCTCATGGGCACCGGTCGAGGCGCCGGACGGAACGGCAGCGCGGCCGAACACGCCGCTTTCCAACACCACGTCGACTTCGACGGTGGGGTTGCCGCGCGAATCAAGAATCTCGCGGGCGTGAATGTCGATAATGGCGGTCATGGTAGTTTCTCCAAACTTCTGACGGTTGGATCAATCAATGGTCAACGGGTACGCCTTGGCCACCCGGTCAAACGCCTGCAATGTGGCGATCAACTGGGGCATGTCGGTCAGGGCAATCATGTTGGGCCCATCCGACGGCGCATTGTCCGGGTCGGGATGAGTCTCAATAAAGACGGCGGCGATGCCAGTGGATACGGCGGCACGGGCCAGAACGGGAGCGAAGCGGCGGTCGCCGCCCGAAGACGCACCTTGACCGCCCGGCGACTGCACCGCATGGGTGGCATCCATCACCACCGGATAGCCGGTGCGCGCCATGATGGGCAACGCCCGCATGTCGGCGACCAGATCGCCATAGCCGAAGCAGGCACCGCGCTCGGTCAGCAAGATACGCTCGTTACCGGTACTCGCCACCTTGGCCGCCACATTGGCCATCTGATTGGGGGCGAGGAACTGGCCCTTCTTCACATTGATGACGGCGCCGGTTTGACCGGCGGCCAGCAACAGATCAGTCTGGCGGCACAGGAAGGCCGGGATCTGCATGATGTCCACCACCTGGGAGACCGGCACGCACTGATCCTCGCCATGGATGTCGGTCAACACCGGCAAGCCCAGGCTGGAGCGGATTTCAGAGAAGACGGAAAGCGCCCCATCAAGGCCAATGCCGCGCTTGCCCGAAAGCGATGTCCGATTGGCCTTATCGAACGAGGATTTGTAGACCAGACCGATCCCAGCCTTGGCCGCCATTTCCTTAAGCGCGATGGCGCATTCCAGCGCGTGCTCGCGGCTTTCCATCTGACACGGGCCAGCAATCAGCACCAGCGGCAGATCGTTGCCGAAGGTAACGGAACCGACAGTGACGTGCTTCTGGTTCATGCCTACACCAACCGCGACTGGCGCAATGCGGCGGCGATGAAGCTGGTGAACAGGGGGTGCGGGTCGAACGGCTTGGACTTCAGCTCGGGATGGAACTGCACGCCGATAAACCACGGATGGTCGGGGCGCTCGACGATTTCCGGCAGCACGCCATCGGGCGACAGGCCCGAGAACGACAGACCGACCTGCTCCAACTGCGCCCGATAGTCCATGTTCACTTCGAAACGATGGCGATGACGCTCGCTGATCATGTCGGCGCCATAGATCTCGCGCGCCCGGGAATCGCGCTTCAAGGCGCAATCATAGGCGCCCAGGCGCAGGGTGCCGCCCAGATCGCCGGTGGCGACGCGCTTCTCCAGCAGATTGCCCTTGAGCCATTCGGTCATCAGGCCGACCACCGGGTTCTCGCAGGGGCCGAACTCGGTGGAGCTGGCACCCTTAAGGCCGGCCAGATTACGCGCGCTCTCGATCACCGCCATCTGCATACCGAAGCAGATGCCGAAATAGGGCACCAGACGCTCGCGGGCAAACCGCACCGCCTCGATCTTGCCCGAGGCACCACGCTCGCCGAAACCGCCCGGCACCAGGATGCCGTGACAGGGTTCCAGATGCTGCACCACGTCTTCACGCTCGAAGATCTGGCTGTCGATCCAGTTGAGGCGGACCTTGACGTTGTTGGCGATACCGCCATGGGTCAGCGCCTCGGCCAGGGACTTGTAGCTGTCCAGCAGGCTGGTGTACTTGCCGACCACAGCGATGGTGACCTCGCCCTCGGGCTGGCGCACACGGTCCACGATAGTCCGCCAGCGATCCAGATTGGGGGCAGCCGAATCAATGTGGAAATGGCGGCAAACCTGGGCGTCCAGACCCTGATCATGATAGCTGATGGGCACCTGATAGATGGTGTCCACGTCCAGGGCCGGAATCACCGCCTCGTAGCGCACGTTGCAGAACAGCGCGATCTTCTTGCGCTCGCTATCGGGAATATCGCGCTCGGACCTGCACATGAGCAGATCGGGCTGGATGCCGACGCTCAGCAATTCCTTGACCGAATGCTGGGTCGGCTTGGTCTTCAACTCACCCGCCGACGGGATATAGGGCAGCAGGGTCAGGTGGATGAACATGGTCCGCTCGCGGCCCAGTTCGTTGCCCAACTGACGAATGGCTTCCAGGAACGGCAGGGATTCGATATCGCCAACGGTGCCGCCGATCTCGCACAGGATGAAGTCTTCGTCGGTGACGTCCGACTTGACGAAGTCCTTGATGGCGTTGGTGACGTGCGGAATCACCTGGACGGTGGCGCCCAAATAATCGCCGCGACGTTCGCGCGCGATCACGTCGGAATAAATCCGACCGGTGGTGATGTTGTCGCTTTTGCGCGAGGCCACACCGGTGTAGCGCTCGTAGTGACCGAGATCGAGATCGGTCTCGGCGCCGTCATCGGTGACGTAGACCTCACCGTGCTGATACGGGCTCATGGTGCCCGGATCGACGTTGAGATAGGGGTCGAGCTTGCGCAAACGCACTTTGAAGCCGCGCGCCTGAAGGCACGCGCCCAGGGCGGCAGACGCCAGCCCTTTGCCCAAAGACGAAACCACACCGCCGGTAATGAAGATGAAACGCGTCATTGGCCCCTTGCTTTCAAGGTTCTGGCTTACCCACGCGAAACGCGCCGGCCGCTTTTGCGGCGGCCGGACGGTCCCTTTGATGCTCCGTCGCGCTTATTAGCGCGCCAGCGGAGCCGCCGGCTCACTCGGAGCCACAGGCGCCTTGGGCGCTGCGGACGGCGCGGTGGCCGGCACCGAATCGAACGGCGAAGAGCCGGTCGAACGGTTATTGGCGATGATCGCCAGCACCAGGCTGGTGACAAAAAAGGTCGTCGCCAGGATGCCAGTGGTGCGGGTCAGCAAGTTACCCGCCGCACGGCCGGACATCAGCCCGCCGCCGGTGCCGCCGCCAATGCCCAGCGCGCCGCCTTCGGAACGCTGCAGCAAGATGACGCCGACAAGCCCGATGGCGATGAGCAGGTGAATGACGAGGATGATCGGAAAGACGTCCATGAGCACACCAACGACGAAAATGACAAACGACACAAATGACTAGCCGACACCCGTCACCGTTCGTGGTTCGGGGCGCCGGGAATGTTCGAGGCGTTTTTTAGCCCCCCACGCGGAGGAAGGCTAGTGCAAAGTTCCAGGCATTGATCTTTGCACGCAAGCGAGCCGCCCAAGCCCCCTCTCCTGCTCAGCCAAAGAGGGGGCAAGGCAGATCAGCCACAGCTTTTGGCGATGGCCCAAAAATCCTCGACCTTGAGGGCAGCGCCGCCAATCAAACCGCCATCCACATCAGGCAGGGCAATCAGTTGGGCGGCATTGTCGGGCTTCATGGAGCCACCATAAAGAATGCGCACTTTGGCAGCCTCGGCGGCGCCGATGATCTGACCCAGCTCGGCGCGGATGGCGGCGTGCACTTCTTGAGCCTGCTCGGGCGTGGCGACCCGGCCAGTGCCGATGGCCCACACCGGTTCGTAAGCGATGACGGAGTTCTCGGCATTGCCACCCTCGGGCCACGAGCCGCGAAGCTGGGTCTTGTTGATCTCGATGGTCTGGCCCGCATCGCGTTGAGCCAGGGTCTCACCGATGCAGACAATGGCTTTGAGGCCGGCGGCGTGAGCGGCCATGGCCTTGGCCTTGACCTGCGCGTCGGTCTCGGCGTGATCCGTGCGGCGCTCGGAATGGCCTAGGATCACATAGGAACATCCGGCATCGACCAGCATGACCGGAGACGTATCGCCGGTATGAGCACCCGAAACCTTGGCATGGCAGTCCTGACCACCCACGGCAACGCCGGAGCCGGCGACCGCATCGGCCACGGCAGAAATTAGGGTGAAGGGCGGGCACACCAGCAATTCGCACGCTAGGCTAGGCTCGGCCGTCAGCTTGGCGGCAACACCCTTAGCCAGAGCAAGTCCCTCGGCCTTCAGGCCATTCATCTTCCAATTGCCGGCGATCAGCGGTTTTCTGCCCATTATCGTCCTCCCGGATGGCATATCATTGGAAGCGCGTATACACCGCCCGTGCCCATTCGTCCTCATAAAAACCGCAATGGCTTAGAGACCTTGGAAATCGGCTGATTCCTTGTTGCGGGGCTCTGGACCCACTCCTATTATGCCCGAACTTTGCACCGACTGGGCCCGTCCCGGGGTGCCCTTGAAGATGATCAGTCGGATAACATGCTCGACAGTTTGCGCAATGCCACTAAGACCTGGGTCGTAAAGCTCCTGTTCGCACTTCTCGTGCTCAGCTTCCTTGCCTGGGGCGTCGGTGACGTGGTCCGCGGCGGGCTGTTCGGCAGCGGCCCCGCCATCAAAGTTGGCAGCACCGAGATTTCCGCCAATGAGGTCAATATCGAGTTTAAGCGTGAGGTCGAACGCCTGCAGCCGATGTTCGGCGGCAAGCTGACGGCCGAGGATGCGCGTAAACTGGGCCTGATGGACCGCACCATCGAGACGGTGATCACCCGCACCCTGATCGACGAAGCCGGCCGCCGTTTGGGCTTGGCCGCCGCCGACGATCAGGTGGTGGCGCGTGTTGCCGCCGATCCCAATTTCCGCAATCCGCTGGGCCAGTTCGACCGCGACCTCATGCGCCGGGCGCTGGCTCGCGCCAACATGACGGAAGGCGAATTCCTGCGCATCGAGAAAAGCAACATGGTGCGCTCGCAGATGGCCGAGGGCCTGTCGGGCGGCATGACCGCGCCGACCCTGCTGGTCAATCCGCTGATGCGCTGGCGCGAAGAGAAGCGCGTGGCTGAGGCTGTAATCATCAAGGATGATTCCCTGCCCCTGCCTGCCGCGCCGGATAATGTCCAGTTGGAAGCCTATTACAAGGACCACGCCCAGCGCTTCGTGGCCCCGGAATTCCGCGCGGTCACCGTACTGCTGGCGAAGCCTGCCGATGTGGCACCCCAGGTCGAGGTGACGTCCGATATGGTCGCCGACGCCTATCAGGCCCGTTCTGACGAATTCCAGACGCCGGAGCGCCGTCAGGTTGCCCAATTGGTGCTGGCCGATCAGGTTGCCGCCGACAAGGCCGGCCAATTGGTCGCCGCTGGCAAGGATTTGACGGCCGTCGCCAAAGAGATGAACGGCAAGGTGGTCGATCTCGGCATTGTCGAAAAGCGCGACCTGCCCGACGAACTGGCGGATGCCGTGTTCGGCCTGCGCCAGGGCGCCACCAGCCAGCCGGTGCGCACTCCGCTGGGTTGGCACGTGGCCCAGGTGACCAAAATCACCGCCGGCCACGTCCGCACCCTGGCCGAGGTCAAGGGTCAGATCGAAGCCGATCTGCGCCGCGACAAGGCCATGGACAAGCTGTCCGAGATGGCGAACCAGATCGAGGACGCTTTGGGTGGCGGTGCCACTTTGGAAGAGGCGGCCAGCCGCTTCTCCCTGCGCGTGCTCAAGGTTCCGGCCATGGATGCCCAGGGCAAGACCCCCGCCGGCAAGCCGGTGGCCGAACTGCCCAAGGGCGAGACCTTCCTGGATGTGGCCTTCCATACCGACCAAGGCACCGAAAGCCAGCTGACCGAAGTGGAAGGCGACGGCTATTTCCTGCTCCGCGTCGATCAGGTCACCCCGCCCCAGCCCAAGCCGTTCCTGGAGGTCAAAGGCGAGGTCCTGGCCGCGTGGCAAGCCGAGCGCCGCCATGAGCAGGCCAAGGAGCGCGCCGAAAAGATGGCGGAGCTGTTCAAGACCGGCAAGCCCGCCGCCGAGATCGCCGCCGCATTGGGCGCCAAGATCCAGACCACTCAGCCCTTCACCCGTGAAGGCGCCGACACCGCCGGCCTGCCGCCGGCTCTGGTGTCGGACCTGTTCAACGCGTCCGCTGGCGGCGTTGCCAGCTCCGCCACTCAGGGTGGTTGGGTTGTCGGCCGCCTTGCCAAAGTCATCCCGTTCGACCCGGCCCAGCAGCCCCGTGACAGCGACGCCGCCCAGCGCCGTATCTCCGCCGCCGTGGCCGGCGATCTGGTCGATCAGTATCTGGCCGCCCTCAACGCCTCCATCGGCGTCAAGGTTGACCGCAGCCAGCTTGCCCGCGAAGAGTAACCATGACCAACCCCATCGATTTCGCCACCTTCCGCGCCACCTATGAGTCCGGGCGGCCGCAGGTAGTGTGGCGAATCCTGGTGGCCGATCTGGAAACCCCGGTTTCGGCCTTCATGAAGTTAGCCAACGGCCAGTCGCACACCTTCCTGCTGGAATCCGTCGAGGGCGGCGCCGTGCGTGGCCGCTACTCGGTGCTGGGCATGAAGCCCGATCTGATCTGGAAGTGCGAGGGCAACCAAGCCTGGATCAACCGCGAGGCCCGCACGGCCCCCGACAGCTTTGCCCCCTGCCCGGTCGCCGCCGAGCATGGCGCGCTGGACTCTCTGCGTGCCTTGGTGGCCGAAAGCCAGATCGACATCCCGGCCCATATGCCGCCCATGTCCGCCGGCCTGATCGGCTATATGTCCTATGACATGGTGCGTCTGGTGGAAAATCTGCCCGACAACAACCCCGACGTCATCGGCGTGCCCGATGGCATCTTCATGCGCCCGACGGTGATGGCGGCGTTCGACAACGTCAACGGCACCTTGACCGCCGTGGTTCCGGTCTGGCCGCGCGACGGCCTGGACGCCCGCGCAGCCTTTGATCTGGCCAATGAACGGCTGGAACATGTGGTCGAGGCGCTGGACAGCCCGCTGCCCCATGTGATGCTGGGCGGGATCGACCGTGAGGACCATGCTCCCACGCCGGTGCCGTCCATGTCGCCGGAAGAGTATTGCGCCAAGGTGCTCAAGGCCCAGGAATACATCGCCGCCGGCGATATCTTCCAGGTGGTGCTGTCTCAGCGCCTGAAGGTCCCGTTCAAGCTGCCGCCGTTCTCGCTGTACCGGTCGCTGCGCCGCCTGAACCCGTCGCCGTTCCTGTTCTTCCTGAACTTTGGCGACTTCCAGCTGGTGGGCTCGAGCCCGGAAATTCTGGTGCGCCTGCGCGATGGCGGGGTCACCATCCGCCCCATCGCAGGCACCCGCAGGCGCGGCGCCACCCCCGCCGAAGACGAAGCATTGGCCGCCGATTTGCTGGCCGACCCCAAGGAACTGGCCGAGCATCTGATGCTGTTGGATTTGGGCCGCAACGATGTGGGCCGGGTCGCCAAGATCGGCTCGGTCAAGGTGACCAAGAAGATGAACGTGGAGTACTACTCCCACGTCATGCACATCGTCTCCAACGTGGAAGGCGAAATCCGCGAGGGCTGCGACGCCATGGACGCGCTCATGGCCGGCTTCCCCGCCGGCACCACTTCGGGCGCGCCCAAGATACGGGCCATGGAGATCATCGACGAGTTGGAGCCGGAACGCCGCAGCTTCTATGCCGGCTGCATCGGTTATCTGGCCGGCAACGGCAACATGGATACCTGCATCGCGCTCCGCACCACGCTGATCAAGGACGGCACCATGTACGTCCAAGCCGGCGCCGGCATCGTCGCCGATTCGGTGCCCGAGAGTGAGCATGAGGAATGCCTGAACAAGGCCCGCGCCCTGGTGCGCGCTGCCGAGCAGGCGCTGGAATACACGTTGGTTAAGCAATAGCCACAAGGCAGAAACACGAAGGGCGGCGGGACAAAATCCCGCCGCCCTTTTTCTTTGGCGCCTACTTGGCGTCGTACTCGCTGTGATAGGCGATTACCCGCTCCACTTCGTTCTTGGAGCCCAGGATCACCGGCACGCGCTGGTGCAGACCCTTGGGCTCCACATCCATCAGGCGCTGACGGCCCGTGGAAGCGACGCCGCCGGCCTGTTCGACGATGAAGGCCATGGGGTTGGCTTCGTACATCAAACGCAGCTTGCCGCCCTTCTTCATATTTTCCGCATCCGCCGGATACAGGAAGACGCCGCCGCGCACCAGGATACGGTGAACTTCGGCCACCATGGAGGCGACCCAGCGCATGTTGAAATCCTTGCCGCGCGGCCCTTCGGTGCCGGCTTGGCATTCGTCCACATAACGCTTCACCGGCGGCTCCCAATGGCGCGCGCGCGAGGCATTGATGGCGTATTCCTGGGTGTCCGCCGGAATGGTCATGTTGGGGTGGGTCAGGAAGAACATGCCCACATCGCGGTCCAAGGTGAAGCCGTTGACGCCAGTGCCGGTGGTCAGCACCAGCATGGTGGACGAACCGTACAGGGCATAGCCGGCGGCCACCTGCTTGACACCGGGCTGCAGGAAGGCGGCCTCGCTCTTGGGATCGGCGCCGTCGGGCAGGCGCAGGATCGAGAAGATGCTGCCCACCGAGATGTTGACGTCGATGTTGCTGGAGCCGTCCAGCGGATCGAACAGCAGCAGATAGCGGCCATCGGCGGTGCCGGTCACCGCCTGGACGTCTTCCAGCTCTTCCGAGGCCATGGCGGCGTAATTACCGCCCAGCTCGTTCATGTGCAGGAAGATATCATTGGCCAGCACGTCCAGCTTCTTCTGCTCTTCGCCCTGGATGTTCTCACTGCCGGCAACGCCGTGATTACCCACCAACGCGCCGCGGTTGACCTCGTGCGAGACCATTTTGCAGGCGGTCAGGATGTCATTCACCAGCGAGGTGAAGACGCCCGACGATTTGAGCCGGCGCTGTTCCTGCAGCAGGAAATGGGTGAGCGTAATCCGCTTGTAGGGCATTGGTCACTCTCTGGACGTTGATCTCTTGCCGGCGCGTTAGCGCGGAGACCCAAGTCCTACCCCATCCCCTTTGCTGTTGGCAATCCGATCGCGTGCTTCTGCACAGCATATTCGCTACACTTCGCAGCCTTTCATTCAGGAGTGCCCGCATGTTCGATCCCATGACCCCCGAGGATCTGGCCCGCATCAACCTGCTGGCGTCGGCGTTTACCCGCATCGCCGATGAAGGGATGAAGGATATCGGCCTGTATAACCACAATCTTCAGGTCGAAACCGTGGGCTTCCGCCGCTGGGACGATTGGCTGGCCGGCATTCTGGTGACGCCGTGGTTCATGAACTTCGTCTTGATTCCCACGCGGTCTGACCAAATCTCGGGCGCAGTGGGCACCAAGACCCGGCTGGACATGCCGCGCGGCGAGATCATCTTCACCATCGGCGAAGTGGACGAGATCGGCCTGTATCAAGCGGCGTCGCTGTACTCCCCCATGGGCCGTTTCGACGTCCAGGCCATCGCGGTCAATACCGCCTGGGCCGCCGTGGATAAGTACTTCAAAGTGCCCGAAATGGAAGAGCCGTCGGCCTGTAACGAACGGGTCTAGGGAACGCCCCGCCTGTCATGTCTGTTGCAATCCTAGCAGGACAACAGGAGACAGCAGCAATGGCCGAGACCCGCGAGATCATGCTGGACTGGCTGCGCGACGCGCACGCCATGGAACGCGCATCCATCGACAATCTCAAGCAACAGGTGGATCACCTGGAGCACTATCCCGACATCCGGGCCAAGTTCCAGGCGCAGTTGGAACTGACCCAGCGCCAAGAGGATAGGATCGACGAGGCCTTGGCGACCATGGGCGCCGACAAATCCTCCATCAAGGACGCCATCACCCGCTTCGCCGGCCGCGCCCAGGCCCTGCTGGCCGGTTCCACCGAGGATGAAGTGGTCAAGCAGGCCACCACCACCCTGGCCTATGAGGAATGGGAAATCGCCAATTTCCGCGCCCTGGCCGTCGCGGCCCAGCACGAGGGCGAGGAGACCATGGCGACCATGTTCGAGGAAATGGCCGAGGAAAAAGAGGAAATGGCCGATTGGCTGGCCGACGCCATCCCCGACATTACCCGGCGCTATCTGGCCATGCGCGCCGGTGGCATTTCGCCGGGCATGGCCAGAAGCTAAGACTGCGCGGCATCAACCTACTGTCATTTCGAACGAGCCGAAGGCGAGGAGAAATCTCGTATCCGCTCGAACGCTCTTTCCGCTGACGCAAGATTTCTCCTTCCTGCGGTCGTCGAAATGACACATCGGAAACTTATTTGTAATCGTCGGCAGTACGCGGCACCGGAACCACGCCTTGGGCCATGGGCCGGGTGCCGCTCTCGCCCTCGTACTGGGCCACGACACGACAGTCTTCGCACATCTTGATCAATTCAATGCGATCGGTGCCGGCGAACATGGAATGGCCGGACAGGCGCTCCACTAATTTCTCGATGGAAGACTTGGTGCCGAAGGCCTTGCCGCAACGGGTACAGCAATAAGGCTCCTCTTCTTTCAGCACTTGTCGGCTGCGGGCGGCGTCAGTGAAGTTCAGCCGGGGCGTCAGGCTGATGGCCTTTTCCGGACAGGTCACCTTACACAACCCGCATTGAACGCAATTGGCCTCAAGGAACCCCAACGAGGGCTTATCAGGATGCCCCGACAGCGCATTGGCCGGGCAGACGCCAATGCAAGCTAGGCACAGGGTGCATTTGTCCGCGTCGAGCACCACAGCACCGAACGGATCGCCGGCCTCCAGCGCCAGCACGTCCAGCGGCGTTGGCGCGTTGCGCGACAGATGAGCCAGGGCCAGATGCAAGGTCTGGCGCTTACCGCCCAACACCAGGAATTCCGCCGCCGGTTCAACCGCTTTGACCGCGGGCTGGGCCAACACCGCAGCCAGTTCAGCCGGGTCGGTGGCGGTAAGATGGGTCATGCGCGCGCCCCAACCCAGGCCGTCCAGCACGCGGTCGGCCAGGGCCGCCGCCTGCTGCATGGGGGCTAGGTCCACCTTGCGCTCGGGATCGGCCAGGACCACCACGCGGGCGGCGCCTTGGGCCACTGCGGTCAGCAGGAAGTCCACTCCCAAAGCAGCCACGGCGTTCACGGCGAAGGGCAGCACCTGGGACGGCAAACCGGCACCGAAGCGGGCTAACGCACTGATCACCCGGTCGCCGTGCTCTGCGTCATGGACCAGCAGCACCGGCTGACTACCGCCGCCGGCGCGGTAGATACGCAGCACCTCGCCTAAGCGCTTGAACACGCCGTTATTGGCTGGAAACTCATAGCGGATGGCACCCGTGGGGCAAGCGCTGGCGCAGGCGCCGTGGCCGCCGCAGGCATGGGGATCGATAACAGCAATGTCACCCTTGCCCATGATGGCCGAGCTGGGACAAGCATCCATGCAACGGGTGCAGGCGATCCGGCCGTTGCGGGAATGGGCGCAAAGCGCCGAATCCACCAGGATGTAGCGCGGCTTCTCAAACTCGCCCATGAGGCCATGGGCTTCAGAGATGGCACGTTCTACCTGAGCCGGCACGCGCGGATCGGCGGCGATCCAGCCATCGCGGCGGCTGATCAGCGGAGTGTCACCGGTGAGATCCAGCACCACATCCGTCGATAACAAGGACGCTTGGTCCTGCGCCTGCTCGAAGGTCAACTGCCCGCGCGACGACGGCGATGCTCCGGCAAGCCCGGTCACGGTCACCGTCCAATTGCCCAGCGCGCCCACGGCACGCACCGGCTTGCCGCACCACAAGGTGAAACCCCGCGGCGACGGCGGCACCAGCCCGTCCACCCTGCCGGTCAGCAGCACTTGCACGGCACGTTCATCCGCCAAACGGCGCGCCGCTTCCAAAGCCACATCATCCTTGCCCAACACCAGAATGCGGCCAGACGAAGCCAAGGTCACGACCGGCGTCGGTTCCAGCGCCAACGCCGCCTCGGCGATCAATGCCGCCATCTTGGGCGCGGCCTTGGCAGCGCTGTCGGACCAGCCGGCGCGGTCGCGGATGTCCACGAAGATGGGACTATCGCGCCCGACTTCCTCGGCCAGTTCAGCAAATAGCGGCGCCTCTTGACGGCAGGCCACCATCAGGGACTCGCCGCTTGCCAGGGCATCGCCATAGGCGGCCAGTTGGGCGCGGCATAATTGGTGGAAAACTTGCGGCGGTTCAGCGCCCAAGGCCGCCGCTACCGCCTTGCCGTCCACCGGCATGGTGCCCTCGCACGAACAGACCAGCACCCGCTTGCCGCCAACTTTCATTCGAACCTCGTCACACTGACCATTGCCCGCTTACGGCGCGGGCGCCTACTCTAACGGCCAGACCGCCTCCTTTGGAAGGACCACTCATGCTCGTCCGCCCCACCCCCGACGACGACCGGCTATTCCAGCGCGTCGCCGGATTGGACCAGGACGGAAACCCGGTGGAAAGCGCGGTCATCAATGAACGCCCGCTGACCATCTTCCTGAACGGGCGCGAGATCGTCACCGCCATGACCATCGGCGATTACCCCGAATATCTGGCTTTGGGCTATCTGCTGAACCAGAACATGCTGCGGCCCGAGGATCACGTCACCGGCATCGACTATGATGCCGAAATCGAGACCGTGGTGGTGCGCACCGACAGCCACACGGATTTCGAGGAAAAGCTGAAGAAAAAGATCCAGACATCCGGCTGCGCCATGGGCACGGTGTTCGGCGACGTCATGGAGAAGTTCGAGACCGTCACCCTGGACCGGGATGCGGTGTTCCGCACCTCGTGGCTATACAATCTGCAAAAGACCATCAACACCATGCCCAGCCTGTATCTGACCACCGGCGCCATTCATGGCTGCGTATTGTGCGAGGAAGACCGGCCCTTGATCTACATGGAGGACGTGGGCCGCCACAACGCCATGGATAAGATCGCCGGCTACATGTACCGCCACGGCCTGTCGGCCCAGGGCAAAAGCCTCTACACCACGGGACGGCTGACCAGCGAGATGGTCATCAAGACCGTGCAGATGGGCATCCCCATCCTGCTGTCGCGCTCGGGCTTCACCGCTTGGGGCGTGGAATTGGCACGCAAAGCCGGGCTGACTCTGATCGGCCGGGCCAAGGGCAAGCGCTTCCTGGCGCTGTCGGGCACCGAACGCATCGTCTTCGATGCGGACCCCAAAGCGGTCGAGGACGAACCCGGCCACCTTTCACGCAAGGGCAGCCGCCATGACGACTAATATTGCCGGAGTAATCCTGGCCGGCGGCTTGGCCCGGCGCATGGGCGGTGGCGACAAGCCGCTGATTACCGTGGACGGCCAGACTCTGCTGGAACGCACCATCACGCGCTTGGCGCCCCAAGTGGGCAAGCTGCTGCTGAACGCCAATGGCGACCCCGCCCGCTTCGCCACCTATGGCCTGGACATCCGCGCCGACGTCATCGACGGCTATGGCGGGCCGCTGGTGGGCATCCTGACTGGGTTGGAATGGGCTCAAAGCCAAGGCGTCGATTGGCTCGTCAGCGCCGCCGCCGACACGCCCCTGTTCCCCGCCGATCTGGTGGCGTGCCTGCTGACAGCGGTGCAGACCGAAGGCGCCGACATGGCCATGGCACTATCCGGCGGCCACACTCACCCGGTCTTCGCCCTGTGGCCGGTACATTTGGCGGATGACCTGCGCCGCGCCGTGGTCGATCACGACATCCGCAAGATCGAGGCCTTCACCGACCGCTACAAAGTCGCCCATGTGGAATGGTCACAAAAGCCCTATGACCCATTCTTCAACGTCAATGCGCCGGAAGACGTGGTGCGCTTGGAAATGATCCTGAACGGCACCCTGCCCAGTGAGCCGCCGCTTCAAGCCGCGCTGCCGGTGGCGGTGATGGTCGAGCGCAAGGACAGCAGCGCCAATCCATGGGTCACCGAAACGTGGAGACCGCTGGCGGTGATCACCGATCCACCGCCCGGTCCAGCCTGGGTCATGCTGCGCCAGAGTGACGGGTTCGAGCACTACCTTGCCGCCGCCCCTGACCTGACCCTGCATCGGTCCGACCTTGCCAGCTACCGCTACAATTTGGGCGGCGCCGATCCCCGGCTGTTCGTGGTGGTCCGCAAGACCGGGCAGGCCAATCCGCCGGTGCAAGTGATCATGGTCACGGCAGCGCCCGATGAGGCCCAAAAAATGAGTGAAAGCGGCGAGGATCAGGTGGAAAGTCTGCCCTTGCCCGCGCCCCTGCTGACCTGGATCCAGACCTTCTGCGCCAGCCACCCGCCAGACGAGCCCATGCGCAAGCGCAGACGTGACCGCCTGGACGCCGACCGCGCCTTCAGCCCCAAAGAGGGCCGGCCATGACCGACACTTTCTTGTCGCGCTGGTCCCGATTGAAGACCGAGGCCAAGGTGGAAGAGACTCCTCCACCTGCTCCCGTGGAGGTAGAAGAACCGCCGCTACCCGAGCTTCCGTCGGTGGAAACGCTGACTAAGGACTCGGATTTCTCCGCCTTCCTGCAGGCCGGCGTACCGGACGCCATCAAGCGCGCCGCCATGGCCAAGTTGTGGTCCAGCGATCCGCTGTTCAGCCAGCCGGAAGTGTTCGACCTGCATATGGAGGACTATTCTTTCCCGACCATTCCCGAAGTGGTGAAAACCGCCTGGAAGGTGGGCAAGGGCATCGTCGAAAACTTGGCCGAAACCGATCAAACTGCATCTTTTCCCGACGAAAACGAAAAAACACATAAGAATGCAGATGAAGACGAAGGAGACACGAGCGACAGTTGACGCTAGGTATTTTGTTGTAAACGCTAGCTTCACCAACAGGTGCGGATCGCCAAAATCCGTTGACTGGTCGGACCATTTATCCAATGATGAAATGGTTGCCCCGAAAGGGCGGCCAAGCCCGCGCGAACTAATCGCGGGGCCATAAGCGGGAGGATGCCTGTGTCGAACGCGGCGGTCGCCATGGCGACGGACGAGGAGCAGTTGCGGGCTCGCTTCTGGGGCTTGCTGGCCGTATTGCTGGCCGCCCCGCCTTCCGCCCCCTTGATGGGCACTCTGTCCATCATCCCCGGCGATCAATCCGAATTGGGCCAAGCCTTGGCCGATCTCGCCGCCGCCGCCCGCACCACCGACCTTACCGCCGCCGAGGAAGAGTTCAGCACTCTGTTCATCGGCCTGTCGCGCGGCGAATTGGTGCCGTTCGCCTCCTATTACCTGACCGGCTTTCTGCACGAAAAGCCGCTGGCCCATCTGCGCGCCGACATGGAAGCGCTGGGCATGGCGGTCAACGACAACGTGGCCGAACCCGAAGACCATATGGCCATCCTGGCCGAAATCATGCAGATGCTGATCGATGGCAGCCTTGGCGCGCCGCTCAACCTAGCCGAGCAAAAGCGTTTCTTCGCCGCCCACATCGAACCATGGGCTGGCCGTTTCTTCACCGACCTGGAAAGCACCCCCTCGGCCCGGTTCTACCGGCCTGTGGGAACTCTGGGCCGGCTGTTCCTGGCGGTGGAGGCTCAGGCCTTCGCCATGATCGATTAACGGGGTGGCAACCATGAGCACCGAAGACAACAGCAAGGTTGACCGTCGCGCGTTCCTGCGTGGCCTGGGGCTTTCCGCCGCCGCTGCACCCGCCGCCGCCCTTGGGCTGACCGCTGCACCCGCCCAGGCGCGCGACGCCGGGGCTGACGCCGCCTCGGGCTATCAGGAAACCGAGCATGTCCGCCGCGCCTACAACGCCGCGCGCTTCTAAGGAGACCATCCCATGCTGATCAAGAAGCGCGACGGTCAGGCCGCCAGGGGCCACCTCTCGGATGCCATTTCCTCGGTTGTCGGCACTTCCGTCGATCGCCGCACCTTCCTCAAACGCTCCGGCATCGCCGCCGGCGGCGTGGCGCTGGCCTCGGGCATGAGCGTCGGTGCCATCCGCAAAGCCGAAGCCGTGCCGCAGGCGCCCAAGGGCGCGGTGGAGATCAAGAAAGCCATCTGCACCCATTGTTCCGTGGGCTGCACCGTGGATGCGGAAGTGTCCAACGGCGTATGGATCGGCCAGGAACCCGCTTTCGACAGCCCCATCAATCTGGGCAGCCATTGCGCCAAGGGCGCTGCCGTGCGCGAACACGCCCATGGCGAGCGCCGGCTGAAATACCCCATGAAGCTGGAAGGCGGAAAGTGGAAGAAGGTCAGCTGGGACCAGGCCATGGAAGAGGTCGGCTCCAAGCTGCTGTCCATCCGCGAGACCGCCGGGCCTGATTCGGTCTATTGGCTGGGCTCGGCCAAGTTCTCCAACGAACAGGCCTATCTGCTGCGTAAGTTCGCCGCGTTGTGGGGCACCAACAACGTCGATCACCAAGCGCGCATCTGCCATTCCACCACCGTCGCCGGTGTGGCCCAGACCTGGGGCTACGGCGCGATGACCAATTCCTACAACGACATCCATAATTCCAAAGCCATCTTCATGATCGGCTCCAACGCCGCCGAGGCTCACCCGGTGGCGATGCTGCA
>JACMKT010000155.1 GCA_014380005.1 Rhodospirillales bacterium
ATCGTGGAAACGTCCAATCCGTCGATCACCTCCACGACAAACCGCGCCAAGTGCCTTTGCGGCAGCCATTCGTCAATGGACGGCGGCAGCAAGAAGCCGGTGTCGCGGTCGATCTGGCGGAAGTTGCTCATGCCGGGGGATATCCATCATCGGGCGATCTACTGTGCCCGCGATCTGCCATGTCCATGGCGCGAGGTTAAGCCCGACAGGCTGCTAGAGCAGCATCACCCTGCTAATGACTCAAGAGCACCGGCACCGTCATATGCCGTAACAGATGCCGCGTCGCCCCGCCCAGCACCATCTCGCGCAGGCGGGAGCGGCCATAGGCGCCCATGACGATCAAATCGGCATCTTCGTCGGCGGCGCGCGACAGCAGCATTTGCCCCACGTTCATATCTTCGGATTTGATGTGCTCGCACACCGCATTGACCCCGTGGCGGGACAAATGCAGGCAGATGTCGGCGCCGGGAATGGCGCCGTGGCCGGCCATGCCGCCGCTGGGATTGACGGCGATCACATGGGTGCGGGCGGATTTCTTCAGGATGGGCAAGGCATCGTGCACCGCCCGTGTGGCCTCGCGCGATCCGTTCCAGGCGACGATGACCCGTTCGCCCAAGGTGTCGAATTTGCCGGCGAAGGGCACCACCAGCACCGGGCGGCCCACGGCCATGATCAGGGAATCGGGCAATGGCCGCTCGCCCTCGTCATTCTCGGTCTGGCCGATGATGGTGATGTCGGCATAGCGGGCGTGCAAGGCGACATTTTCCACCAAACCGCCATCCACATCGCGCCATTCGGTGGTGATGCCGTGGGTGGGTTGCAGGGTGTCGAAAGCGGCGCGGGCCTCGCGCGCGGCCTCGGCGTTATAGGTGTCGCGCACCCGATCGATCTGGCTGCCATATTGCGAGACGATGAATTGCGGCAGCACCGGGCGGGTGCGCACGTTCAGCGCGATCACATGGGCATCCTGGGATTGGGCCAGTTTGGCCGCCAAGGCCAAGCGGGTACGGCTGTGGGGAGTATTGTCCACGTGGACAAGGATATCCTTGAACGCCATCGTCTCACCTCTCGCCAGGGAATTCGAGACCCCTCGATCATACGCCGCCCCTTGCATCCGGCCCTTGCATCCGGCCCTTGCATCCGGAGGGACGCACCGCCTTATGTAGTGAAACGGGTACGGCGCTCCCCCCTTCGGCCAGGGCCGCCTTCCGGAATGAACAGGCGGCGAGGCATACATGTTCGGCATCACCCGCGCCCCCGATTTCGACCGCCCCGGCTTGACCTGGTTCAACGTCGAGCAACCGTTGACGCTCGCCGATCTCAAAGGCCGCCTAGTGGTGCTCGATTTCTGGACGTTTTGCTGCATCAACTGCTTCCACGTCGTGCCCACCCTGAAAAAGCTGGAAGAAGCCTTCCCGGCGGAACTGGCGGTCATCGGCGTGCACAGCCCCAAATTCGACCACGAGCAAGACGCGGCCTTCGTCGCCCACGCCATCGCCCGCTACGGCATCACCCATGCGGTGGTGCACGATCCCCACATGCATCTGTGGGAGGATTACTGCATCCGCGCATGGCCGACCCTGGTGTTCATCTCGCCCGACGGCTACGTCATCGGCGAGATGGCGGGCGAACCCCACCCCGATCTGCTGCTGCAGGGCATCGGCGACATGGCGAAACAGTTCTTCGCCCGCGGCGAATTGAAGCCCGGCCCGCTGAAGCTGAATCCACTGATCGATTTGGGTGGCGCGCTTCGCTTCCCCGGTAAAATCAAGCCATGCCCCTCGGTGGACGGCACCAAGATGTGGGCCTTGGCCGATACCGGCCACAATCAGATCGTCGTGCTGGAGGATGACGGCACCGAAATCGTGCGCTACGGCAGCGGCGCCGCCCTGCTACGCGACGGCGGCATCGAGGCGGCGTTCAATGCCCCCGAGGGACTGGCCTGCGACGAGACCTCCATCTATGTGGCCGACACCCGCAACCACGCCATCCGCCGCATCGACCGGGCGTCGGGCCAAGTGGAAACCCTGGCCGGAATGGGCTGCCGGGGCGTCATCCTGCGCCAGCCCGAACCGGGCAGCGGCGTGGCCCTGTCGTCGCCATGGGATCTAGAGGTGCAAGGCGGTGTGCTGTACTTCGCCAATGCGGGCAGCCACCAGATCGGCGCGGTGGATCTGACCACCGGCATGGTCCGCCCGGTGGCCGGCACCGGCGGCGAGAACATCCAGGACGGCGATGGCGACAACGCGCTCTTGGCCCAGCCCTCGGGCCTGTCCCTCGGCGACCATGGACGGACGCTGTATTTCGCCGACAGCGAGACCTCGGCGGTGCGCCGGCTGTGCCTGCAATCGGGCAAGGTGGACACGCTGGTGGGCTCGGGCCTGTTCGAGTTCGGCCACGCCAACGGCCCGGTGGCCGAAGCCCTGTTGCAACACCCGCTGGGGGTGGCGGCGGTGGATGGCCGGGTCTACGTGGCCGACAGCTACAATTCTTCTGTGCGCTTCATCGACCTTGCCAGCGAGACCGTGGCCGATCTGGCCGCACTGAATTGCGTGGACCGCATCTGCCGACCCACCGCCGAACCCGCCGGCATCGCCGCCGATGGTCCGCTGCGGTTGCTGATCAGCGACACCAACAACCACCGCATTATGGAATATCTGCTGGACGAGGGCATTTCCCGCACATGGTTTGAATAAACGAAGAGTTTACGCCACCGTGGATTGCCTGTGCGCACCTGAAAAGGTTATGCTTTTCCCATTGGGGTGCGTAAGGGGACGGGGAATGGCGGCAAAGTCGCGGTCCGATATCATCGGCGACATCGAAGATTTCATCGCCAAGAACGGTGCCAGCTTCGGCGAATGGTTCGTGGGCTGCACCGGTGCGCCCAAGGCCATGCTGTTCACTCAGCACAAGCTGAAGCAATCCGGCGACGCCTGGATCACCCGCCTTGCCAAGGACGAATTGGACGCCAGGGACGTGGTGGAATACTTCGTCTCGGCCCGCAAGGCCAAGGGCCGGCCCAAGGACGCCAGAGATACCGATCTGTACGTCTACGCGTTCAAGATCAAAAGCCACACGCGGACCTAGCCCCCCGCAGCCACACGCGGGCTTTAACCCCCCGCCACTTCCACCCGGTTCCGGCCCCCGCGCTTGGCCGCATACAGCGCTGCGTCGGCGCGTTCGATCAGGTCGCCCATGTCCTCGCCCTGATGGCGGGTGGCGACGCCGATGCTGACGGTGATGCGGCGGTTCGCCATGATGCCTTCGGGGTGGATATCGGCCACGGCTGCGCGGATGCGTTCGGCGATGGTAAGAATGGCGCGCGCACTGCTGCCGGCGGTGAACAGGGCGAATTCCTCGCCGCCGAAGCGCACCGGGATATCCGCCGAGCGCACCGCCGCCATGATGGCCCGCGACACCAGCCGCAGCACCGTGTCGCCCTTGGCATGGCCGAAGGTGTCGTTGATGTCCTTGAAATGATCGATGTCGATCATGGCCAGCGCCACCGGCGCATTGACGTCGTGGTCATGGATGTCGGCAAAGCGGCGCACCGCTTCATTCATATATAGCCGGGTGAACAGGCCGGTCAGCGGGTCGCGGATGGATTGTTCATAGAATTGCTGGCGCTGGATTTCCAGCAGGCGGTAGATGGCCTCGCGCTCCAACGCCACCTGCAAGGGCTGGCGGATGCGTGAGACCAGGATGCCCAGATGGTCGTCCAGGTCGATTTCCCGGTCCAGCTGGATGATGGCGACGCCCTTGGCCAATTCGCCATCGTCGCCGCCCAAGGGCATCAGGATGGCCGGACGCATGGATTCGTCATCGGACCACAACAGCTTGGACAACGGTTCGCCGCAGCCGCCGGCCAAAGCGCGCACCACGAAATCCGGCGGATCGGCCACCACGCCGTGGAAGCGGTTGGCCTCGGCCAGATGCAGCACCCGTCCCCCATCGGCGCGGGCGAAGAATTCCAATTGGGCGGCGGGGATCAAATCGCGCATGGCGATCAACAGGGCGCCCACGATGTCGCGGAAGTCCCGATACACGATCATGGATTTGGTCACATCCCTGAGGATGCGGTTCAGCAGCGACAGCCGCTCCACGTCGGAATTGACGTTGGACAGCAGGAACAGCCCGCATTCCAGCGTCTTGATCTTCTCCATGAAGAAATCCACCAGCCGCTCGGGAATGACGCAGCCATGCTGGGGCGCGATCATGCGGACAGGATGGGCCTGCATGTTGAGCACCGCATGCACCAGCACCTCGCGGCTGGGGATGTAGTGTTCATGGAAGGGGCGGATGTTTTCGAAATAGCCCTCGTCCTCGGCGTACAGGTTCGGACCCTCGGTGAAGCCACCGAACAGATCGCTGGAGAACAGCACCTGGGTTTCGCTGTCGAAGGTGCAGAAGGCGCCGGGGAAATGAGCATAGGGCGTGAAGACGAATTTCAGCTCGCGCCCGCCCAGATCAAGGCACCAGTTCAGGTCGCGTTCGACGCACACCATGGGCAGCTTTAAATCATAGCCGTCCAGCAGCACGATGGCGCGCCAATGGGCCAGGATTTGCGCGTCGGGCCGCGTCACCGCCTCGCTGACCTGCGGCAGGGCGCTGGTGATGTCGGGGTCCTGGTGATGGCAGATGAAATAGCGCACGTGGTCGAACGGGATGATGCGTTCGATCTTGGCTTTGGTTTCCGGGAAGCCCAAAGGCGCGCCGGGGTCGATCAGCACCGATTGGTCGCCATGCTCGATCAGGTAGGAATGGCATTGGAAGCCCGCCCCGTCACGATGCACTCCTACCCACCAGACTCGGTCGGCGATGCGAACAGGGTCTTTGGGGCTGGCGTTCATGGGCCGGTCCTCTGAAGATGAAATTGCTGTGTTTGTTATTAATGCAATTCCAGGACCAGCCCGCACAGCGCGTTTTCCGTCGCTTTCGCGCGCGGCCCTGCCCCCAATTCCGGGAATTGACTTTGCAAGGGTGGGAAGCGCCTACCGGGGCTTGTGGTCGGCCCCACCGCCGCCCTAAGCTAGGACGGCAATGCGGAGGACATATGAGCACGGTTTCCGAGGCGGACATCGCCCACCTGTTCCACCCCTACACCAACCTTGCCAAGCACCCGGAAACCGGGCCGCTGGTCATCACCCATGGCAAGGGCATCCGGGTGTTCGACGAATCCGGCAAGGATTACATCGAGGGTTTGGCCGGGCTGTGGTGCACGGCGTTGGGCTGGGGCGAGGAACGGCTGGCCGAGGTCGCCGCCGAGCAGATGCGCACCCTGCCCTTCTACCATCTGTTCAGTTCCAAGGCGCACCAGCCGGGCGTGCGGCTGGCCGAAGCGCTGGCCGCCATGGCCCCCATCCCCGACGCCAAGGTGTTCCTGGCGTGCTCGGGGTCCGAGGCCAACGATACCGCCATCAAGATGATCTGGTATCGCAACAATGCCCGCGGCCTGCCGGCCAAGAAGAAGCTCATCGCCCGCGAGCGCGCCTATCACGGCGTCACCGTGGCCACCGGGTCGCTGACCGGGCTGCCGGTCAACCAGCGCTCGTTCGATCTGCCC
This sequence comes from Rhodospirillales bacterium, assembly GCA_014380005.1. Classification (GTDB taxonomy): domain Bacteria; phylum Pseudomonadota; class Alphaproteobacteria; order Rhodospirillales; family Magnetospirillaceae; genus Magnetospirillum. The sequence goes on from JACMKT010000155.1 coordinate 5,564, forward strand.
ATCGCCGGCATCCTGCACACCGGCTGTCCCCATTACTGGCGCTACGGCCAAAGCGGTGAGACCGAAGAACAATTCGCCACCCGCCGGGCCGAGGAACTGGAACAGCTGATCCTGGCCGAAGGGCCGGACACCGTCGCCGCCTTCTTCGCCGAGCCGGTCATGGGCGCCGGCGGCGTCATCGTGCCGCCTGCCACCTATTTCGAAAAAATCCAGGCGGTGCTGAGGAAATACGACGTGCTGCTGGTAGTGGACGAGGTCATCACCGGCTTTGGCCGCACCGGCAACATGTTCGGGTCCGATACCTTCGGCATCAAGCCGGACATGATGACCGTGGCCAAGGGCCTGTCCTCGGGCTATCTGCCCATCTCGGCGCTGATCGTCGCCGACCATGTCTACCAGCCCATCAAGGAAGAGGCCGGACGCATCGGCGTGTTCGGTCACGGCCTGACCTATGGCGGCCATCCGGTCACGGCGGCGGTGGCGTTGGAGACTCTGAAGATTTACGCCGAGCGGGACATCGTCAACCATGTGCGCCGGGTGGCGCCCGTGCTGCAGGACGGCTTGCGCGCGTTGCAGCAGCATCCCTTAGTGGGCGAGGCCCGTGGTCTGGGGCTGATCGGCGCCCTGGAAATGGTGGCCGACAAGGATGCAAAGACCGCCTTCGACCCCAAATGGACGGTGGGGGCGCGCGTGGTCGCCAAGGCCCAGTCCCATGGGGTGATCCTGCGCGCCATGGGCGACGCGGTGGCCTTCGCCCCACCGCTGATCATCACCGAAGACGAAATCCGCGAGCTGCTCGCCCGCTTCCGATTGGCCCTTGATGAAGCCCATGGAGAGCTGAAAACCGCAGGCGCAATCTTGCAATAAGCAAGACCCAGGCAGGGAGATTACGCCTATGTAAGTTGCGCCCAAGGTTTCCGATCATTTAATGTCGTTTTAGGTACTGACCCGCGCCGACGACGTACAAACATGGCGCGGATGGAGGCAAGTCCCGATGGATTACGAGCACTATTTCACCAAGCGCATCGTTGACCTCAAGAGCGAGGGCCGCTATCGCGTGTTCGCCGACCTTGAGCGCCAATGCGGCCGGTTCCCGGTCGCCCGCAACTACCGCGACGGCGCCGTTCACGAAGTGGTGGTGTGGTGCTCCAACGATTATCTGGGCATGGGCCAGCACCCCGACGTGTGCGCCGCCGCCAAGGGCGCGATCGAACTGTGCGGCGCCGGTGCCGGCGGCACCCGCAATATCTCGGGCACCAACCATTTCCATGTGCTGCTGGAGCAAGAGCTGGCCGCCTGGAACGGCAAGGAAGCCGCCCTGCTGTTCACCTCGGGCTACGTCGC
>JACMKT010000156.1 GCA_014380005.1 Rhodospirillales bacterium
CCGCTCGCTGTTCGAAGCGCTGGAAACGTCGGAACAATTCCTCCGCCTGTTGGACCTGACCAACGTGGCCGAAGGTGTACAGATTTTCATCGGCTCGGAAAACGAGCTGTTCGGCGTCACCGGCTGTTCCATGATCGTCGCTCCCTATCGCGACTCACGGGAACAGATCATCGGCGCCATCGGCGTGATTGGGCCGCAGCGGCTCAATTTCGCCCGCATTATTCCCATGGTCGACTACACCGCCAAGGTGGTCGGACGGTTGATCGGATAACTCAAGCAAGAGAAAGAGACCACATGACCCAGGATCCGCAGAACGAGCAGACGCCCGAGCCTCAGACCGATGATGTTGTCGCCGAACAGGCGCCGGGTGCTGCCGAACAGGTCGCTGGCCGCGTTGCCGAGTTGGAGGCTGAGGTCGCCAAGCTCAAGAACGAAGTGCTGTACGCCAAGGCCGAAACCGAAAACGTGCGCCGCCGCCTTGAGCAGCAGGCCGAAGATCGCGGCAAGTATGCCGTGTCCAACATCGCCAAGGACGTCTTGAGCGTGGCCGACAATCTGCGCCGCGCCCTGGATTCCGTGCCGCCCGCCGCCCGCGAAGGCAACGACATCGCCAACACTCTGACCGTGGGTGTGGAGCTGACCGAGCGCGAGCTGCTGAACACCTTCGAGCGTTACGGCATCCGCCTGATCGAGGCCCACGGCACCCGCTTTGACCCCAATGTGCATCAGGCCATGATGGAGATGGAAGACACCACCCAGCCGGAAGGCACCGTGGTGCTGGTCATGCAGTCGGGTTACATGATCCACGACCGCCTGCTGCGCCCGGCTTTGGTCGGCATTTCCAAGGGCGGCCCCAAGGTGGCCCCGGGCGAACAGGTCGATACCAAGGCTTAGGCTTACCTAGCCCCTCCCCCCTCGCAAGGGGGGCGAGGGGTTGGTTAAAGCCCCAAAACGTCGCGCATGGTGTACAGGCCCGGCGGCTTGCCCTTGGCCCACAGGGCGGCGCGCACGGCGCCCTTGGCGAAGACGGCGCGGCTGGAGGCCTTGTGGGTCAGTTCCACCCGTTCGCCATCGGTGGCGAACATGACGGTGTGATCGCCGACCACGTCGCCGCCGCGCAGGGTGGCGAAGCCAATTTCGCCCCTGGGTCGGGCGCCGGGATGGCCGTCACGGGATTTGCACCACACGCTGTCCAGGGGCACGCCCCGGCCAGCGGCGGCGGCGCGGCCCAGGCCCAAGGCGGTGCCCGAGGGGGCGTCCACCTTGTGGCGGTGGTGCATCTCGACGATTTCCAGATCGTAATCGTCGCCCAGAATGGCGGCGGCCCGTTCGGTCAGGGCCATCAGCAAATTCACGCCGACACTGTAATTGGGGGCGTAGACGATGGCGGTGCGATCGGCGGCCTTGCGCAGTTCGGCCTCGTCATCCTTGGACAGGCCGGTGGTGCCGATTACTAGAATTTTGCCGGTCTCGGCGGCGAAGGCGGCATTAGCCAAGGTGGCGGCGGGTGAGGTGAAGTCGATGATGGCATCGGCGGTGTCGAACAGTGTGCGCGGGTCGTCGCCCACCAGTACGTTCATGGCGCCGCGCCCGATCAGCTCGCCCACATCGCGGCCAATGGTATCGCCGCCGGGGCGCCCGGTGCCGCCGGCCAGAATGGCGCCGTCGGAATCCAGCACGGCGTTGACCAGCATGCGGCCCATGCGGCCATTGCAGCCGACGATTCCGATCTTCATTTCGCTAACTCCGTTAATCCGGCTGGAATGTTACGAAAACCAGCCGCGCCGCGCCATAGGTGCGTTCGTCCACAATGGTGAAACCGGCGGGCGGAGCGAATGCCTCCTTGGCCGCCACTTCCACCACCGCCAGTGCGCCCGGCGCCAGCCAGCCTTGCCGCGCCAGACCCGCCAGACAGGGGGCGGACAGGTCCAGATTATAGGGCGCATCCACCAGGGCCAGGGTGCAGGGTTGCTTGGCTAAAGGCGGCTTGGTGGCGTCCGTGCGCAGCACCTGGGTGCGCGCCTCTTCCCTCACCAGGGCCACATTGGCTTTGATGGCGGCCAGGGAGTCCGGGTGCATTTCCAGGAAGGTGGCATGGGCGGCGCCGCGCGACAGTGCCTCCAGCCCCAGCGCGCCCGAGCCGGCGAAGGCGTCCACCACCACGGCCTCATCCAATTCCACATGGGCGGAATGGGCCAGGATGTTGAACAGCGCTTCCCGCGCCCGGTCGGCAGTGGGCCGCGCCACCCGGCCGGGCGGAGCGGTCAGGCGCCGTCCCTTATCTTTTCCGCCGACGATCCGCATTTTTACCTTTTCCGCCGACGGTCCACATTTTTCGCCTTCGGCTTGTCGGTGGTCTTGGTGTCGGGACGTTTGTCGCCATCGCCACGGGTCGGACGCTTGTCGCCATCGGCGCGGGCCGAACGTTTGTCGCCATCGGCACGAGCCGGACGCTTGTCGCCATCGGCGCGGGCGGGGCGCTTGTCGCCATCGCCACGGGCGGGACGCTTGTCACCGTCGGCACGGGCCGGGGGCTTGTCGCCATCGGCACGGGCGGGGCGCTTGTCGCCGTCGGCACGCACCGGACGCTTGTCACCATCGGCGCGGGCGGGCCGCTTGTCGCTGTCGGCACGGGCGGGACGCTTGTCACCATCGGCACGGGCCGGGCGCTTATCGGCATCGGCACGCACCGGGCGCTTATCGCCCTCGGCACGGGCGGGGCGCTTGTCGCCATCGGCGCGGGCGGGGCGCTTATCGCCATCAGCACGGGCCGGACGCTTGTCGCTGACCTTGGGCTGTGACACCTCGATCTCAAAATCATCGTCATCATCATCGTCGCGCTTGCGCGTCGGACGGATGACCTTCTTCGGACCCTCAGCACGACCACCCTCGATGCGGTGATCGCGGAACGGGTTTTCCTTGCCGCCGGCGGTGGCCGTGCGGCCACCCTTGCGGGCGCCGGGCTTGTGGGGCAGCACCGGGCTGGTGTCGATCTCGGCCTTGGCCCATTTGGAATCGGCCAGGCCCAGTTGTTCCTTGAACACCTTGCCCGGCACTTCCTCGACCTCGCCTTCGCCCAGATTGCCCAGTTGGAACGGGCCATAGGCGACGCGGATCAGGCGCATGACCGGCCAGCCCAGATAGTCGAAGACGCGGCGGACTTCGCGGTTCTTGCCTTCCTTGATGGACACCGTCACCCAGGCGTTGGAGCCTTTCTGGCGCTCCAGCACGGCCTTGATTTCGCCATAGACCACGTCGTCGATGGTGACGCCCTTTTCCAGCGCCAGCAGCTTTTCCGGGTCGACCTCGCCATGGACGCGCACGCGGTAGCGGCGCACCCAGGTGTTGGCGGGCAGCTCCAGGCGGCGGGCCAGCTCGCCGTCATTGGTCAGCAGCAGCAGGCCTTCCGAGGCATAATCCAGCCGGCCCACGGAAATCACCCGCGGCATGTCGGCGGGCAGCTTCTGGAACACGGTGGCGCGGCCTTCGGGGTCCTTATGGGTGGTCATCAGGCCGGCGGGCTTGTTGTAACGCCACACGCGGGTGCGCTCGGGCTCGGCGATGGGCTTGCCGTCCACCACGATCAGGTCTTCCGGCACCACCAGCAGCGCGGGGGTGTTCAGTTTCGAGCCGTTCACCGTCACGCGGCCCTCGGCGATCAGCTTTTCGGCATCGCGGCGCGAGCACACACCGGCCCGGGCCAGCCGCTTGGCGATGCGTTCGCCCAGCTTGTCGGTAATGGCGTCAGCGCCGATGGCGGCAGCGGGGGGCGCGCCCTTGTCTTCAGTCTCGTCGGTCATGCCGTGCAGGCCTTTATAAAAGCGCGATAGAGCGCGGCGTCAGCCGCGCTGATGGTGAATTCTGGGTGCCATTGTACACCCATGCAGAACTCACGTGTCGGATCCTCGATGGCTTCGATCACGCCGTCCGAGGCCATGGCGCTGACCATGCAGCCGGGAGCCACATCCTTGACCGCCTGATGGTGGGCGCTGTTCACCGGGATGCGGTTGGTACCGGCGATGGCGGCCAGCTTCGATCCGGCGACCAGCTCGACCTCATGGCCGGGCTCGTCGCGCGGGTTGGGCTGTTCATGGGCCAGACACGCGGCCACTTCATCGGGGATATGCTGGATCAAACTGCCGCCCAGGGCCACGTTCAGCAATTGCTGGCCGCCGCAAATGCCCAGGATGGGCATGTCGCGCGCCAATGCGCCGCGCACCATGGCCAGCTCGAATTGGGTGCGCCGGGTCTTCAGCTTGACCGTGGCGTGGCGGCTGGCGGCACCGAACAACGCCGGATCCACGTCGAAGGCGCCACCGGTGACGATCAGGCCATGGATGCGCTCCAGATAGGATTCGGCCAATTCCGGTTCGTGGGGCAGCGGCAGCGGCAAGCCGCCGGCTTGGACCACGGCGCCGCAATAATTCTGGCGCAGGGCGTACCACGGGAATTTGGAATAGCCGCCGGGCTCTTCGGAATCCAGGGTGATGCCGATGACGGGACGCGTGGTCATGGTGGTGATCCTCTCTGGGGGTTCGTATAGAACCCTGTCTTCGCGCTAGCAATGTGTTAGATCGTAGGCATGACCGATTTCATGGCCCATGCCCTGACCGAAGCCCGCTCTGCCGCCCTGCGCGGCGAGGTGCCGGTGGGCGCGATTGTGGTCAGGGAGGGCCGGATCATCGCGAGCGTCGGCAATCGGGTCGAGGAATTGAACGACCCCACCGCTCACGCGGAAATGCTGGCCCTGCGCGCGGCGGCCAGCCAATTGGGCCAGACCCGGCTGGAGGGCTGCGATTTGTACGTCACCCTGGAGCCCTGCCCCATGTGTGCCGCCGCCATCAGTCTGGCCCGCATCCGCCGGCTGTTTTTTGCCGCCTATGACCCCAAGGGCGGCGGCGTCGAACATGGCGCCAAGGTCTATGACCACGCCACCTGTCATCACCGTCCCGAAGTGGTGGGCGGATTGGGCGAAAGCGCGGCGGCGGAGCTGCTCAAGGGTTTTTTCCGCGAGCGCCGGTAACTCGCCCCTTCACAAACATTAGAATGTACTTATATTAAATCCAGCTCATTGGACGGAGTTGGATCATGTCTCACGATTGGCCGGGCACGGCGAAGGAACTCTCGGGTTTGATCGGCCAGTTGCGCGGCGGTATCCCCGAAGTGATGAAGGGCTTTTCCGCCATGGCCAAGGCCGCCGGCGCCGAAGGGGCGCTGGACGCCAAGACCAAGGAATTGGTGGCCCTGGGCATCGCCATCGCGGCGCGCTGCGACGGCTGCATCGCCTTTCACACCCGCACCGCCCGCGAATTGGGCACGACGCGCGAAGAACTCATGGAGGTGGCGGGCATGGCCATCTATATGGGCGGCGGCCCGTCGCTGATGTATGGCGCCTTGGCGTTGCAGGCCTATGACCAGCATGTGGCTGGGGTGGTTCCGGCGGAATAAAGTGTATTCACCACAAAGACACAAAGGGCACGAAGATGCCTGTCGGATGGCTGAGCATGTGCCACCCAGCAAAATCGCTTCGTGTTCTTTGTGTCTTTGTGGTGAAAAACTAAGGTGAGGGCGGGGTCGTCAAGCCTCGACGATCCCCCTCACCGCCTCCCACACCTGATCCACCGTGATCTCGGCGACGCAGGGGAAGGCGTCTGCGCGGCTGGCGCGTTTGGGGCAGACCCACAGGCAGTGGTAGCATTTCATCTCGCGGTTCAGGAACGCCGTATGGGCCGGGCGGATTTCTTCCGGGTATGGAACGAAGCTGCCGAAATGGCCGCCGCCGGCCAACAGGACGGTGGGGGCGCCCACGCCCAAGGCAAGATGGCCGGGGCCGGTGTCGTTGGTGACCACGCAAGCCGCGTGCTTCAACACATCCACCAACTCGCCCAGCTTGAGGGCGCCGATGGTGTCGATGGCGTTCGCGTCGTTCAGCTCAGTGATGCGCGGCTTGGCGAAGGCTTCCTGGCCGGCGCCGACGAAGACCACCCGCAAACCGGCCTCCAGGCATTTGCGCGCCACGCCCAGGAACTGGTCGAACGGCCAGCGCCGGCCCGGTTCGTTGGAACCAAAATTCATCACCACGTAAGGCGCCCCTTCGGGCAGCTTGGGGGCTTGGTCGCGCCACGGGAAGGCCGGCACTTCCGGTTTGTGCTCGCGCCCGGTCAGCTTGGTCAGGAAGGTGAAGTGGCGCAAACCCTCATGGGTGGGATAGGCGCCGGTGTCAATCACCTGGGTGGCGCGGCGCAGATACCAGCCATATTCGGCGCGAGTCTTGTCCGTAATGAACGGGGTGCAGACGATGCGTTGATCGGCGCGGCTGTGCCACACCAGGGTATCGGCGGTCATCACCTTGCGCATGAACATGTCGCACACGGCCACGCGGAAGCCCTGGCGCCGCACCCATAGGGCGATCTTCAGGCGGTAGAGCCATTTCTTCTCGAAGGCGTGCTCGTCGATGGTGACCAGATTGAAACCTTCGAACACCTCCGGCCCCAGGCCCTTCCACGAATGGCAGCCCAGCACGGTGATATGGGATTTTTCCACCCCGAAGGCGGCGGGGTAATGCTCCAGCGCCCGGCGGAACATGACCATGTCGCCGATGCCGTCCATGCGCACCACCACCACGCCCTTCTTTGCGCGCGGCGCCGGCCACAGCGCCACCAGGGCGTCGATGGGGCGGAACATCCACCAGCGGCGGCGCATGCCGCGCGGGAATAAGGTATCCAGCACCGTTAAGTCCCCCGCGCCATGATATCGGCCACTTGCGTCAGGATGGCGTCAGCATCCAAGGCGGCGACGCAAGGGTACATACCCCGTTCCGGCGGGAAGCGGCAGGCGCCCAGGCAGCCCTGGCAATCCATGGGCTGATAAAGGAAATGGGCGTTGGCCGGGGTAATTTCGGCAGCGTAAGGAACGATTTCGTCCACATAGGCGGCCGACGCCAAGCACAGGGTCGGTGCGCCCAAGGCCACTGCCAGATGCATGCAGGCGGTATCGACGCTGACCACCAGCCGGCAGCCCTGGATGATGCCGGCCAGCCGGTCGAAGGGGGCACCCTCGAATTCCACATGGGGCAAGTCCAGCAGGCGGCGAAATTCGGGGTTCTTGTCCAGATCGCTGGGATGGCCGGCCAGCTTGACCCGCCAGCCCTCGGGCAAGGCGCGGGCGATGGTTTCCCATAGTTCCGGCGGGCTTTGCTTGAGCGTTACCGCCGAGAACGGCTGGAACAATACGGTGGGGAACGGCAGTGCCTCGGCGGGCGGGCGTTCTTCCTCGGGTAGCAGCACCAAGGGCGGCGGTGCGGTGCGACCGGTCAGGAAATCGGCGAAGCGCGACCAGCGCAGCACCTTGTCGGCATGGGCCGGGCCGGAATCGAACAGCTTTGAGTACAGGCGGCGGTTGGCGGTCAGGCGGCGGCCATGCTTGGCCGACGGACGCGGTTCCATGGCGGCGGTCACAGGCGCCCGGGCGGCGGCCACCAGGAACTCGTCCAGATCGGGATGGCGCAGGAAATCCGTGTGCACCACCAGCCGGTAATGGGCGTCGTAGAGGTCGCGCGCCATCTGGCTGCGATAGCCGGGCTGGCGCAGGCGGGAATAGTCCACCTTGCGCACGCGGATGTCGTTGTGGAACAGGAACGACATTTTGGCGCCGTCGGACCGCAGCAGCACGGTCACCGCCTCACCCGGATGCGCCAGCTCCAGCAGGCGCGGCAGCACCAGGGCGAACAGGACGGTGTCTCCCAGCCCGCCCGCACTGATCAGCAGTACGCCCTTTGCCGGGCTGGGCCGGCGGCGCAGCTTTAGGCTTAGGGCCAGGAGCGGATCGAGCAGGCGGTGCAGGCGCAACGGCTTACGCTCCCGTTACGAATAGGCGGCGTAGGACTTTTCCTCGACCAGGGTCGAGCCCAGCAGATCGTTGACCTTGCGTTTGGACTGGGCGCGCTCGTCATTGGTGTAATAGACGGCACGGGCCAGCTCAACGAATTTGGCGCCGAAATCCTTGGCCCGTTCGCAATCGCGGATGTCGTCCTCGATCACCCACAGCTTCTCGTTGATGGTCTTCAGTTCACCGGCCAGGATGGCCAAGCGGCGATGGTTGGGGAATTCGCGCTCGCGCACGGCCACCAACTCGTTCAGCTCAGTGGTGACGTTGGCCAGCTTGGCCGCGTCGGTCAGGCGCTCGGCCTTGATTTCCAGGATGGTGATCTTGTCGATCACCTCGCCCCACGACACCGGAACCAGCACGGACATGGCTTTTCCTCACATTTCCCAGAGGCCGGGTTCTAGCAGATTTCGTCCCCAGGGGAAATTGAAAGCCGGAGTCACCGCTTACGGCGCCCCTCGCCCCTCGCCCATGCAACCGCTCTTTGCGCCCGAAAGCTTGTGTCCTATAGTAATGATCCCAAGATAACAGTTTAGAATTTTGTGGAATCCCTTCCGTGTTAGCGCCTTTGCCTTCTTCCATTCGGTTCGGAGAAAACAGATGCCGCGTTCGCGCTTCATAGTCCTGTCTGCCGTGACCATGGCCATGGCTGCCCTACCAGCGGGCGCCGAGGACATCGGCAGCGTCGCCACCGTGTTCAAGATGCTGGGTCCCAACGATAAGATCGTGGTGGAAGCCTTCGACGACCCCAAGGTGGACGGAGTGACCTGCTATCTGTCGCGGGCCAAGAAGGGCGGCGTGTCGGGCGGGCTGGGTGTGGCCGAGGACACCGCCGACGCGTCCATCGCCTGCCGTCAGGTGGCCCCCATCGTCATCAAGGCCAAGTTCAAGGAAGGCGAGGAAGTGTTCAAGAAAGACACTTCGCTGCTGTTCAAGACCATGCAGGTGGTGCGCTTCCACGACAAAAAGCGCAACGTTTTGGTCTATCTGGTCTATTCCGACCGCATCATCGAGGGCTCGCCCAAGAATTCCATCTCGGTGGTGCCCATCCCCGCCGGGCAGGGAGGCTGATTCCAGTGGATTTGCCGGCCGATCAACGCCTGCTGTATCGCGACCTGACCGCCAAGCTGGACGCTCAGGGTGATGAACAGCAGTTGATCCGTTTCGTGGGTGGCGTGCTGCACTCGCTGCTGCGGCGCAAGGGCGATGCCGAATTCCTGTGCGCCATCCAGGATTCCTTCACGACGGGTCTGGCCGGGCGTCCGTGGCAGGATCAGCTTACCCTGGCCCGCGAAGTCATCGGTCTGGTGGTCACCAAACGGCCCGAGGTCGCCGTGGCGTGGCAAACCCTGAACCGCCAGGAACCGCGCCCCCATCAGCGCCGCGCCGCCGATCAAGGCGAGGCCCCTGCCCCGACCGATCTGGACGATCTGCCCGATTTCAGCCTAGCCCCCGACGAAGGCGACGAACTGCCGCCCGTGGCCCGGCCCGAGGAATTGGTGGCCGAATACGTGGCCGCCGTGCTGGAACGCCGTTTGGCCCTGTTCGCCGCCCCGGTGCTGCGCCTGCCGTCGCCGGTCTACAGCCACGAACAGCCGTTCTTCCTGTTCTCGCCCCGCTTCTCCGAGATCGCCCAACGCTTCGTCAGCCGCGTGCTGCTGGGGCTCATGCGCAGCGATCTGGACCGCGTGCTGTACGACCATATGGATGCCGCCTTGCTGGCCGATGAAGGCAAGCTGAACGCCTTCCTGGCCGAACGGCGGCCTGATTTGTGGGCGGTGATCATGGCGCGGCTGGGCCGGTTCGCCAGCGATTTGCGTTCGGCCCACTCCAAGCTGGCCGCCGCCCATGCCGGGGATGACGGCACGGAATTCCAAGTGGTGGACGTGCCGGTCAGCCGGCCCCGGGTGTTCCACGTCCTGGGCGTCGCCTTCACCCTGGGCAATCGCACCCATGTGAAGCCGATCAAGCTGCGGGTCAATCCCTCGGCCAAGCCCGACAATGACGAAATGCTGGCCCTGGACGTCATCACCAAGCTGCGCGATATGGCGGCGCGGGCTGGGCTGGAGCTGCCGGAATCCTGCGACTTCGCCTTCCTGCGCATGCTGCTGGATTTCGACGCAACCCGCTACGCCAGGGATCTGGCCGATCTGCAAGCCCTGGCCGCCCATAAGGACACCCCGCGCGAAGCCGTGCTGGAGTGCCTGAACAAGCTTGATGCCGTCTATCCGGTGGAGCTGGCCGATGCCTTGGCCATCACCCTGTTCCACCATGGCGGCGACGGCGCCTTCGGCTTCCACGAACTCTACGATCTGGCGTTGGATTGGGGCCGCATCGCCCACCGCCCCTTCCTGCTGCCCGAAATCGCCCGCCGCCCCCGCGACCTCGCCTTCCAAATCCGCGATTGCCTGCGCAAACGCATTGACCGCAACGGTATGGGCTTGGCGGTGGTCATGCTGTTCGAAGTCTGGCGCGTCATGGACCGCAGCCGCTTCCGCGCCGAATTGGACGCCGCCCTGACCGTCTTTTCCGCCTTCCCGGTGGCCTTCGCCGGCGACCGGGACGAAAAGGTGTTCACCGAAATTGGCTCGGTCCTGTTCAGGACGCTAAGCGCCGACCCGCTGGACGCGGCAGCCGCCATCGAGACGGTGCTGAAGCTTTATACGCCGGTGGTGGAGCGGGCGAAGCGGTAGGCGGTTTCGGCTGCTTATCGGGCGATTGCCCGAACCCATCTGGGGCGAATGCCCCAGACCCCATTTTTGTTTAATGGGTTTCACACCCCAGTGAATAGGAAGTCCAGTGCGGCGATGATGTCGCTGCGGTGATCCGCCAGCGAGGCAATCTTGCGGCCAAGTACGCGGGCGGGAACGGCGGCGGCGTGCTGAGTGATCAGTACCAGCGGTTCGCCTGTCACCGATAGTAATGGGTTCAATTGTCGGGTGGGCCGTAATGTGTCGTTAGGGCGGCCCAGCGGGATAACCATGCGCGCCGGCAGGCGGTCCAGGTGGTCGGCCTGGACATCGACCACGAAGGGCACGTTGTCCATGGCCCCGATGGGGTTGAGGTAGACGTCGAACTGGGCCAAATCAGAACATCCGGAAATGGTCGCTGAGCAGACCATTCTCCTCGACCCATTGATGCATGGCGAGCATGGCGTCTTTGTTCTCTTCGACCCAAGCCTTGGTCTTGGCCTCACGGATCTTGTCCGTCAGGCTGGTCTCCAGTGTTTGGCTGAGATTGATGCCAAGCTCGCGCGCTTGCCCCAACAAATCCTCGTTGATGGATACGTTGCAGGCTTTCTTGGGCGCTTTCGGATCAAAGACGGCGTTCATGACATGCCCCTCACGGTTCATGCGCATAACATATGCGCATGAACCCCTGAAGGCAATCCCCACCGGGTCCAGGGGCCCCGCCCCTGGCCGGAGAGGCTATTTCCCTGCCCTCTTGGTCGCGTCAGTCACAATCGCCTCGATCACCTGCTGCTGCGGGCCCTTGCGCACTGCGTAATCGGTGTTCAGATAGCCCCACCAATCCCAGCAGGAATTGGGATTGTAGTGCTGGGCACCGCTGGTGTTGACGGTGCAGATGCTCTGGGTGGATTTGGGCAGGGTGCTGTAGTAATCGGCCAGCCAGGGAAACACCACCACCACACCAAAGCGGTCGGCCCAGTTCTCATAGCCGGTGCGGGTGACGAAATCGGTCTTGCCGCTCATTTTGCAGCCATGCAGGGCCACGTGCAGCTTGCAGCCGCCGGCTTCACATTTGGCCGGCACATAGACCATGCCCTTGGGCGCCATGTCGAACTGGTCGCGGCGCGTATGCAGCCGGGTGAACGGATTGTAGTCGGTCAGCGGCGTGACCACGGTGACGGTCTTCGCCACCGCTTTGATGAAGGGCTCCTGATTGAATTCGTACAATGTGCCCGCCGCTGCGGCGGCAGCCGGCGGCTTGCCGTAGAGCACCTTGAACATGTCGCCCACCATGTCCTTGGCCTTGCCGGCGGGAGACTTGCAGGCGCGCACAAAGGTGTCGCCCTCGCCTTCGCACGAATCGGTGCCGTCGCCCGACAGCATGCCGTGTTCGGCCAAGGTGGTGCCCTCGGCGGCATCGCCCACATCGGCGACCACCGTGCCGTTGGGCAGGGCCGCGCGCAGGAATTTCATGGTGGCGGCACCGGAACTGGGCCGCACGGTGCCGTCGCCCAGGCTGTGGAAGACATAAGCGGTGTTCAGCGCCTTGGCCTTGCCCGGCTCATATTTGGCTTTTTCCACCGCCGAACTCAGCATGGCCTTGGCATCGGGGGCGCCACACATGCAGCTGCCGATGGCCTCGCTGATCTGGCCCTTGGCGCAATCATAGCCGGGCGCGGCCACCAAACCGACGCCGCGTACGGATTCCGCATGGGCAATGGCGTATTGCAACGCCATGGCACCGCCCGAGGACACGCCCGAAATGGTCACGTCAGGCTCCAGCCGCAGCTTGGTCAAATCCTTGACCTCAAGCCCATGGGCCGCGCCGGTGACGGCCAGCAGCACAGCTACCGTTGATGCAAGACGTTTCATGGGAAGCCCCTTCAATGGAGAGGGCAGTCTACATCAATTCACCCAGAGCGGGAATAGTCCAAGAGGGTGAAACGCCTCTCTGTCCCCCCATCGTCATGCCCGGACTTGTTCCGGGCATCCACGCGTCAACGCTTAACACGCTGTTCCAAATGATTTTTATGCGGAGCCGCGTGGATGGCCGGGACACGCCCGGCCATGACGGCAAGGAAAAAGCCCCGCCGTTTCCAGCGGGGCTTTTCGCAAAACAACCAGCCTTAGCGGTTTTTGAACGCCGGGCTGCGCTTTTCACCGAAGGCGGCCATGCCTTCCTTCTGGTCCAAGGTGGCGAAGGACGACTGGAACAGGCGGCGTTCCAGATGGATGCCCTGGGACAGGGTGGTCTCGAAGGCGACGTTGACGGCTTCCTTGGCCATGAAGGCCAGCGGGCGGCTCATGGAGGCGACGCGGTCGGCCACCTTCAGGGCTTCTTCCAGCAGATCGGCCACGGGGATGACGCGCGACACCAGACCGGCGCGCTCGGCCTCGGCGGCATCCATCATGCGGCCGGTCAGCACCATTTCCATGGCCTTGGCCTTGCCCACGGCGCGGGTCAGGCGCTGAGTGCCGCCGGCGCCGGGGATGGTGCCGATGGTGATTTCCGGCTGGCCGAATTTGGCGTTGTCGCCGGCCAGGATGAAGTCGCACATCATGGCCACTTCACAGCCGCCGCCCAGGGCGTAACCGGCCACCGCGGCGATCACCGGCTTGCGGCAGGTGGTGATGCGTTCCCAGCCATTGGTGATGAAGTCTTCCAGATAGGCGTCCATGTAGGATTTGGACGCCATTTCCTTGATGTCGGCACCGGCGGCGAAGGCCTTGTCGGAACCGGTCACCACGATGCAGCCGATCTCGTCATCGGCTTCGAAGGCGTCCAGGGCCTGGCCCATCTCGCGGATCAGCGCGGCGCACAAGGCGTTCATGGCCTTGGGGCGGTTCAGGGTCAGCAGGCCGACGCGGCCACGGGTCTCGACGATGATGTTCTCGAACGACATTGCTTGCCTCTCCCCTGGAACGGTTATTCCGGTGAAATGGTGAAGTGGACCACCAGCGCGCGACCCTCAAGCTCGGTGTCGAGCTTCAGCAGCTCGGCCTCGCGCCGATACAGCGTGTCGGTCTCGCGCGTCCAGCCCAGTTGGGGCAGGGTGGTGGCATAGAATTTCAGGATATCGGCTGCCTTGACGGCGCCCTTGGCATAGCCCTCGACGATGCGCCCGGCGGGGCTGTCGAAAGCCAGCCCGGCGCCGTGCATTTCGGACAGGCCGGGGGCGAGCGGAAGGTCCTCGTAGACGCCCAAGAACCCTTCCGCCGCAGCCGGTTGGCTGAGGCAAAGGATCAAGGCGAGGCTGAAAAGGGGGATAATCTTCCGCATGGCGAGTAGGGCTATACCATCAACGCTGTTTTTTCACACAGTAGAAAGTGGACCTGCCCGATTGGACTATGCGGCGAACCCCACCGCTTTGGGACACGTCGCAATCGCAGTTCGGGCAGCCATGCCCCTCGCGGTCATAGACCGCGAAGGAGTGCTGGAAATAGCCCAATTCGCCGGAAGGCTGCACGTGATCCTTCAATGACGAACCGCCCGCCGCGATGGCATCCACCAGCACCGCCTTGATGGACTCCACCAGCAGCGCGGCTTCCTTGGCCTTCAGCGAGCCAGCCAGACGGGTGGGCAGGATGCCGGCGCGGAACAGGCTTTCGCTCACATAGATATTGCCCAATCCCGCCACCACGCCCTGATCCAACAGCGCCGCCTTGATGGGCGTTCCCTTGCCGTCCAAAGCGTCGCGCAGCACCTTGGCGGTGAAGGCATCGTCCAGCGGCTCCGGCCCCAAACAGGCCAGCAGAGGATGGGTTTCCATGGTGGAATGGCGGCACAAATCCAGCAGGCCGAAACGGCGCGGGTCGCAGAAGGTCACCATGGTGCCGTCATCGGTGACGAATTCCACATGATCATGCTTGCCCGGCGGCTCGTTGCGGCCCTTGGAAATGACCATGCGCCCCGACATGCCCAGATGACCCAGCATGACCAGATCGTCGTCGAGCGTAACCACCAGATATTTGGCCCGCCGCCCCATGCTCAACACCCGGCGTCCCGTCAGGCGGGCGGCGAAATCCGGGGGGAACGGTTTGCGCAGATCGGGGCGGCGGCAGACCACACGGGCGAACACACGCCCCTCCCACACGGCGGCCAAGCCACGGGCGACGGTCTCGACTTCGGGAAGCTCGGGCATGGGGGAAGTGTGCCCCAGCATACCGCGCTTGTCATCTCAAACGAGCCATATCACCGCCGTCCTGGCCGGGCTTGACGGTGAGAGGACGAATGCCTCACTTCCAGATGGGCGTGCCCGACCCCGGCAGCCCGTATTCCGCCCAGCGCGCCGTCACCTTCTCCACCACATCGTCGCTCATGCCCAGCTTGACGCCCCATTCGCGGTGGGTTTCGGGGGGCAGTTTGTTGGTGGCGTCCATGCCGATCTTGCCGCCCAATCCTGATTCGGGCGAGGCGAAGTCCAGGTAGTCGATGGGGGTGCCTTCGACCACGGTGATGTCGCGGGCCGGGTCCATGCGGGTGCTGACCGCCCACATGACGTCTTTCCAGTCGCGGCAGTTGATGTCGTCATCCACCACGATGACGAATTTGGTGTACATGAACTGCTTGAGGAAGCTCCAGATGCCGAACATCACGCGCTTGGCGTGGCCGGCATAGGCCTTCTTGATGCTGACCACGGCGATGCGGTAGCTGCATCCTTCCGGCGGCAGCCAGAAATCCACAATCTCGGGGAATTGCTGAATCAGCAGGGGGATGAACACCTCGTTCAGCGCCTCGCCCAGCACACTGGGTTCGTCCGGCGGGCGGCCGGTGAAGGTGGACAGGTAGATGGGATCGCGACGCATGGTGATGGCCGAAATGCGGAAGACCGGGAAGTCCTCCACGTTGTTGTAATAGCCGGTGTGATCGCCGTAAGGGCCTTCCGGGCCGAATTCGTCCAGCATGACGTGACCCTCCAGCACGATCTCGGCCTCTGCCGGGACCTTCAGGGGCACCGTCTTGCAATCCACCAATTCGACCTTTTTGCCGCGCAGCAGGCCGGCGAATTGGTACTCGCTCAGGGTCTCGGGCACGGGCGTTACGGCGGCGATGATGGTGCCCGGATCGGCACCGATGACCACGGCTGCCGGCATGGGCTCGCGGTTCTTGCCGGCCCAGCGCTGGTAATGCTGGGCGCCGCCGCGATGCTTCAACCAGCGCATGAGCGTGGTGTTACGCCCGGTGACCTGCATGCGGTAGATGCCCAGATTGAAATTGTCGCGCTTGTCGCCCTTGGTGTCGGGGCCTTGGGTCACCACCAGCGGCCAAGTGATCAGCGGCGCCGGCTCGCCCGGCCAGCAGCCCTGGATGGGCAGCATGGACAGGTCGACGTCGTCGCCGGTGTAGACCACCTGCTGGCACGGCGCGTTGCTGACCGTCTTGGGCTTCATGGCCATGACCGTCTTGACCAAAGGCAGCATGTCCAGCGCCTCGCGCCAGCCGCCGGGCGGCTCGGGCTGTTTCAGGAAGGCCAGGGTCTCGCCCACTTCGCGCAATTGATGGGGCTCGCGGTCCATGCCCCAGGCCACGCGCTCCACCGTGCCGAACAGATTGACCAGCATGGGCATGGGATATTTCGACCCGTCGGCGCGCACCACGTTTTCAAACAGCACCGCCGGGCCTTGCTCGGCCAGCAGGCGGGTCTGGATCTCTGTCATCTCCAGGGCGGGTGAGACCGGCGCCTTTACGCGCACCAGTTTCCCAGCCTGTTCCAGCTTGGTGATGAAATCGCGCAGGGATTCGTAGGGCAAAGCGGGTCTCCGGCAAGTCGGGAGTTAAGGAAGCGCGAACTGGCATCAGGCGTCAACCCGGTTGGCCTCGAAAGCGTTTGCCTGTAGGCTTGTGCGTCCATGGGGGATGGGACGCCGCTTCGGGCGTTTAAGGAGCAAGGGACATGGCTGCCGCGTCGCAGGAACAGCGCTTTAAAACGTTGATCGAGTTGGGCATCGCCCTCTCGGCTGAGCGCAATCACAACCGCCTGATGGAGAAGATCCTCCTGGGCGCCAAGTCCATGACCAATGCCGATGGCGGGACCCTGTATCTGGTCACCGAGAAAAAGGATGGTCTCAAATTCGAGATCATGCTGAACGACACGTTGGACGTGGCCATGGGCGGCACCACCGGCAAGCCCATTCCGTTCCCGCCGCTGCGGCTGCATGACGACGACGGCAATCCCAACCACAAGAACGTGTCCAGCTATTGCGCGCTGTCGGGCACCACGGTGAACATCACCGACGCCTATGACGTGGACAAGTTCGATTTCACCGGCACCAAGGCGTTCGACGCCAAGACCGGTTACCGGTCGAAATCGTTCCTGACCGTGCCGCTGAAGAATTACGAAAACGAAGTCATCGGCGTCCTGCAGCTGATCAACGCGCGGGACAAAAAAAACAACGTGGCGGCCTTCGGCCCCGACATCACTCCGCTGATCGAGGCCCTGGCGAGCCAAGCGGCGGTGGCCCTGGACAACCAGCGCCTGATCGAAGCCCAGAAACATCTGTTCAAAAGCTTCATTCAAGTCATTGCCGGATCCATCGACGCCAAGAGCCCGTATACCGGCGGGCACTGTAACCGCGTTCCCACCATCACCTTCATGCTGGCCAAGGCGGCGTGCGACAGCACGGACGGTCCGTACAAGGACTTCATGCTGACCGAGGACGAGTGGTACGAGCTGGAAGTCTCCGCCGGCCTGCACGATTGCGGCAAGGTGGTCACGCCGGAATACATCGTCGACAAGGCGACCAAGCTTGAGACCATCTACAACCGCATCCACGAAGTGCGCATGCGCTTCGAAGTGCTCAAGCGCGATGCGGTGGTGGATTACCTGCAAGGCGTCATTGCCGGCGAGCAGCCCGAGCCCGCGCTGAAAGCCGCCATGGAGGCGCGCCTTGCCCAGTTGGACGACGATTTCGCCTTTGTCGCCGAATGCAATGTGGGCGGCGAGTTCATGGCGCCCGAGCGCGTCGAACGCATGAAGCAGATCGCCGAGACCACCTGGGTGCGCACCCTGGACGATCATCTGGGCCTGTCCATCGACGAAATGCGCCGCCGCCGCAAGGACGAACCCAAGCCGCCGGTGGTGGAAAAGCTGCTGGCCGACAAGGAATGGCACGTCATCCCGCACGAGATCGCCCTGGACCTTGCGCAATACGATGCCGAGGGCTTCAACATGCGGCCCTGCGAGAACAAGTACAATCTGGGCGAAATCTACAATCTGGGCATCGGCCGCGGCACCCTGACCGCCGAAGACCGCTTCAAGATCAACGAACACATCACCCAGACCATCCTGATGCTGAAGGCCCTGCCCTTCCCCAAGAACCTGACCCGGGTGGCGGAATGGGCCGGCGGCCATCACGAAAAGATGGACGGCACCGGCTATCCCAAGGGCCTCAAGCGCGAGGATATGTCCGTCCCCGCCCGCATGATGGCGGTGGCCGATATCTTCGAGGCGCTGACCGCCGCCGACCGTCCCTACAAGAAGCCCAAGACCCTGTCGGAATCCCTCAAGATCATGTCGTTCATGGTCAAGGACCGCCACATCGACCCCGAATTGTGGGATTTGTTCCTGCATTCCGGCGTGTGGAAGACCTATGCCGAGCAATATCTGCGGCCCGAGCAGATCGACGAGGTGGACATCAACAACTACCTGCCCAAGCCGGTGGTGCCGGCATGATCATGGCCGAGTTCAACATCATCTCGCTGGCAGCCACCGTGCTGCTGGCCCTGCTGGGCACGCCGGTGCTGCTGCGCCGCGCCGGCTATCCCTGGGGCAAGACCGCCTTCGGCAGCCTCGCGGTCACGGTGGTGATGCTGGGCGTGTGGGGCATCCTGTCCGCCATCCAGCGCAAGGCCGGCCTGGATGCCATCCCCGTGGGCTGGCTGGTGCCGTTGGCGGCGGTGGCTGCGGCGTGGCAGATGCACCGACGCCAAGCCTAAAGCCCTCCCCCTGTTGCCGCCGTGGCAAAGCCCCCATATCAACCTCGGATGGGGTACGGTGCAGGGGAAAATGCGCGATCCATTGCCCATAAAAGAGGTCTCACCGCCGCTGGCGCCCTGGCTGCTGGCCTGCGCCGCCATGGTGGCGATCATGGTGGCGCTTGGCGGGTTAACCCGGCTGACCGGGTCGGGCCTGTCCATGGTGCAGTGGAACCCCCACCACATTCTGCCGCCCCTGACCCAGGCCCAGTGGGACGAGGCGTTCGCCCTGTACCGCGCCACGCCGGAATACCAATGGGTCAACACCGCCATGGATTTGGCCGGGTTCAAAGGCATCTTCTGGCTGGAATATATCCACCGCCTGTGGGGCCGGCTGATCGGCGTGGTCTTCGCCCTGCCCCTGGTGGCTTTCGCCATCAAAGGCGCCATCCACCGCCCCCTGGCCCGGCGCCTGGGCCTGCTGCTGGCCTTGGGCGCGGCCCAGGGCGGCATGGGCTGGTACATGGTTGCCAGCGGCTTGGTGGACCGGCCCGAGATCAGTCATTTCCGCCTTGCCGTCCATCTGGTGCTGGCCCTGATCATCCTGGCCCTGCTGCTGTGGACGGCGCTGGACATTGCCCGCCCCATGGCCCTGCCCGCCGCCGATTCCCGCAAAGCACGGTGGGCCTTGGCGGGGCTGCTGGCGCTTGCCATGACCACCATCATTTGGGGCGCCTTCGTCGCCGGACTGCATGCCGGCCACATCCACAACAGCTTCCCGCTCATGGGCGGCGCGTGGTTCCCGCCGGAGGGCCTGCGCCTGAACCCGCCTTTGCGCAATGCGGTGGAGAACCCGGCGGCAGTGCAATACGTCCACCGCGTCCTGGCCCTGACCAGTCTGGCCTGCGTCACCCTGTTCGGCCTGTGGAGCCGGACCGCCCGCCTGCCCCCTGCCGCCCGCCGCCCCTTGGCCCTGGCCGCCCTGTTCGTCTGGCTGCAAGCCGGGTTGGGCATCGCGACTTTACTGTTGGCCGTGCCGGTGCCGCTGGCGGCGTTGCATCAGATGGGAGCGGTGGTGCTGTCCGCTCTGCTAACATGGGGGCTGCACACAGTTCGGAGCGGGTAGATGCGGATTATCGGGTTCCTCTTGGCGCTGCTGTTTTCCCTGCCCGCCCACGCCCTGGACCTGCACGGCAAGTTTGAACAGGGCGGCATCGTCCGCGGCCAAGCCCAGCCCGGCGCCAGCGTCACCCTGGATGGCCGCGCGGTACCGGTGGATGCCGAGGGCCGCTTCCTGCTGGGCTTCGGGCGCGAGGCGGAAGCCCAGGCCGCCCTCGACGTGGACGGCGAACGGCGCATTCTCGACATCGCCCGGCGCGACTGGAAAATCCAACGCATCGACGGTCTGCCGCCGGCCAAGGTCACCCCCGACCCGGCGGAACTGGCCCGCATCAAGGCCGAAACCGAATTGGTGGCCGCGCGCCGCGCCGTCATCAGCCCCACCGCCCTGTTCCTGAACGGTCTAACAGTGCCGGCGGACGGTCCCATCTCGGGCGTGTTCGGCAGCCAGCGCATCCTGAACGGCGAGCCGCGAGCCGCCCATTCCGGCACCGACATCGCCGCCCCCACCGGCGCGCCCATCCGCGCGGTGGCCGATGGCGTGGTCACCCTGGCCCATGCCGATTTGTTCTTCACCGGCAAGACGGTGATGATCGACCACGGCTTGGGCCTGCAAACCGTCTACGCCCACATGTCCCGTCTGGACGTGAGCGAAGGCCAAAACGTGCGGCGAGGACAGGTGATCGGCGCCGTGGGGGCTTCGGGCCGCGCCACCGGGCCGCATCTGCATTGGGGCGCCAGCTGGCTGGACGTGCGCCTGGACCCGGAAACAGTGCTGTCCGTGCTTGCCCCCTGACCTACCCCATACTTCAGTCATAGTTGTGCGCTGCAAAGCAGCTTTGCAGCATTTCAGCGCCTTCCCGGCCTTGGCCTAAGGCCGAGACCCGAGTCACGCCCCAAGGCAATGCAAGGGGTTGGCCCGATTGCCCACATCATACGAAGGGATAATATCCCCCTCGGAAACAGTCACCGGTTTAAGGATGCAGACCATGGCCATAAGCGAAGAGGGGAGGCGGCGTTGCGAAAACTGCCGTTACTGGTCCGAACGCTGCTGCCATGCGCTGGCCTTGCGTGACCACGACCACCACCACCCTTTGACCTGCCATTACTTCACCAGCGAAATGACCCGGCTGTTCGCCGGAACGCAGGAGCAGGCATCATGCTGAACCGCCCCTTGCCCGACATCATCCGCGACATTCTGGTGGCCATAGCCCCCGGCGCCAGCAATCTGGTGCTGGCGTGGCTGATCCTGGGCTAACCGCCCCCCAATAGCCTCACCGCTATCCCTCTGTAGTGGGACCGCCCTCGGCCATACTGGCCGGGTTCCCAGGCGGCTATTCGCGTGCTAGCGTGATCCGAGGGTGTTTTACGACGCCTTGCAAACTCCCCCTCTCGGTCCAAGCTGGTTCGTATCCCCCACGGAGGTTTCCATGTCCGACACGCTCGCTTTGCTCGAGGGGTTGGTCGCCAAGGCGAAGTCTGCCGGCGCCCATGCCGCTGATGCGGTCCTGATCGATTCCGTCTCGGTCTCGGTGGGCTGGCGCCTGGGCAAGCTGGAGCGGTTGGAACGGTCCGAATCCGGTGACCTCGGCCTGCGCGTGCTGCTGGGCAAGCGCCAAGCCATGGTGTCGTCGTCGGACCGCACCGCCAGCGCCCTGGACGAATTGGTGGAACGCGCCGTCGCCATGGCGCGCACCGTACCGGAAGACCCCCATGCCGGTCTGGCCGACCCGTCCGAGCTGGCGACCAAATTCCCCGATCTGGACACCTGCGACAGCCATGAGCCCGCCGCCGATCACCTGCTGGACATGTGCAAGCGGGCCGAGGATTCCGCCCGCGCCGTGGACGGCGTGACCAATTCGGAAGGTGCCGATGCGGGCTGGGGCCGGTCCGCCGTGGCCTTCGTCGCCTCCAACGGCTTCGCCCATTCCTATGCGGTGACCTCGGGCTCGCTTTCGGCCTCGGTGCTGGCGGGTGAGGGCTCCAGCGGCATGGAGCGCGATTACGACTATACCTCCGCCGTCCATATGAGCGATCTGCGCGCCCCCGAGGATGTGGGCCACGAGGCCGGCAAGCGCGCCGTGCGCCGCCTGGGCTCGCGCAAGGTCAAGACCTGTCAGGTGCCGGTCATCTATGACCCCCGTGTCGCCCGTGGGCTGGTGGGCAGTCTGGCCGGGGCCATCAACGGCGCCGGCGTGGCGCGCGGCACCTCGTTCCTGAAGGACAAGCTGGGCCAGCAGATTTGCGCGCCCGGCATCCGCATCATCGACGATCCGCACCGCCTGCGCGGCATGCGCTCGCGCCCCTGCGACGGCGAAGGGGTGGAGACCAAGCGCATGGCGGTGGTGGATGACGGCCGCCTGACCACGTGGCTGCTGGATTGCCGCTCGGCCCGCCAATTGGGCATGAAGACCACCGGCCATGCCAGCCGGGGCACCGCCTCGCCGCCCAGCCCGTCGGCCAGCAATCTGTATCTGGAGCCCGGCCCGATCACCGTGGCCGAGATGATCGGCGACATCGTCTCGGGCTTCTACGTCACCGATCTGTTCGGCCAGGGCGTCAACATGGTGACCGGCGATTATTCGCGCGGCGCCGCCGGTTTCTGGATCGAGAATGGCGAGATCGCCTATCCGGTGTCGGAAGTCACCATCGCCGGCAATCTGAAAGACATGCTGCTGAACCTGTCGCCCGCCAACGATCTGGTGTTCCGCTACGGCGTGGACAGCCCGACCCTGCGGGTGGACGGCCTGACCGTGGCGGGGCGCTGATGGAACCCCGGCTGTCCCTGGTCACCCTGGGAGTGGCCGATCTGGCGGTGTCGCGCGCCTTCTACGGCAAATTAGGCTTCGAGGAATCGTCCGCCGGCAATGACAGCGTCGCCTTCTTTCAGGCCGGCGGCGTGGTGCTGGCCCTGTTCGGCGCCCAGTCCCTGGCCGACGATGCCGGCGTGACCTTGGCCCCGCCCGGCTTCCGCGGCATCACCCTGGCCCATAACGTGCGCAGCAAGGACCAAGTCGCCCTGGTGCTGGAGGAAGCCGAGCAAGCCGGCGCCCGCATGGTCAAGCCGGCCCAGGACGTATTTTGGGGCGGCCATTCCGGCTATTTCGCCGATCCCGACGGCCATCTGTGGGAAGTGGCGTGGAACCCGTTCTTCCCCATGGACGAGGCCGGGCAAATTACCCTGCCGTAATTGCCGGCCACCCCCACGGTCGTCACCCCGGACAAGCGTCGCGCCGATCCGGGGGCCATGGTGCTTTTCACCACGAAGGAAGGGAAGGACGCGAAGCGATCCCACAGGCCGGCTGGCTTCGTGCTCTTCTCTTTCTTCATGGTGAAACCGGCTGCGTGTCCCCACACAAGTTGACTACTCCGCCGCTCCCTCCAGCTCGGTCTCCAGCCGCTGTTGCAACGCGGCGGCTTCCTGCTGCTTCTTCCACATCTCGGCATAGCGGCCATCGGCTTCCATCAATTCGGCGTGGCGGCCCCGTTCGATGATGCGGCCTGCGTCCAGTACGATGATCTCGTCGCAATCCACCACGGTGGACAGGCGGTGGGCGATGATCAGGGTGGTGCGGTTGCGTGAGACCTCACGCAACGACGCCTGGATTTCCTTTTCCGTGTGGGTGTCCAACGCGCTGGTGGCTTCGTCGAACAGCAAAATGGCGGGCTGTTTCAGGATGGTCCGCGCGATGGCGACGCGCTGCTTTTCACCGCCCGACAGCTTCAGGCCGCGCTCGCCCACGCGGGTGTCGTAGCCCTCGGGTAGGGTGACGACGAAATCGTGGATGCGGGCCAGCCGGGCGGCATGCTCGATGTCGTCCTGGGTGGCGCCGGGGCGGCCATAGGCGATGTTGTAGCGGATGGAATCGTTGAACAGCACGGTGTCCTGCGGAACGATGCCGATGGCGGCGCGCAAGGATGTCTGGGTCACCGCACGGATGTCCTGGCCGTCGATGCTGACCGCGCCCGCCGTCACGTCGTAAAAGCGGAACAGCAGCCGTGAGATGGTGCTTTTACCGGCGCCCGACGACCCCACGATGGCGACGCGGTGGCCCGCCGGCACGGTGAAGCTGACATCGGTCAGGATCACCCGGTCGGGGTTGTAGCCGAAGCCCACCGTCTCGAACCGCACTTCGCCGCCATCCACCCGCAACGGCACGGCGCCGGGTGTATCGGTGATCTCCGCATTGGCGGCCATCAGGCGGAACATGGCTTCCATATCGGTCAGCGACTGCTTGATCTCGCGGTAGACGAAGCCCAGGAAGTTCAGCGGCAGATACAGCTGTACCAGATAGGTGTTCACCAGAACGAAATCGCCCACGGTCATGGACCCATCCACCACGCCCTGGCCGGCCATGATCATCACAGCGGTCAGGCCCACGGCGATGATGGCGCCCTGGCCGATATTCAGCAGCGATAGGGTGACCTTGCTTTTGACCGCCGCCTGCTCGTAGCGCGATAGCGCCTTGTCGTAGCGGCTGGCCTCGTGTTCCTCATTGCCGAAATACTTCACCGTCTCGAAGTTCAGCAGCGAGTCGATGGCCTTGGTGCTGGCTTCGGAATCCGTCTCGTTCATGGTGCGGCGGAACTGGGTGCGCCACTCGGTCACGGTCAGGGTATAGGCGATGTAGACGGCAATGGTGCCGAAGGTGACCAAGGCGAAGCGGGCGTCGTACAGGGTCCACAGCACCACCGTCACCAGCCCGATTTCCAGGAAGGTGGGCAGGATGTTGAACAGCATGAAGTTCAACAGGAACTCGATGCCCTTGGTGCCGCGCTCGATGGCCCGGCTGACGCCGCCGGTCTGGCGGTCCAGATGGAAGCGCAGGGCCAAGCCGTGCAGATGGCGGAACACCTGAAGCCCCACGGCGCGGATGGCGCGCTGGCCGACTTTGGCAAAGGCGATGTCGCGCAATTCGCCGAAGGTGCCGGCCAGGGTGCGGGCCAAGCCATAGCCCAGCAGCACCGCCACCGGCACCGCCACCAGGGCTGTGCCGGGAGTTGCGGTCAGGGCGTCCACCGCGTGCTTATAGATCAGCGGCACCACCACGGTGATGCCCTTGGCCGCCGCCAAGAACAGCATGGCGATGACCACGCGCAGGCGCAGGCCGGGCTGGCCGGGGGGCCATAGATAGGGCAGCAGCGTTCGGATGGTCTTCCAATCGCTGCGGGGGCCGGCTTGCACCGTGCGGATATTTTGGGAGGGGTCTCGGCGTCGCATCCGATTAAGATGAGGTTGTTGGCGGGCAAGTCAATTGGGCAGATTGCCGTGGGACGTTGAGCGGCCTATTCTGCGGGCATGCGTCACCCCACCCAAATCAGTTCCACCGATGTCGTCTGGCCGAAAATCCGGGTGCTGGTGTTCAGCCTGGATGACAGCTTCCGCTTCCTGGCGCGCCAAACCTTCCGCAAGCAGAATGTGCGCGACGTGCTGTCCACCAGCGTCTCGGCGGACGGCACTCCCATGATGGCGCAATGCCCCGATATCGCCTTGGTGGATGTGGATGGCGAGGCCGACGGCAAGGCGGCTTTGGCCTTCCTGGAACGGGTGCGGGCCAAATCGCCCGAGATGCCGGTGCTGATGGTGGCACGCTCCGACGACCGCCGTTTGGTCGCCCATGCCCTGCCTTTCGGCATCGAAGGCATTGTCACAAAGCCCACCTCCGGCCATGAATTGATTCATCGGGTGGCCGAAACCCTGAAGACCCCGACCCGCATGCCGGTGCCGGTGGTGGCGGTCAAGCCGGTCATCACCCTGGACCAGCGCTCCGCCACACCTGTGGCGGTGCCGCCGCCCACCACTGTTGCCTTGGGCGTGCCCGAGCCCGCCGCCGAGGCGGCGGCGGTGAAGGCGCAACTGGCGGCGCTGACCGCCCGTATCGGCCACGTGGCTGCTGGTGGTGGTGGTGGTGGTGGTGGTGTCTCCGGCGGCGGCGGTTGGGGCGCCGGCCATGTGGTGTCGGGCAAGATCACCGGCGGCAAGCTCGCCATGGGTGATGTGCCGCCAGTGAAAGCCAGCGGCGGCAGCCTTGGCGCCGACGATCTGGCGCCAGTCAAGCCCGCAGCCGGCACGCTGGGCGATGACGATCTTCCCAAGCCGCCGAAAAAGACCAAGCGCGAGTTGCTGGCCGAGGCCCTGCCCGAAGCTCTGCGCCCCAAGCGCAAGGCCGAGGACGAAGCCGCCCGCAAAAAGGCCGAGGAAGACCGCACCCGCTGGCAGGAAGAACTGACCCAAGCCGGCCATGAGGAACGGACCGGCAAGGATGTGGCTGGGCTGGACGTGGATTCCATCGTCGCCGCCCATGTGCTGTGGCTGACCAGCCAGGGTGCCCAGGGCAAGCGCGCCACCCTGCAGGGCATGGATCTGGCCGGCGGCGATCTGGCCCGCACGGTGTTGGCCAACGCCACCTTCCGCGAAGCCGATCTATCCGATTGCGCGTTGACCGAGGCCCGGCTGGACGGCGCCGATTTCCGTTTCGCCTCGCTGAACGCCGCCGACCTCAGCGGCGCCAATCTGGGCGTCGCCCAATTGCGCCACGCCAATCTGCGGCTGGCGAAACTGGAAGGCGCCTCGTTGCGCGGCGCCGATCTGTCGGGGGCGCAATTGACCGGCGCCAAACTGGCCGGGGCCGATTTCAAAGGCGCCACCCTCATGGGCACCGACCTCAAGGACACTGATTTGTCCCAGGTGGACAATCTGTCGCAGGGCCAGATCGACAAGGCCGAATGCGACATGAAGACCAAGCTGCCACCGGGCATCTTCCGTCCCCGTAAGGAAGAAGATTAGGAACCGCCGGGCACTTTGCCTGTTATCCCCCCGGGTTCCAACCTGGGCGAGGATTGCGTCATGCCGGACAACCAGACACACCAGCGCCATTGGGGCAGCACCGCTGAGCGTGTGGGCCGCAACCTCAGTTCGGCGCCCAAGGGACTGATCGGCTTGGCCCTGGGGGCGGGGGCGGCGTTGACCGGCATGGCGTTCTGGGCGTCCCACCAATCCAAGGAAGCGGAACAGGCCAATCCGCCCATGGGCAGCTTCATGGAAGTGGGCGGCGTGCGTCTGCATGTGCTGGCGCGCGGCTCGGGCCGTCCGGTGGTGTTCATCCATGGCTTGGGCGGCATGGTGCAGGATTGGACGCTGTCTTTGCTGGACCGGGCATCGCGGCAATGCCGCGCCATCGCCTTCGACCGCCCCGGTTATGGCTGGAGCGAACGGCCCAATTGGAGCCGTTGGGTGCCGGAAAAGCAGGCGGAATTGCTCATGCGGGCCACCCGGCGCATGGGGGTGGAACGCCCGGTGGTGGTGGGGCACGATTTCGGCGCCTTGGTGGCCCTGGCTTGGGCGCTGGAGATGCCGGAAGACGTGGCCGCCTTGGTATTGCTGTCGGGCTATTATTATCCCACCGGCCGGTTGGATGTGCCGCTGCTGGCGGCGCAAAGCGTGGCCGGGTTGGGCGCGGTGGCGCGCAACACGGTTTCGCCCATGCTGGGCAAGACGGCGTGGCCCAAGGTGCAGGAAAAGCTGTTCGAGCCCAACCCGGTGCCGCCCGCCATGGCGCTGTACCCGGTGGATATGATGTTGCGGCCTGGGCAGATGCGGGCGCAATCGGACGATCTGTCCCAGCTTAAGGCCGCCACCCTCCGGTTATCGCCGCGTTATGGCGAAATCCGTGTGCCCGTGGTGGTGATGGCGGGCGATTTGGACCCGATCGTCGATCCGGTGGCCCATTCCATTCATCTGCACCGCGCCATCCCCCATTCGGCGCTGAAGGTTTTGCCGGAAACCGGTCACATGCCCCACCATTCCAATCCCACCGAGGTGCTGTCGGCCATCGAACTGGCATGGCACGAATCCGACGTCCAGGCCCGCGCGCTGCTGGCCCCGGTCAAGCCGGCGGGAGAGGCGCGGCCCAGCGCGTGAGAATAATGCCCCTGTGCGATGCCCCTTGCGGGGCTGCCGCCCCGGCCCTGCTGGGAGGTGATGCCTCAAACCTTTTGTTTGGTTCATTCAGGCTAAGTGCCTCCCGCAGTTTTTTCATCACACAGGACAGGAAGCCCTCAGACGAGCTGGCTTCGTGCACTTCTCCTCTTCGTGGTGAAAAAACTGGCACCACCTAACCAGCCTCGCTCATCCTGGAAGAACCAGTAATCAGCCGCACGCCGCCTGTTTCCATTCCTGCATGGCCGGCAGCGACCAGATGGCGTCGCAATAGGCCAATGCCACCGGGTCCGCCGTCAAAGCGAAGGTGGTGAAGCGCGTTGCCACCGGGGCGAACATGGCATCGGCAATGCTGAAGCGGCCGAACAGGAACGGGCCGCTGGCGCCGAAGCGGGTGCGGCACTGGGTCCACAGGGCATTGATGCGGTCCACCTCGGCGGCCACTTCGGGCGGCACCGGGTCCAGCGGCGTGACCGCGCACACATCCATGGAACAGGCGTTGCGCAGATTGGGAAAGCCCGAATGCATCTCGGCACTGACGGCGCGGGCCACCGCGCGGGCGTCGCGGGATTCCGGCCACAGGGTGGGGTGCAGTTCGGCCAGGTATTCGCAAATGGCCAGCGAGTCCCATATGGTCAGTTGATCGTGGATCAGGCACGGCACCTTGCCCGAGGGCGAGTATTTCAGGATCTCGGCCTTGGTCTCGGGCTGGCGCAAGGTGATGAGCACCTCGTCAAAGGCGATACCGGCCATTTTGGCCGCCAGCCAGGGCCGCAACGACCAAGACGAAAATTGCTTGGTGCCGATGACAAGGGTCATGGGGACGGGCATGGCAACCTCTGCTGATGGGAATGGTCTTCCGGCATGATCGCTTTGACCGCTTTCCTCTGCAAGGCGCTCTTTCCTTGAGCGCACAACTCGGCCATGCTTGCCACCCGCCGAAGGATAAGAAAAACGAGGTGAGCGGTGCTGGAGCATATGGTGACTGATGCCGCGAAAGCGGTTGATCTGGTATGCCTGAAAAAGGCCGGTTTTGCCGCCTGGGCCGAGGCGCAGCCCGCCCATGTGAAGACCTGGACGGCATCCAACGCCTTCACCGGCGAGGCCGGGCAAATCTGTCCGGTGCCGGGCATCGACGGACATCTGGCCTTCGTGCTGCTGGGCCAAGCGGACGATGATGACCCGTGGGTCTTTGGCGCCCTGCCGGCCAAATTGCCCGCCGGGACCTACCGCATCGCCACCCCGCTGGAGCCCCGCGCGGCCAATTGGGCGGCGCTGTCATGGAGCCTCGCCACCTATCAATTTAGCCGCTACAAGACCCGCAGCGACCGGGTCTGGCCCAAGCTGGTCTGGCCCGAGAGCGCCGATCGCGGCTGGGTGGAACGCACCGCTGAGGGCACCGCTTTGGTGCGCGACCTGATCAA
Organism: Rhodospirillales bacterium; assembly: GCA_014380005.1. Taxonomy (GTDB): domain Bacteria; phylum Pseudomonadota; class Alphaproteobacteria; order Rhodospirillales; family Magnetospirillaceae; genus Magnetospirillum. The sequence goes on from JACMKT010000156.1 coordinate 28,972, forward strand.
CACCCCCGCCGCCGATATGGGGCCGCCGGAACTGGCAGGCGCCGCCGAAACCTTGGCCTCGGTCCATGGCGCCGCCGTGCGGGTGATCGTCGGTGACGGCCTGCTGGCGGAAAACTACCCGGCCATCCACGCCGTGGGCCGCGCCGCCGCCAGCCATCGCCAGCCCCGCCTGATCGATCTGACCTGGGGCGAGCCCACCGCGCCGCGCGTCACCTTGGTGGGCAAGGGCGTGTGCTTCGATAGCGGCGGGCTGGACCTCAAGACCTCGGCCACCATGAAGCTGATGAAGAAGGACATGGGCGGTGCCGCCCATGTGCTGGGGCTGGCCTCCATGATCATGGAGGCCAAGCTGCCGGTGCGCCTGCGCGTGTTGATCCCGGCGGTGGAGAATTCCGTCTCGGGCGATGCCATGCGGCCCATGGATGTGCTGGCTACCCGCAAGGGCATGAGTGTGGAAGTGGGCAACACCGACGCCGAAGGCCGGCTGGTGCTGTCCGACGCGTTGTGGGAAGCGTCCCGCGAAAAGCCCGAATTGCTGATCGATCTGGCGACCCTGACCGGCGCGGCGCGCACCGCCCTGGGTGTCGAGCTGCCGGCGCTGTTCACCAACAACGATCTGCTGGCCACCGATTTGCTGCGCGCGGGCGAGGCAGAGGCCGATCCCATGTGGCGGCTGCCGCTGTACAAACCCTATCGCCGCATGCTGGACAGCAAGGTGGCCGACATCAACAACGTCTCCGACGGCCCCTATGCCGGGGCCATCACGGCGGCGCTGTTCCTGCAGGAATTCGTCGGTCCCGGCATTCCCTGGGTCCATCTGGACGTCATGGCATGGAACCCCACATCGCGGCCCGGACGGCCCGATGGCGGCGAGGCCATGACGCTGCGCGCCCTGTACGCCATCATCACCCAGCGCTTCGGCACCCAGTGCTTCGGTAAGTGAGATAAAGGTGACATTCCCGGCACAGGCCATCATGGGCTGTTGCCGGGACGCGTCACCTAGGCTAAAAGATTTCGTCTACGGAATGAACGGACCGGGCTAAATGGGTTTTCAACTCAAAGCAGTGCAAGCGCTGGATCTGTGGCGCGGCGCCATCGTCGAAAGCGTGCGCCGCGACGGCCCTGATTTGTCGGCGCGCCAGATGGCGCTGCTGCTGACCGTCTATCTGACCCCGCCGAACCATACGGTGCGCGGCTTGGCGACCACGCTGAACGTGTCCAAGCCGGCCATCACCCGCGCCCTTGACCGGCTGTCGGAACTGGGTCTGGTCAAGCGCAAGACCGACGAAACCGACCGCCGTTCCGTGCTGATCCAACGCACGGTCAAGGGCTCGGTGTATCTGCGCGAGTTCGGCGACATGATCGTCACCGCCGCCCAAACCGCCGGCGACGAACCGGCGGCTTAAAAGAGAATTTACACGAATGAACACGAATAAACGCGAATTCTAGGTGCACGATCGGCTCGGCCTCTGGCGTCCGCCTTTCCCTATTCGTGTCTATTCGTGTTCATTCGTGTAAAAAACCCTACTCCCTGATCGGCACGTTCACCCGCACCGTCGCCCCATTGGCGCCGGGGAAGCCGGTGAACAACGCCTGGACCAGATAGGGCATCACCGGGGCGATTTCTCGCCGCGTGCCCTCGGCCACCGCGCGGCCTTCGAACAGCACCTTGCGAATGCCCGAGCGGGCGTCGGTGATCTGCACCGCCAGCCATTTCGGGTAATAGGTGATGCTGCGCGATTCCCAATAGGGGAACGGGTCATAGAGCCCGCCGCCGTAATAGCGCGGCCCGCCACCCCAGCCGAAGCCGGAATAGACCGAGGACGGGCTTTGCCAACTCACCGTATCGGGCGGCCCCACCCCCCAATGCAGCGCCACCGAAGTCTCTGCCGTGCCGCCCGGCGGAATGGGGCGCCAGCCCTGGGCAGTCAGGGCGGTGGCGATCTGGGTGGCGTAACCCTGGAATTCCAGACTGGCGACCTGACCGGCATCGGGCACGATGGTGAAGCTGTGGGTCTGGGCCACGGGCATGTCGTTGAAGCGGGTGACGTCGGCCTGCACGATGGGATTGGTGCAGGACGCCAGCAGCAGGATCAGGGCAAGGGCGGCAAGGCGGCGCATAGCTGACATCCGGCAAGCGGAGACCAGCCATTAACATGGCCCCACCTAACGGCATTTTCATGGCGCCGAAAGGGGGGGCGTCAGCTTGGTCAGTTTGGGCTTGGTGGAAGCGGTGTTTTAATCCGCATCCACCCGCTCTTCCGCCCATTTCGCCACGCAGGCCAGCAATTCCGCCGGTTTGAACGGCTTGGCCAGATATGAATCCATGCCTGACTCCACGCAGCGTTCCATGTCGCCGGCCAGCACGTTGGCGGTCAGGGCGATGATGGGAATGCGCGACGCCGGGCCGGGCAGGGCGCGGATGCGGCGGGTGGCTTCGAAGCCGTCCATTTCGGGCATGTGCACGTCCATCAGCACCACGTCGAAACGCCCCTGGGCCATGGCGTCCACCGCCTGGGCGCCGTCACCCACGGTGGTGACGTGGTGACCGGCCTTGGACAGCACCCGTTCGGCGACGATGCGGTTGACCGCGTTGTCCTCGGCCAGCAGCACCGCCAAAGACCGTCCCGCCGGCATCGGTTCGGGGGCGGCGGACGTGACCAGCGGGCCGTTGGCATCGTCGAAGGGCAGGGTGAACCAGAAGCGCGAGCCACGCCCCATCTCGCTGTCCACGCCGATCTCACCGCCCATCAGCTCCACCAGCCGCTTGGAGATGGCCAGTCCCAGCCCGGTGCCGCCGAAGCGGCGCGAGATGGACGAATCCGCCTGACTGAACGAGGTGAACAGCAGGGGGCGGGCGTCGGCGGGGATGCCGATGCCGGTGTCGCGCACGTCGAAGCGCAGCATCAACTTGCCGTCCTTGCGCCCGATCTGGAACACCGACACGGCGACGCCGCCCTTGTCGGTGAATTTGACCGCATTGCCCACCAGATTGAGCAGCACTTGGCGCAGCCGCGCCACGTCGCCCACCAGGGTGGCGGGCACGTCAAGGGCCATGTCCAGCGCCAGTTCCACCGCCTTTTCGCGGGCACGCGGCGCCATCAGGGCCAGCACGCCATCCACCGCGTCGGCCAGATCGAACGGTTCTTCCTGAACTTCGGTGCGCCCGGCCTCCAGCCGCGAGAAATCCAAAATGTCGTTGAGGATGGTCAGCAGCGCCTCGCCCGAGGAATGGATGGTGGCGGCGTAATCGTGCTGCACCGCGTCCAGCGGGGTTTCCAGCAGCAAATGGGCCATGCCCAGAATGCCATTCATGGGCGTACGGATTTCGTGGCTGATCACCGCCAGGAATTCGGATTTAGCCCGGTTGGCGGCCTCGGCCTGATCGCGGGCGCGGGTCAGTTCATCTTCAAAGGCGATGCGGTCCGAAATGTCGGTGACGGCGCCGACAATGCCCACGACCCGGCCTTTGCCGCCCTTGTTGCGGAACGCCGCCTTGTGCACCAAGGCGCGCATGCTCCAGCCGGTGGGGTGGCGGATGGTGGTCTCATAGACCTCCATGCGCTTTTCGCCCGAGATCAGCATGCGGTCGGATTCGGCGGCCCGCGCGGTCAGTTCCGCGTCAGCGCCCACGGCGGCAAGGTCGTGGCCGATGATATGGTCGCGGGGAAGGCCGACCATGTCGATAAAGGCACGGTTGCAACCCAGATGGCGCCCGGTGACGTCCTTGTAGAAGATGGCGTTGGGGATGGTGTCGATGACCGTCTGGTGCAGGGCCAATTGGTCCTGCAACGCGGTCTCGGCCGCCTTGCGCGCGGTGATGTCGTTGCACGCCACCAGCACCGCCGGGCCGTCCTGATCGAACGGGATCATGGAGACCAATCCCCAGAACGGCCGGCCATTGGCGCCGCGCACGCGGATTTCCATGTCGTCGACCACGCCGTGATCAGCCAATTGCCGGATCAGCCGCACCTGATCGCGCGGTGCCAGCGAGCCCTGGGGCAGGCGGCGGCCCACCAGCGTGTCCAGCGGCAACCCCATCAACCGTCCCGCCCGCTGATTGGCGTATAGCACCCGTCCATCACGGCGATGCAGCACCGCCAGGGGGAATGGCGCTGCGGTCAGGATGGCGGCAAGGCGGTTTTCCGACAGGGTCATGCGGGTCTGGGCGTCGCGCCGCTCCACCAGCCGGCGCATCCAGAACCAAGCAAAGCCGCCCAGCAGCAAGGCCAGGGCGCCGCCCAAAGTGCGCAATTGAATGATGGAGGCGGGACGGGATGCGCCCCAGCCCCCCTTGGGCAAGGCCGCCAATTGCCAGCGCCCACCGGGCAGGGTGACGTCCAGCAGCACCGGGTCGCGTTCGAACACGCGGACATCGCCATGGAAGATGGCGCCCAGTTCACCCAGGCCGTCACGCCCGCGAATGGCAAGGTCCAGCCCCAAATCGGGATCGGTGACCCCGGCGGATTCCAGCAGGCTGTCCAGGGCGATGGGAATGGCGATCAGGCCCCACGGCTTGCCGCTGCCCGGCGGCGCCCCCGGTGGAGTGATGAACACCGGCATGCGGCCGATGATGGCGATGCCGCCCTGGACCAGGGCAACCGGGCCGGCCAACACCGGCTGGCGGGTGGCGAACATGCGTTCCACCGCCGGCCATTGGTCGGGCAGATCACGGAAATTCCGGCCGATGGCAGCGCTGTTGCCCTGCATGGGATAGATGTGCGCGATGGTGGTGCCACGGGCCAGGGTAACGTTCCGGATGTGGCGCTTTTGGCCCATGATCTCGCGGGCGATGGCCTCGAACTGGGCCTCGGGCATGTCCTGGGTGACGGCGATGACGGCGGCAAGACCCCGCGTCAGCAGCAGCGTGCCGTTCAGCTCGCCTTCCAGCCGGGCGCGCAGGGTAGACAGGCGGTTGAGGGTGTCCAGCCGGGCCTGCTGGTCATGACGGGTCCATTCCACGCTTTCGACCAGGGCGAGCGCCGACAACGCGACCAGAGTGACCAGCGCGGCGACCGTCCATGATCGAAACGACGAGGACATCCCCTCCCCTCAACTTGCGAATTCTCTAATTAGTCTAGCCGTTCGCCCGCCGACACGCCAAGCCATTCACGCCACCCGCAATTGGTTAATGCCCGCAATTGGTTAATGATCGTGGCCGTGATCGTCCAGATCATCCACCGGGTGCTGATGCTCATGCGGTTTCCACGAATGCTTGGAATCTGCGTGGGAATGACCGTGAGCCTCGTCCTCGCCATGGTCGTGGGGATGGCTGTGCTGGTGCAGATGCTCATGGGCATGGGTGTGGGCATGACCATGGGTGTGCACCATGTCACCATGGCAATGTTCGTGGCTGTGCACATGGGTGTGTTCATGGGCATGGCCGTGCTTATGGCCGTGAGAGTGGCTATGCATCGGACGTCTCCACCCGGCCATTGGCCAGCACCACCCGCCGGGTCGCCAGCCGATCCACCAGATCCTGGTCATGGGAGATGATCACCATGGCCTGGGGCAACCCGGCCAGGATGCCCAGCAGACGTTCGCGCGCCGCCTCGTCCAGGGCGTTGGAGGGTTCGTCCAGCAACAGCACCTCCGGCTCCATGGCGAGCACGGCAGCCAGGGTGACCAGCCGCTTCTGCCCGCCCGACAGCTTGTGGGTGACGCGGTCCTCGAAGCCGCTCAGGCCGATTCGGGCCAGGGTCTGAGTCACCAGCGCCCGCGCCTCTGCCCGGCTGCGGCCCAGATTGAGCGGCCCGAACGCCACGTCCTCGCCCACCGTGGGGCAGAACAACTGGTCGTCGGGGTCCTGGAACAGCAGACCGGCGCGGGCGCGCACATCGTGGAAATCCGTTTCCTTACGGCGTTCGGCGCCAAAGGCGGTGACCATTCCGGCTTGGGGAATCAGCAACCCCACCATCACATGCAACAGCGTGGTCTTGCCGGCGCCGTTGCCACCCAGCAGGGCCACCCGCTCACCCGCTTTGACGGTGAAGTTCAGCCCGTCCAGCACGGGATGGGCGGGATCATAGGCGAAGCGGATGTTGTCCAGGGTGATCATGACAAATCCAATGCCAGCATAAGCGCCAGGGACGCCAATTGGGCGGCGCCGAAGCCCCAATCCAGCCAGCCGGCGCGGCTGTCGTCGCACAGATGGAAACGCCCGGTGAAGCCGCGGCAGCGCATGGCGGCGTGGATACGTTCCGACCGTTCCAGGCTCATGACCAGCAGCATGCCCACCAGCCAGCCCATGGCGCGCCAGCTATGGACCGAGCTGTGCAGGCGGAAAGCGCGTGCCCGCATGGCAAGGCGCAGGCGGGAATATTCCTGATGCAGCACGGCGATGTAGCGGGTGGTGAACAGGAACAAAGCGACGAAGCGTTCGGGCACGCCCAACCGCCCCAGGGCATGGCCCAACGCCACCACCTCCATGGAGCCCAGCAAGGCCAGCATGGCGAGCGTCACCGCATTGGCCTTCAGCAGGATCACCACCGCCTGACGGGCGCCCTCGGCGGAAGCGGGCGTGCCGAACAGGTCGAACAGGGCGGTGCCGGGCACGGTGAAGGGCAGCATGACCAGCACCACCACCATGAAGCCGTCCAGGGCCAGCAGCCGCTTCAACGTGGGAATAAGGGCCAGCCGGGCCAGAAACGCCACCATTACCGCCACCGCCAATGCCGCCCCCAGCGCCGCCAGCCCCTGGGCCGCCACCACCGCCAGGGCGAACAGCAATGCGCCCATCACCCGGCTGCGCGGGTCCAGCCGGGCCACCAGCGAGGCACGGGGTTCGGGCAGCGGCGTGGGCTCGCGATACAGCACACTCATGTCTTGCCCCCGCGCCGTGAGGCGATCCAGGCGGCGATGCCGAACAGGCCGAAGATGGTGCCGATGCCGCCCATGATGTCGCTGAAGCGGGCGCGTTCCTCCATGGCGTCGATCTGCAGCCGCAGGGGCCGGATTTGCCGCGCCACCGCCGCTTCCACATCATTGGTGGGGGGCTCAATCACCGCCGCCTTGGTGGAAGCCGCATGGCCGTCGCCGCCATCTACAGAGATCACCGCATGGGCCGGCGCGGTGACACGGAAATTGCCCGCCGCATCGGTGCGGAAACGGGCGGTCTCGCTGCCGTCCACCACCACCACGCCTTCGATCTGCGCCGCCGGCCCGCCGCCGGCGAAATAGGCGGTGCCCACCATGTCGCCACCCTCTTGGGTGACGAACAGCTTCAGCTTATGGGCGCTGGCAGGACCAGCCCACAGCAGCAGGGCAACGAATAGGGCGCGCATCATGACAGCAGCTCCGGCTTGACCCGGGCGATCAATCCCATGGCGGCGGCGGTGAACACCGCCTCCACCACCATGACCGGCACATAAGACAGCAGCACCAGATTGGTGGCAGGCAGGAATTCGCGCCCGGATAGGCCCAAGGACGCGGCCACCATAATCGCCGTCAGCGCCACCGCCAGACCGCCCGCCGCCGCCCCCAACACCGCCGTGCGGCGCGGACAGCCGGGGCGCCACAGGACGCGGAAGACGATCCCCACCACCAATGCCGGCACCGCCATGTTCATGGCGTTGACCCCCAGCACCACCAGCCCGCCAAAGCCGAACAGCATGGCTTGCAGCAGCAGCCCCACCACGATGGCCGGATAGGCCGCCGCCCCCAGCACCACCCCCATCAGCCCGTTGAGGATCAGATGCACCGAGGAAAACCCGGCGGGCAGATGCACCAGGGAGGCGACGAAAAACACCGCCGACAACACCGCCGCCTTGGGCACGCGCTCAGGCGTCAGGCTGCGCAGCCCCAGCCCAATGCCGCCCAGACTGACCACCATGCCGGCGGCCAGAACGGGGACTGAGAGGATGCCGTCGGGGATATGGGCCACTTACTTCATGTCCTGAGTCTTGACCCACATGACCGCGCCCAGCTCCACCGGAGCCGGCTTGCCGTTGGGGCCGGGCCGGGGCGCGCCCTCGGTCAGGGCGGCGAAGCCCCACCAGCCGGCGCGCGGCATGGTGAAGCTGAACTGGCCGGCGCCGTCGGTTTTGATGATCTGGGTGACGAACGGATCGCTGGGGGCGGTGACGCTGCCGTCATTGCGCCACTCCACCTCCATAAGGGTAAACGGCAACGGCTTGCCGTTCTTGCGCACGATGCCGCGGAACTGGCTGCCGGTCCACAGGCCGTAGGGTCGCACCAGGGGTTCGATCTCCACTGGCAGGCCGACCATCTGATCCCAGCCGGTGCCGGCGCCGAAATCCACCACCACCTTGGCAAGCTGGACGATGTATTTGCCCTCGGCGGCTTCCCAATAGGGCGCCGGTTCCACGAAGAACACGTAATCGCCGGGGGCATTCGCCTTGGTGGCGGCCTCGAACGCGGTCTTGCCGTCGCGCTTCACCGGGGTCAACACCCCCTTCAGATCCTGCACCTTGCCGCCCGCCATCACGCCGAAGCGCACCGGCGGTGCCATCTCCATCACCGGACCACGTTCCATGGGGTGGGTAAAGGACAGCGCCAGCCTGATCATGCGGTCGCCATTGTCGGCCAGAATGTCCGCCGCCGGGATGATCTCCTGGAAATGGGCTCGGGCGAGACTAGGGGCCAGGGTGGGCATCAACAGGACAGCGGCAGCGGCAAGCAAGCGGCGGAGCATGGGGGCAATCCTGGTTTGGGATTATGCGACTGGCTTGTTCAAGTCTCAGGCCGAAAAGATTATGCGACTGCGTGTGATCTCTGCCCGCAGCTTACGCGGAGCAACCCCAGGTGCCAATGACGAACATCCGGGAGCAACACAGTTTATGTGTCATTTCGAACGACCGCAGGGCGGAGAAATCTCGCTTCCGCGCTGACGATTTTTCCACTGAGACGAGATTTCTCCTCAGCTTCGCTTCGTCCGAAATGACAACAGCCACACCATGACACCTTCATGACCACATTCCCCCTTATCCGGTAGGGGGATGGTCGGGTGCCGTTGCCTCTGCTAGAGTCGATATCAAAGAATATCGGGAGTAACCGGCCATGGCGCATCCGACCCAATTGCCCGCTTGGCGGGCGCTTGAAGCCCACGCGGCGGGGATGGAACCGGTGCAGATGCGCGACATGTTCGCGCGCGATTTGGGGCGCTTCCAGGCGTTCTCGCTGCAATTGGGCGATCTGCTGCTGGATTATTCCAAGAACCGCGTGGCCCACGAGACCATGGCCTTGCTGACCGACCTCGCCCGCCAGTCCGGGCTGGAGGAATGGCGCGACAAGATGTTCGGCGGCGCCGCCATCAACACCACCGAGCAGCGCGCCGTGCTGCATGTGGCGCTGCGCAACCGCTCCAACCGCCCGGTGATGGTGGACGGTCATGACGTCATGCCGGCCATCAATGCCGTGCTGGCGAAGATGAAGGATTTCTCGGACCGGGTGCGCAGCGGCCAGTGGAAAGGCGCCACCGGAAAACGCATGGCCACCGTGGTCAATATCGGCATCGGCGGCTCCGATCTGGGCCCGGTCATGGTGACCGAGGCGTTGAAGCCCTATCAGCAGGACGGCTTGGCGGTGCGCTTCGTCTCCAACGTGGACGGCACCCATATGGCCGAGACGCTGAAGCTGTGCGACCCGGAAACCACCCTGTTCATCATCGCGTCCAAGACCTTCACCACCCAGGAAACCATCGCCAACGCCACCACGGCGAAGGAGTGGCTGGTGGCGAAGCTGGGTGCGGCTTCGGTGCCCCATCACTTCGCCGCCCTGTCCACCAACGAAAAAGCATGCACCGCCTTCGGCATCGACCCGGCCAACATGTTCGAGTTCTGGGACTGGGTCGGCGGGCGCTATTCCCTGTGGTCGGCAATCGGCCTGTCCATCGCCATCGCCATCGGCTTCGCCAATTTCGCAGCGCTGCTGGACGGCGCCCACCAGATGGACGAGCATTTCCGCACCGCGCCCTTAGAGGCCAACATGCCGGTGGTGCTGGGCCTGCTAGGCATCTGGCACAACAACTTCCTGGGCGCCCAGGCCTATGCGGTGCTGCCCTATGACCAATATCTGCACCGGCTGCCCGCCTATCTGCAGCAATTGGATATGGAATCCAACGGCAAGGGCACCGCCCGCGACGGCACCCCGGTTAGCTGGCAGACCGGCCCCATGGTCTTCGGCGAACCCGGCACCAACGGCCAGCATGCCTTCTACCAACTGATCCACCAGGGCACCAAGCCCATCCCCTGCGACTTCCTGGCCGCGGCCACCACCCACAACCCGGTGGGCGAGCACCATGTCATGCTGCTGGCCAACTTCCTGGCCCAGCCGGAAGCGCTCATGCGCGGCAAGAGTCTGGCCGAGGTCAAGGCGGAGAACCCGGCCCTGACCGATGCCGACGCCGCCCACCGCGTCTTCACCGGCAACCGCCCCACCAACACCCTGCTGTACAAGACGCTCGACCCGCACACCCTGGGCATGCTGATCGCCCTGTACGAGCACAAGGTCTTCGTTCAGGGCATCCTGTGGGACATCAATTCCTTCGACCAATGGGGCGTGGAATTGGGCAAGCAGCTAGCGAAGAAGATTCTGGGCGAATTGACCAGCGACGACGAGGTCACCAGCCATAACAGCTCGACCAACGGGCTGATCGCGGCGATTAAGGGGATGCGGGGGTAGGAGCTTCCATAAGCAGAACCGGGGCTCATGGGAATGCACCATGCCCTTGGCAAAGGCTGGAAGAATTAATGACACGGATGGACACGGATCCCCGCTGCGCGGGACACGGATAAGGACCATCCGTGTTTATCCGTGTCCATCCGTGTCAAAATTCTTGGCTGTCCTGCCCCCTACTCCTCCGGCACCCAAGTCAGCGTCGCCCCGCCCTCGCTGCTGCACAACTCCGACAGCTTGGCCGCCAACAGGCGTTGCGGCACCTGAGCTTGCGGCTGGCTTCCTTTTATTCACCACCAAGGGCGCCAAGGGCACGAAGCTATCTGCCAGGGGGCTAGCTGGGTGCGTGGTGAATCATGCGGTGCCAGATGCGGGCGGTGTCCCCGGAATTCCGCGATGAAACAAATTTCTCCATGGCTCGCGACGCGAGCCCTCACGCGGAGAAACAGCCTTTCAGCCGTGCGTCACCCCGGCCCGGATGCAGCCTGGGCTGCGGCGGGGCCATCGAATTTCATGGGCCGCGAAAAGCGGCCAGGGACCGAAGGGCGGCGCCAGCGTGGGTCGGGCCAGAGCTCCAATAGCCCGACCCGCCGGCGCCTGCCCTTCAGCCCCCAGCCGCTATAACCCAGCCAGCACAGCGGTGCTGTGGCGGTGCTGTGGAAATCGCGGAAGATGGGATATAGTGAACGTCAGCCATTGCCTTGTGTCTCCATCACAGGGTGGTGGTTAGGAGTGGGTCGGTGGTTCGAAGCACCGGCTCACTCCGCTCTGTCCGTCACGGGCGGACACAAGCGCCATCATGCGCGCTTCCACGTGGTTTATCTACCTGAAATAACAGCGCATTGGCTGCATTCGCAATGACTGTCCTGGGGCGCCCCCTTGTGTCTTGAGCCAACGCCACATTAAGACCCGGACGGCCCCAAGGCCACGGAGCCTGCGCGAATGGATCGTTGCCCATGGCGTCGACCGCGCCAGCTAAGACGGTTGCTACTCCGTCAGATCTTTCCACAGCTCCTTCACCTTGGCGAAGAAGCCGTGGCTTTCGGGGCTGTTGTGTTTGCCTTCGCTGGCATCGCTGGCGGCTTCGAACTCGCGCAGCAATTCCTGCTGGCGCTTGGTCAAATTGACCGGGGTTTCCACGCTGGCCTGGATGAACATGTCGCCGCGGGCGGGGCTGCGCAGGACGCTCATGCCCTTGGATTTCAAGCGGAACTGGTTGCCCGATTGGGTGCCCGGCGGGATGGTCACCTTGGTCATGGTGCCTTCGATGGTGGGCACGTCGATGGTGCCGCCCAGGGTGGCGGTGACCATGGGGATGGGGACGCGGCAATAGATGTTGGCGCCGTCGCGCTGGAACA
>JACMKT010000157.1 GCA_014380005.1 Rhodospirillales bacterium
GCGGCAAACTCGGGGGTGATTTCCGGGGCGGCGGCAGAGGCCTTCACAGGTGCGGCTTTGTGGGCGGTCTTTGCGGCGGCGGCGCGAGGGCGGGCAGGGGCCTTCGCTTTGGCGGTGGTCATGGCGCTCAAACTCCTGGGGCTTCGTCTTGGGGGCTATCAGTCAGGCGCTTACAGGTTATGTTGCGCCGCAACATGAGCCACTATGGGCCGGGCCTTAGCCCAGAGTCAATATGGCTTTGTGCGGTGCAATATAGGGGATTAGTGCACCAGTCCGTGGGCTGCCACGCGCAGCGAGAACACCGGCGTTTCCAAGCGCTTGGCCTTGTCCTCCCATTGGGGGTCGAACTGGGCCGGCTTGGGCTGGTTGACCGGCACACCGGTGGGGTCCAGCGCGAGCAGGTTCTTGTCGAAACCCAACCGGTCGAATTCCGCCGACGGGTATTTCCACGCGGTAAAGCCGTACTGGCCGTTCTTGCAGGTGGCCGCCGTCCAGAAATAGGACCGCGACGGCAGCTCCAGTCCCACCGGCGGCGGGGCGTAGACGCCGCCCTGGGCGAACGATTCCACCAGACGGTCATAGCTGGGCTGGTCCAGTTGAACCTTCTCTTCCAGCGCACGCCATGGGGCGGTCAGATCGTCGCCGGACAGCCGCGCGGCATTGCCCGGCTGGATCACGCGAATGGTGAGAAGCCGCCGAACTGCGTCCACTTCGTAAATTCTTAATTGCTCATCGTAGATACCGTTATAGACAAGCCGGGCGCGGTCGGGAGTTCCCGCCGCACACGTCGCCCGAATGTCCTCGCCTTCGACGAAGGAGAACCACTGGGCCTTGCGGATCAGCGGGTCGCCGATATCGCCACCTTGATAAGTGCATGAAGCAACAGCGGAAACAGCCAAAAACATAGCGGAGATCCGCAAGAGTACTGCCTTCATCACGCGTTCCTTCTCGTCGTCTTTCAAGGGGCTGATCATGGCCGCCTGTCCACATCGTCTAACTAACGGCCGAGCCTGTGCACAACCTGACTATGCGCGAAAAAGCCTTTTGGCAGGCTGGGCAAACTGGACACGGATTTGCAATTTCTTTATCGTGCGCCGCTACTCTAATCGATACCTGTTGCACAAAGGAAGGTCGAGGAATTGAGCGCGACCCGTAGCCTACCCGGATTCGTCTCTCGGTTTCTCGTGGCCTGTCTTGCCGTGGCTTTGCTCGGCTTGTCCACGCTGCCGGGCGCCCAGGCGCGCGAAAGCCGCTATGGCGCCATCGTGCTGGATCATGAGACCGGTAACGTGCTGTACGCCGTCAATCCCGATCGCCGGTCCTACCCGGCTTCGTTGACCAAGGTCATGACGCTGTATTTGATGTTCGACGCCCTCGAATCGGGGCGGATGACGCTGGACAGCACCATGCCGGTCTCGGCCCACGCTTCGGCCCAGTCGCCGTCCAAGCTGAATCTGGTGCCGGGCGACCGCATCTCGGTGGAAGACGCAGTGCTGGCGCTGGTGACCAAATCGGCCAATGACGTGGCCGTGGTCATCGCCGAAGCCATCGGCGGCAGCGAAGACAATTTTGCCGAACTGATGACCAGGAAGGCCCGGCAAATCGGCATGGCCGGCACCACCTATCAGAATGCCTCGGGCCTGCCCAATTTGGCCCAGGTCTCGACCCCGCGCGATCAGGCGACCCTGGCGCGGGCGCTGATCCGCAATCACGGCAAGTACTACCATTATTTCTCCACCCGCCAGTTCCGTTGGCGCGGCCAGCCCATCTCGACCCATAACCGCCTGATGCTGCGCTATCAGGGCGCCGACGGCATCAAGACCGGTTACATCAATGCTTCGGGCTTCAATCTCATGGCCTCGGCCAAGCGCGATAACCGCCGCCTGATCGGCGTGGTGTTTGGCGGCGACACCGCCGCGTGGCGCGACAAGAACATGGCTCAAATCCTGGACAAGGGCTTTGCCCGCGCTGCCGGCCCCGACATCCGCACCGCCAAGGTGGAGGAAGACGACCGCGCCGAGCTGGACAATTTGATCGCCTCGGCCAAGGGCGGCGCGCCGGCCAAGGTGCTCAAGGCCAAGGCGGTCAAGGCCAAGGTCGCCCGGCGCAGCCGCGCCGAAGAAGACGACGACGAAGGTGACGAGGATCCGGCGTCGTGGGCCATCCAGGTGGGGGCCTTCAGCGACTACAAGCCGGCCCATCTGGCCGCCAGCTCCGCCGCTAAGAAGCTGGGTGGCTTGGTGTCACGCGCCACCATCGCCGTGGACAAGTCCAAGCAGGGTAAGCAGAACATGTTCCGCGCCCGCCTGTCCGGCTTCACCGAAGACCAAGCCCGTGCCGCCTGTAAGCGGCTGTCGCGGGCCAAGAAAGACTGCAAGGTCATTCAGCCCAGCGCGTGATGGCTTGAAGATGAGAGATTGGGGCGCCTGCGGGCGCCCTTTTCGTTTGTTTTCACCACCAAGGGCACTAAGGGCACCAAGCTATCTGGCGTGTGGCTGGCTGAGTGCCCTCCTGCACTCCGTCTTGGTGCCCTTGGTGGTGAATCTTTGAATTCTTACTTCCTTACCACCCGTGGCGCCAATCCGGGCCGGGGCCGCTGGCCCGAAACCCCCACCGGCATGCGGCCGGCTTTCAGCGCGTTGTCCATCAATTGCTGGGCCTTGGGCAGGAAGGTGCGCTTGTGGCGGCGTTGCCATTCGTCCAGGCGCCAGTGGCGCTTGTTGGGGGCGATGGTGGGTGGGCATAGGAAGACGTGGGCCATGACCATGTGGCCCGAGGACGCGCGCACCTTCAGCGGCTGCAGGGAGTATTCCCAGCCCTCATAGACCTGCAGGCGGTGGACGGTCAGCGGGTCCACCCCGGTGACCAGCGTGCCCTCCACCCAGCCCGAGGCATGGGGCAGCAGCATGGGGTAGTGGCGGCCCGCCACGAAGACCCGGCGGAAGCCCTGGGCAATGGCGGGCTCCACCGCGTCCAGCGTGCGACCGCACACCAGTTCGCGCACTTCCTCGTCCATCAAGGTGCCGTAGAAGAACAGGTTCATGCTTTTTCCGCCGCCTTCAAACCCGCTCCATCATAGCACGTTTGAAATAAGCGTGGCCCCCCGAGAGGCCATGAAATACAGGCCCATATGGTGGGTTATGGCCTTGGGGTGGGCGGCGGTTTCCGGCAGGCCCAGGGACAGCGCGACGTCTTTGGGTAGGTCGTAGGTGGCGCAGCCGGGCTCGAACACGGCGATGCCGGTCAGGCTGGGCATCAGGCCGTGATTGCGCGCCGATAGCAGGGTCAGGACGAAATCCATGACGCAGATATCCGTGCAGATGCCCACCACCAGCACCGCATCCAACCTATGGCCGTTGACCCAATCCACCACGGCGTTGCGCCCGGTGAGCGGGTCGATAGCGCCGACGAAGCCGTTGATGCAATCCTTGCGCACCAGGGTGGCCGCCGGGCTGGTTTCCAGCCATGCCAATTCGGGCACCAGATCGTCCTCGCCGCTGCCTGCTTCGCAATGGGGCGGATAGGGCGGTTCGGGTTTGCCGGGAATGTGGCTGTCCAGGAAGGCAAGCACCGGCCAGCCCGCTGCGGCGAAGCGGCGGGCCAGGGCATCTGTTTCCGACACCATGTGTGCCACCTGTTCATCGGCAACAGGCGGCGCCAAGGCACCGGCGCCAACGGTGGCGAAACCGTTGACCTCATCGACGATCACCAGCCCGGTGGCACGGGCGGCGGGATCGAACTCTTGCAGCCGCAACGGCAATTGGTCGCGGAGCGCATTCATAAGCGCGGACATGGTCCCCCTTTCGGCGCGAAAGGCGGCGGAAGCGGGATCAGTCTAATGGAAAGCCGGCCATACGTCTAATGGGGTAAGGGGGCGTGGCCAGGGCAATCGGGTGAACGAGGGGAGTGACAGGCGGTCAAAGTTCTGAATCAATCGGTAGCCTCTCATGTGCGGGATGGAGGCTGCGACAGCGATGGACGAGGCGATCAGCGAGGGCATAGTTTTTCTTGAGCATTTCC
>JACMKT010000158.1 GCA_014380005.1 Rhodospirillales bacterium
CAATCCGGCAAGTGTCATTTCGAACGAAGCGAAGCTGAGGAGAAATCTCGTTTCATCGGAAAAAACGTCACCGCGGAAGCGAGATTTCTCCTCGCCTTCGGCTCGTTCGAAATGACACTTTGTTCGCGCGCGATAGCCCCGCTAATCCGCGAAGAGCCGGAAAAAGGCCCACCACCAAGGCACCAAGATGTCTGTCGGATGGCAGGCTAAGTGTTTTCACCACGAAGGAAGAGAAGGACACGAAGCCAGTTCCCAGACAGGCTAGCTTCGTGCCCTTCCTCTTCCTTCGTGGTGAAACCTGCAACGTGTCCCAAAACACAAATCCCCCGGAATTCCGCGCCCGGCCATGACGGTGAGAGGGAGAATGGCGATCCAGGTTAAACGCACGCCGCTCTAACCGGGAAACGCCCCCACGCACCCTGCCACAATCTCCTCCGCGCCCCCTCCCCAAAAGATTTTTAACCACCCTTTCCAGACCTTTAAGTTTCTCGCGCATACCCAAAAGTGCGCGGCAAGTCGGTGAACTCAAAAAATGGCTCCAGGCTTAAATCCTCTTTAAGTCTGGAGCCCTTAAACCATCGCCCAAGCCGCCTGAAACGGCCCATCTACCCACTTCGTAATACTACCTCGATCGGTTCTATTGCTTTACGGCAGGAACTAGGCACCACCATGGAGGTAATCCTTTTTTAATAGGCCCAGTCCAGCTTCCGATCCCACAACGCATCCACAGCGAGAAGGAACGGTCGCTCCATGGCCTTCAATAAAGACCAGACCCCGACCAGCCCGATCCGGCAGGCACTAGCCACCTGCAAGGGCGCCGTTACGGCCACCGCCTTGTTCAGCTTCTTCGGCAACGTGCTGCTATTCGTTTCCCCGCTCTACATGCTGCAGGTCTATGACCGCGTGCTTTCCAGCCGCAGCAGCTCGACCCTTCTGATGCTCACGTTGATCGCCGCCTTCCTGCTGGCGATCCTGGGCTCCATCGAAGCGATCCGTTCCCGAGTGCTGGTCCGGGCCGGTGCCCGCATGGACCAAGTTCTTGCCAACCGCACCTTCAGCAGCCTGTTCGAACAGGCGGTCAAGCAGCCCGGCACCGTCAGCGGTCAGGTCCTGCGCGACCTGGACAGCGTGCGTGATTTCGCCACCGGCCCGGCGCTGCTGGTATTCTGCGATGCCCCATGGGCGCCCCTGTTCATCGCCGTGACCTTCGTGCTGCACCCCTTGTTGGGCGTGGTCACCTTGGTGGGCGCAATCCTGATCTTCTCGCTGGCCATCATCAACGAGCTGAGCACCCGCAAGGCGCTCAAGGACGCCAGCACCATGTCGTTCCAGGCCACCGCCTTTGCCGACACGTCCTTGCGTAACGCCGAAGTGCTGCACGCCATGGGCATGATGCCCGGCATCGCCAAGCGCTGGCAGATGCGCCACGACACCGCCCTGGCCCTGCAATCCCAGGCCGCCGACCGCGCCGGTATGCTGCTGGCCGTGTCCAAGTTCGTCCGCCTGTTCCTGCAATCCGCCATTCTGGGCGTCGGTGCCTGGCTGGCCCTGGACGACGCCATCTCCGGCGGTGCCATCGTCGCCGCCTCCATCATCATGGGCCGCGCTCTGGCTCCCATCGAAATGGCCGTGGGTCACTGGAAAAGCTTCGTCGGAGCCCGTGGCGCCTATGCCCGCCTGAATGCCATCCTAATTGCCGGCGCCAATCAGCCCAGCCGCATGAACCTGCCCCGTCCCAAGGGCGCCATCTCCCTGGAACGTGTCTTCGTGGTGCCGCCGGCCAGCCGTACCGCCGTCATCAAGGGTGTGTCCTTCGCCCTGGAAGCCGGTGAAGTGCTGGGCATCGTCGGCCCGTCCGCCGCCGGCAAATCGACCCTGGCCCGTGCCATGGTGGGTGTGTGGCCGGTGGGTGCCGGTGTGGTCCGCCTGGACGGCGCCGACCTTGCCACCCTGCCCCGCGATCAGGTCGGCCCGGCTTTGGGTTACCTGCCCCAGGACGTGGAATTGTTCGACGGCACCGTGGCCGAGAACATCGCCCGCTTCGGCGAGCTGGATGCCCACAAGGTGGTCGATGCCTCGCTGAAGGCCGGTGTGCACGACATCATCCTGGGCCTGCCCGACGGCTATGACACCCGCATCGGCGAAGGCGGCCGTGCCCTGTCGGGCGGTCAGCGCCAGCGTGTCGCCCTGGCCCGTGCCCTCTATAACGACCCCGCCTTCGTTGTCTTGGACGAACCTAACTCCAACCTGGACACCGCTGGCGAGCAAGCCCTGGTGGAAGCCGTCGCCGGCTGCAAGGAACGCGGCGCCACCACGGTGGTGGTCACCCACCGCCTGTCCATCCTGGGCACCGTCGACAAGATCCTGGTGCTCAACAACGGCGAGATCGAGCTGTTCGGCAGCCGTGACGAAGTCCTGACCCGTCTGTCCCGTCCCCAGGTGGTCGCCAACCAGTCCCAGCCCCGCGCCGTCCCGGCCGGTGCTGTCGCCACCGCCTGATAATCAGACCGGAGAACAACGACATGAACGCCATCGACCGCACCTTCATGCCCGCCAACGGCCCGGTTATCGATCTGCCGGTTGCCCCCACCGATTTCCGCAAGCCCATGATGACCGGCGCCGCCATCCTTGGCATCGCCCTGGGCGGGTTCGGCATCTGGGCCGGCTTCGCCCCCCTGGACAGCGCCGTGGTCACCGCCGGCACCGTCACCGTGGAAACCAAGCGCAAGGTCGTCCAGCACCGCGAGGGCGGCATCATCGACCAGATGATGGTCAAGGAAGGCGACAAGGTTGCCGCCGGCACCGTGCTGGTGAAGCTGAAGGACGCGCTGGCGCTGTCGCAGATGGGCACCCTGAAAAACCAGTTGGACGCTAAGATGGCCGAGCAGGCCCGCCTGATCGCCGAGCGTGACGGCCTTGCCGAGATCACCTTCCCCGCCGACCTGCAAGCCCATGGCGCCGATCCCAAAGTGGCCGACATCCTGGCCCGCGAGCAGGACCGCTTCACCCAGCGCAAGAAGTCCTTGGGCGGTCAGGAAGGCATCCTCGACTCGCGAATTGCCCAGCTGGAATCCCAGCGCCAGGGCCGCACGGATTTGGAAAGTTCCAAGCGCGAGCAGTTGGTCCTGCTGCAAAAGGAAGTGGAAGGCCTGCGCGGTCTGACCGCCAAGGGCTTTTACCCGGTCAACAAGCTGCGTGCCCAGGAACGTGAACTGGCCCGCATGCAGGGCGAAATGATGTCCGATGGCGCCGGTGCCACTCAGACCGATAAGGAAATCGGCGAGAACCGGCTGCAAATTCTGCAAGCGGAACAGAAGTTCCGTGAAGACGTCTCCACCGAACTGACCCGCGTGGAGACCGAGGTCAACGACCTCGGCCAGAAGCTGGTGGCCGCCCGTGATGCTGTGGAGCGTTTAGCGGTAGTGGCCCCAGTGGATGGCGTCGTGCAGAATATCAAGGTGGCCGGCATGGGCGCGGTGGTGCCGCCGGGCGGCGAGATGATGGAGCTGGTGCCCGAAAATGACCGCCTCATCGTCGAAGCCCACGTCAATTCCCGCGACATCGACCGCGTCCATGCCGGACAGGCTGCGGAGCTGCGCTTCAGCGCCTTTGGCTCGCGCACCACGCCGGTAATCCAGGGCGAGGTGGACGTGGTCTCGGCTGACGCCACCACCGACCCGCAGACCCGCCAATCCACCTACATCGCTCGCGTGGAAGTGCCCGATGACCAATTGGCCCGCCTGCCCCGCGCCCTGAAAGCCGGCATGCCGGTGGAAGTCATGCTGGAAGGCGGCGCCCGCACTCCGCTGCAATACTTCATCAAGCCGCTGACCGACAGCTTCGCACGCGCATTCAAAGAACAATAAAACAAACAATCGCCACAATCACCGAAAAGCCCGCCAGAAATGGCGGGCTTTTTACTGAGTACCAAGAAAGTAGTACCACTAAAGATACAGCACAATACTTGATACATTCACACCTTGTTAACCTGCATCCGTCAAAGTCTTCATCAGGCACAGGGTGAAGTGTTTGCTCATGTTGTCTCCAACAGCAACAGTACCCGAGGTTATTTAATGGCTATCAACCCTCTTTCTTCTGCAGCCACCAATACCGACATGAAGTGGGCGTTCCCGACCTTGAACAACCCCACCATCATCGATCTGTCGAAGACCGGCGGTCAGACCAATTGGAGCTTCGGCCCCGATCAGGACGTGATCTTCATCGGTTCCGACACCCCGCGTACGGGCAAGCTGCAGACTGATGGGGGCCACAATATCGTGGTCCTGGGCGGCGAGTTCGCGCCCGTCGGCGACACCAAGAGCGCCACTATCCACATTCTGAACCTGCATGGTTCCGCCCATATCGAGGGCGTCCACATCGACAGCAAGAACGCCTCGCAGGATGGCATCGCCGTCGGCGGCGCTTCGGGCAAGCAGCCGACGATCACCGTTCAGAACGTGTTGATCGAGAACATGCATGGATCGAAGGAAGGCGTGCACGCCGACATTTTCCAGACCCACGGCGCCGTCGGCGACATGCGGTTCTACAACGTCACCGGCGACACCAATTACCAGGGCTTCTTCATCTCGCCCCAGTACGCTCCCGGCCACAAATCGGCTGATTTCGAGAACGTCAACGTCAGCTACAACGGTGGCTCGGGCTACACCTACCAATACTGGTTCCTGGACGGCAACAACCAGACGCCCTATCCGGTCACCCTGAAGAACGTCTACACCACCGAGCGTGACGGCCAGACCGCCGAGAACGGCAGCGTGTGGCCGAAGGCCGGCATGGGCGCGGTGCGCGTCGGCGACCAGATCACCTTCACCGGCCTGCCCTATAAGGGCGCCTTCACCGTGGGCACGCCGGCCAAGGATTTCGCCGATTCCACCAAGGTGGGCGCCAACTTCAAGCTCGACTCCTCGGACATCCACATCGACGGCAGCGGCAGCGCCACCACCGTGCCGACCCCCGACCCCACTCCGACTCCGACGCCGACGCCGACGCCAACCCCCGTCGACCCCGTTCCTGCGCCGTCGACCGAGACCACCTGGAACGTGTCGGGTGCTCCCACCAAATGGATCAAGGCGACCAACCCCGACGCGCTGCTGACCGGCACCTCGGGCAATGACCAGCTTGCCGGCGTGGCGGGCAAGGCCGATGTCGGCGGCATGGCCGGCGGCAAGGGCGACGACACCTACATCGTCGGCGATCCGGCCGACAAGGTTATCGAGTACGCCGGCCAGGGCACCGACACCGTGCTGTCCTACACGAACTACAAACTGTCGGCCAATGTGGAGAACCTGACCCTGGCCGGCACCGCGGCAGCCACCGGCACCGGCAATGACGGCGCCAACATCCTGACCGCCAACGATGCCGGCAACAAGCTCATGGGCATGGGCGGCAACGACCTGCTGGTGGGCGGCAAGGGTGCCGATGTGCTGGATGGCGGCACGGGTGCCGACACCATGAAGGGCGGCCTGGGCAACGACACCTATGTGGTCGACAACACCGGCGACAAGGTGGTCGAGCTGGCCGGCCAGGGCGTGGACACCGTCAAGGCATCCATCTCGTACACCCTGGGCCAGTTCACCGAGAACCTGCAGCTGACCGGCACCGCCAACATCAACGGCACCGGCAACGCCTATGACAACGTCATGGTCGGCAATAACGGCAACAACATCCTGGACGGCGGTGCCGGCAACGACCGTCTCTTCGGTGCCAAGGGCAACGACACCATGAAGGGCGGCGACGGCAGCGACACCTTCGTCCTGAAGATGGCCGGCGCCGGAACCGATACCATCAAGGACTTCAAGCTGGGCGTGGACAATCTGGACATGCACAACGTCTTGCAGTCCGTGGGTGCCACCAACGCCTCGAAGGCCTTGCAGGACCACGTGCTGGAAGTGATCCAGAAGGGCGCGAATGTCGAGGTCTTCGCTCACGCTCCCGGTCATGACGCGGTCAAGGTGGCCGTGGTCGAGAACGTGGACGCCGCCGCGCTGATCAAGACCGCCGATCACTGGTAATCACTGCTAACCCAAGCGAAGGGGCTCCGAAAGGGGCCCCTTTTTTGTGTGTTCACGTAACCCTTCCGGTGACACCCATCCGTTTCGTGGCGCTATGCCCCCAAAGTGCCCACCTATGCCTAGGCTTAGGATAAACGAGGGGGTATGGACCCATGGCTGGGACCCGTGAAGCCGTTCTGCTCATGACCCATTTCATCGACCCTATGATCGTCGGCCATTACCGGCGCTTAGTGTCGGAATCCGGCGGGCGCGACGTGTTCGTGCTGCTGAACAAGACCGACGACGTCAACCCGTCCTTCAATCGCCCGCCCGATCTGAAGGTGTTCGAGTTCACCGTGGATGATTTGCGGGCCCTGGGTTACCCCATCAAGGGCCGCCGCATCCGCGACAAGGACATCGAGCTGTTCTCGTTCACCTTCTGGAAGCGGAACCCCGATTACGACCGCATATGGGTGGTGGAATACGACGTGGTGTTCACCGGGCTGTGGTCTGAATTGTTCGACCATTTCAACGCCAACCCGGCGGCCCTGCTGGCCACCAGCATTCACCGCTGGTCGGTCAACCCGTCCTGGCCCAATTGGCCCAGCGTGATCACACCCGCCGGCCCGCCATCGGACCTTTCCAACTACATCCGCGCCTTCATGCCGCTCTACCGCATGAGCCGCGAGGGCTTTGCCGTACTGGACGCCGCCTATAAAGACGGCTGGGAGGGCTTCTACGAAGGCATCGTGCCGCGCATCCTGCTCAATGCCGGGCTGAGCGTTGAGGATGTGGGCGGCGATGGCGAATTCGTCGCGCCGGGCAACGTCAACCGCTTCTACAACTCGACTCCGTCCGACAACACCCTGTCGCCGGGCAGCTTCGTGTTCCGGCCCATATTCACCCATCCCGGCCAGGAACCCGGACGGCTGTGGCATCCGGTCAAGCCGACCCAGGCGACCCACCGCACCGGCTGGCCCATCAAGCGGCGCGAGCAGATCGTCCATCGTGCCCGCACCCTGGCGCGGCATTCCATGGCTAAGCTGAGCCGCATGCTCGAAAGGCAATAGAGCCTAGCCCATCCGCCCGTATCCATCTCCATTTGCCAAATTGCCGTAAGGCACATGCAATGCCGATATGAATAAAGTCAAAGCGTCTACGTGACATACTATTGTCACAGTACTTTCGCCAAGAGCTAAATGGAGCAGGATGATGGTGGCCGACAACTCCGAATCCCGCGGACCGACTCAGACATTTTCGATTCTCTGGCAGCGCAAAGCCCTGATCGGCGCCGTCATTGCCGGCACGACCACCCTGGCAGTGGTGGCGCTGCAATTGATCGACCCGCACTACACCGCCGAAGCGTTGATCGCGCTGAACACCCGGACCAGCGCCAGCGAGCAATTGCTGACCACCAAGCTGAACGTGGCGCCGCCGCCGCTGACCACGGTGATGGTCTCGACCGAGACCAACATCCTGGAATCCCGCGCGCTGGCCGGCCAAGTGGTGGACGCCCTGGCCCTGGACCGCGATGCCGAATTCAACACAAGGCTGAAGCCGTCCATCCTGCCGCCGGTTTTGGCAGGGGCTTGGCACAATCTGAAGGCCGCCCTGAAGGGCGAGAACGACGATCAGAAGGACGACACCACCCTGACGGTGGATGCGGTGCTGCGCAGCCTGAAGGTCCGCAGCGACTCGGATTCCTTCGTCATCCGCCTGTCCTTCGACTCCTCGGACCCCAAGAAGGCGGCGCTGATCGCCAATGCCTTCACCGATTTGTACATCCGCGCCCAACGGGAAAGCAAATTGGCCGACATGCAATTGGCGACCGATTGGATCACCAAGCAGATCGCCCAATTGCAGACGGATTTGGTCAAGGAAACCGGCGCCACCGTTCAGCTTCGCCAGAAGTACAAAATTTCGCCGGTGGATGTGCGCGACAAGGGCATGCTGGCGTCGCAGCAATTGGTCACCCTGAGCGGCGAACTGGCGACGGTTGAGCGTGAGCGAGCCGACGCAGAATCCGCCCTGTCCCAGGCCCGCAAGGTCATGAGCAGCGGCGGTTCCACCTCGACGCTGACCTTCGTGGAAGATTCGCCCTTCCTGCAGGAGATGCGCCGCGAGGAGGCCAAAATCCTGGGCCGCATGGCCGAGGTTTCCGTGGGCTATCGCGATGACAGCCCGGCCGTGTCGGCGCTGAAGGGCCAGTTGGCGAGCATGCGCAGCCAGATCGACCGCGAGGTCGGCCAGCAGGTGGAGCGCATGGCCAACAAAGCGGCCCAGGCCAAGGCCCGCGAGGACGTGCTGAAGTCGCGCATCGACCGCATCACCGGACGCGCCACCCAATCCGATCAGGCTATGACCGAGATCGAGCAGCGCGAGAAGATGATCCAGGCCAAGAACCTCATGCTGGAAAGCTTCCTCACCCGCTATGCCGAGCTGACCAACCGGGCCGAGGTGCAGGAACCCGACGCCCGCGTGGCCTCGCGCGCCACCGTGCCGGTCAAGCCCAGCTATCCCAAACCCATCCTGTTCCTGGGCGTGGCCTTCGCCGGCTCCACCGCTTTGTCCATCACCCTGGCCTTCCTGCTGGAACGCTTCCGCACCGGCTTCCGCTCCACCCGTCAGGTGCGCGAAAGCCTGGGGCTTGCGACCCTGGGCATCCTGCCCGATACGGGCAAGGTGACGCCCCGCGTGCAGCCCGGCGACTATCTGGTGGACCGGCCCGAATCGGTCTATGCCGAGGCCGTGCGGTCCGCCCAGATCGCCATCATGAATGCCCGCGAGGGCAAGCAGAAGGCAACCCTGATCACGTCGTCCGTCCCCGGTGAGGGCAAGACCGCCTTCGCCGTCAGCCTGGGGCGCTCACTGGCCCTGGCGGAAAAGAAGGTGCTGCTGGTGGATTGCGATCTGCGCCGTCCGGCGGTGGCCCGCCAATTGGGCGCCTATGAGGTGCCGGGTCTGGCCGACTTCCTGCGCCAGCAAGCATCGCTGGAGGAAATCATCCGCCACGATGCCCGCTCGGGCCTGGACTTCGTCGCCTCGGGCGGACGCACCACCGAACCCCAGCGCCTGCTGGAGGACCACGCCACCGCCGCCTTGTTCACCGCCTTCCTGGACCGCTACGACGTGGTTCTGGTGGACACGCCACCCACCATGGTGGCCTTCGACGCCGCCCTGCTGGCCGACATCTGCGACTTCGCCCTGTACGTGGTGGAGTGGGACAAGACCCCCAAGCGCGCGGTGGAAGCCGGCATCGACCATCTGCGCTCCTTCGACATCCAAGTGGGTGGCGTGGTGCTGACCAAGGTGGATTTGGAACGCCAGCGGCAATACAGCGACTACGTGGATTTCTGCTTCCGCAGCTCGGAATACTACGGGAACTAGACCTTCAGGCAGCAAGCGAGAGACGCAATGAAGAAGGTTTTGATGATGGTCGAGAACCTGCCCGTTCCCCGCGACCGCCGCGTCTGGCAGGAAGCCAGGGCGTTGGCGGCGGCGGGGTGGGAGGTCTCGGTCATCTGTCCGGCGACAGCCGCCTATGCCAAGGGCCATGAAATCATCGAGGGCATCCATGTCTGGCGCCACCCCCTGCCCGCCGAGGGCGAAGGCGTGGTGGGCTATGCCAAAGAATACAGTGCCGCGTTGTTCTGGGAATTCGTGCTGGCGTGGCGGGTGCTGTTCGCCCGTGGCTTCGACGTGATCCATGCCTGCAACCCGCCCGAGACCATGTTTCTGGTGGGCGCCTTCTTCAAGCTGTTCCTGGGCAAGCGCTTCGTCTTCGACCACCACGATCTGTCGCCTGAATTGTATGTGGCGAAGTTCGGCAAGAAGGGGTTCGGCCACCGTTTGCTGCTGATTTTGGAAAAGCTGACCTTCAAGACCGCCGACGTGTCCATCGCCACCAATGAAAGCTTTCGCCAAATAGCAATCATGCGCGGCCACATGGACCCCGACCGGGTGTTCGTGGTGCGCAGCGGCCCCGATTTGACCCGCCTGAAGATCACCCCGCCCGACCCCGCCTTGCGCCAGGGCGCCGAGCATCTGATCGCCTATGTGGGCGTCATGAACAGCCAGGACGGCGTGGATTACGTGCTGGATGCCATGAAGGTGCTGGTGCTGGACCAAAAGCGCTCGGTCCACGCCGTTCTCATGGGTGACGGCCCCATGCTGCCCCATCTCAAGCAGCGCGCAGTAGACCTTGGCATTGCCCATGCCGTGACCTTCACCGGCTGGGCCGATGACGAGGTCATGGTGCCCTGGCTCAACGCCGCCCATGTGTGCGTCTCGCCCGACCCGGCCAACGAGTTCAACGATTCGTGCACCATGAACAAGATCCTGGAATACATGGCCATGGCCAAGCCGGTGGTCCTGTTCGACCTGACCGAGGGCCGACGTTCGGCGGGCGAGGCAGCACTTTATGCCCGCGACAACGACGCCACCGACATGGCCGCCAAGATCGCCACCCTGCTGGACGACCCGGACTTACGTCAGCGCCTGGGCGAGGCCGGGCGGCACCGCATGGAACGGGATTTATCCTGGGAATATCAGGTGCCCCGCCTGCTGTCGGCCTATGCCGCACTGGGGCTGGAGGACGAGGAAACCCGTCCGCGCCGCAGACGCCTTGTCGGACCGCTTTGACAGCTTTCACGCCAGAGGTGACCAACCATGCCGCACCCCTTCGTGGACGTCATTATCCCGCACCTCAACGACCATGGCCGGCTGGGCCAATGCCTGGAGCTGTTGCAGCGCCAGACCTATCCCGCTGACCGATTCCAAATCACCGTGGTGGATAACGGATCGGACCAGCCCATCGACACTGTGCTCGCCCGCTTCCCCGGCGTGCGCGGACTGGTGGAAAGCGAGCGCGGCTGCGGTTCGGCCCGCAATCGCGGGGTGGCGGATACCAACGGCGCCATCCTGGCCTTCACCGATTCCGATTGCCAACCCACCGCCGATTGGCTGCTGAACGGGGTCCGCATGCTGGAGCTGGGCTCAGGGATCGACATCATCGGCGGCAAGGTGAACGTGTTCGCCGCCGACGAATCCGCCCCCACCGACGCGGAATTGTTCGAGAAAGTGTTCGGCTTCGAATGCCGGCGCTATGTGGAGCGCAAGCACTTCGCCTGCGGCGCCAACATCATGGTGTCGCGCCGGGTGTTCGAAGCGGTGGGGCCGTTCCGCAACGCCAGCCTGCCCGAAGACCTTGAATGGGGCCGCCGCGCCACTCGGCTGGGTTATCGCATCGCCTATGGCGCCGACGTGGTCATCCGCCACCCGGCGCGCCACACCATGGCCGATCTGCGCAAGAAGACCGAACGCACCATCTTGCATTCGCGAAACCACATGGCCGAGGGCGAGCGGTTCCGGCTGAAATGGGCCGTCTACACCCTCGCCATGGCCTCGCCGCCCCTGTGGAAGACAGTCATGGTGCTGACCTCGTCCGAGTTGCACGGCTGGCCGCAACGCCGCCGGGCGCTGGCGGCCATGCTGCGCATCCGCTATTTCCGGGTCACCACCATGGCCCGCTATCTGTTCATGCCAACTCCCACCCATGGCCCCCGCATCGAGGCATGAGCATGACGAGTAACCGCAAGCCACCGGGCGGCCTTACCGTGCTGCTTGCCCGCGTCGCAAGCGACCGGGTGCGGGTGCTGTCATTGGTGGAGCAAGGCATGGTGTCGGGGGCCAATTTCCTGGCCCTGCTGATCCTTGCCCGCGGCTTCAACGCCGACACCTTCGGCACATTCTCCTTCGCTTGGCTGACCATGTTGTTCGTGCTCAACATTCAGCGTTCCGCGGTGGTGGTGCCCTTCGTCATCCACACCGCCCAGCCCGGCGTGCTGGAGGCGCAATCCCTGGTATGGCGTCGGCTCAACCACTGGACCACCGTTCTGTCGGCTCTGACCCTGGGCCTGATCGCCCTGGCCCTGCCCCTCTTCGCCACGCCTGAATGGATGGTCACCGCGTTTCTGATGGCAGCCATCTTCGTGGTGCCATGCTTCGCCTATGAATTCCGCCGCCGCTGGTTGATCCAACAGGACCGCTATGGCGGCACCGTGCTGGCCGCCGCCGCCTATGCCGCCCTTTACTTGGGCGGCGTATGGGCGGCGGTGACGGCCCACCGCCTGGACATGGCCGCCGCCGCCTTCACCATTGCCAATGGCGGGGCGGCATTGCTGTGTCTGGTGCTGTCGCCCCCCCTGGCG
This sequence comes from Rhodospirillales bacterium, assembly GCA_014380005.1. GTDB lineage: Bacteria > Pseudomonadota > Alphaproteobacteria > Rhodospirillales > Magnetospirillaceae > Magnetospirillum. The sequence continues at coordinate 12,218 of JACMKT010000158.1, forward strand.
AAGCCCGCCAATCCGCCCGCCTTCCTGCCATTCCTGAAAAATCTGGGCCATTTCATCGGCTGGTCGGTGGCCAGCAATCTGGCCTACAACGCCTATGGCCACCTGCCGCCGCTGATCCTGGGGGCGCTGGCCGGGCCGGAGCCGGTGGCGCTGTTCCAGGCCATGCGCAATTTCACCCAGCCCCTCTCCACCGCCGCCACCGCCGTGGACAATTTCGACAAACCCCGCGCCGCCCGTGCCCTGGCGGCAGAGGGGGCACTGGGCCTGCGCCGGGCCTTGACCCATACCACCACCGCCATGGCCATGCTGACCCTGCCCTATCTGGTGTTTCTGCTGAGTGCCGGTGATTGGCTGGTAGGGCTGGTCTATGGGCCGCGCTACGGCGACCCCACCGTCACCCTGGCATGGTTCGCCGCCGCCCATGTGGTGATCGTCTTCGTCTATCCGCTGGAAACCGCCCTGTTCCTGCTGCGCCGCCCCGATCTGCTGTTTCTCGGACGTGTGGGCTCGGCCATCTGCGGCGTGGGGCTGTGCTTCGCCTTGATCCCCATCTGGGGCCTGGGCGGTGCCATGGCCGGCATCACCGGCGGCATCGCCATGTCGGGCTGCACCGCCGCCTATCTGCTTGCCCGGGAGAAACCATGGGTAAAAATGTAGCGTTTCTCACCACGCTGGCCTTCGTACTGTCCATGCTGGTGCCCGTGCTTTATCCCGATCAGGATTCCCTGCTGGGCGTGCCGTTTGCAGTGCTGATCCTCATCTGGGCCATGCCGCTGATGCTGGCCCTGATGCGGGGCGAACCCTGGGCCTTTGTAATCGCCCTGGCCCTACTGATGTTCCTGACCGATGCCAGTTTCCGCACCCGCAGTTGGGCCGACAAATCCGTGGACGCCCAGGTGCTGTTCAAGGGCGCCGTGTGGGTGGGATGCGGCTTGGTGGGCGTGATCCGCATGTCCCGCGCCGGCTGGCTGCTGGCCCGCCCCCCCGCCCTGTTCGGCCTGCTGTTCATCTGCTTGCTGTTCGTCTCGGCCCTGTGGTCGCCATTGCCCAGCTACACCATGGTCTCTGCCCTGGCCTACGCCCTGATGTTCCTGTTCGGCCTTGCCGCCGCCGAGGTGCTGGACGAACGCCGCTTGCTATACGCCTTGGCCCTGGGCGCCGGGCTGATCGTGCTGCCGTCCCTGGCCATCGCCCCCTTCGCCATGGGCCTGACCCCACCCAGTCCGGGCAGCACCGGCACCGCCGACCGCTTGCGCGGCTTGACCGACCATCCCATCCCCCTGGCCGAAATCGGCGTCCTGTTCACCTTCGCCGTCGCCATGCTGTGGCACCAAGCCCGCAGCTTCGGCCCTCGCCTGGGGCTTGCCATTCTAGTCGTCATGGGGGCGGTCACGGTGTACCTGACCCAATCACGTACGCCGCCGCTGGCCATGATCGCCGCAGCGTTGGCCTTCCTGGCCTATCGCCGGGGGGGGGGCCTGCTGCTGGTGCCCACCGTGACCCTGTGCTTGGGCTCGGTCTTCCTAGTGGAATCCATGGGCGGGCTGGCAAACGTCCTGCCGGGGGATGTTCTGGAGGTGTTTTCCCGCTCGGGCAGTTCCAAGGAAGTCCTGACCTTTTCCGGGCGCATGGACATCTGGTCCAACGTGATCGACCACATCTCCCGCGCCCCAGTGCTAGGCTATGGTCACGCCGCCGGCATGGCGCTGTTCAAAAGCTTTGTGCGCTGGAAGATCACCCACGCCCACAACATGTATCTGCAATCCCTGCTCTATACCGGCGTAATCGGCTTCACCCTGCTCATGGGCGTGTTTCTGTGCCAGCTGCGCATGTTCGCCGCCCATCCCAGCCCGGTGCGCGACATCTTGGTGCTGTACATCCTGCTGAAGGGCCTGACCGAGCAATCCGTGCTGTCCAACCTGCCCTCGGGCACGGTGGCGGTGTGGATGGTGACCGTGGGCATGGCGGCCATGGCGTGGAGGCGGCAGGCTGCCGCCGCTACTTCAATTGATACTGACGCTGGAACAGCTCCAGCGTTACCAGCATCCACAGCGCCTTTTCGTGGTTATGGCGACCGCTCACATGGTCGTTGATCAGCCGTGCCAAGCGGTCGATGCGATACCAGTCGCGGGTGGCCGAATGCGGACCCAGCAGCAGATCGATGACCCAACCGCGCAGCTTGTCCTGGAACCACAGATTCACCGGCACGCGGAAGCCCACCTTAGGCCGATGCAGTACCGAATCGGGCAGCAGCGGCGCCATGGCCTGACGCAGCAGCCATTTGCCCGACACCCCGCGCACCCGGTAGCTGTCGGGCAGCTTGGAGCAATAATGGGCAAGCTGGTGATCCATGAACGGCATGCGCGCTTCGATACTGGCGGCCATGGTCATGCGGTCGCCGCGCTCCAGCAGATTGTCCGGCAGCCATGAGGTCTGATCGAAATACAGCGCGCGCCGCAACGGCGTTTGGCGCTTGGCGACGCGGAACGGCCTGGAATCCAGGGCGCGGTCGGGAACCTCCAGCGCCAGCAGCTTGGCCACTTCCGCTGGCGGCCATGCGGCGAACCATGCGGGCAGGCGTTGGCGCGGGTCGCGCAGGCCAAAGCAACTGACCATGGTCTTGACCCGGCGGAAGCCATAGGGCAGCGCGCCCACCAGCGGTTCAGCCAGATTGCAGTGAATTGCGCGAGGGATGATGCGCTGATACAGGGCCACCAGCGGCTCGGCCCGATGCTTGGGATAGCCGCCCAACAGCTCGTCCGAGCCCTCGCCGGTCAGCACCATCTTGACGCTTTGCCGCGCCATTTGGGACAGGCGGTGAATGGGAACGTCGGCGGGTTCGGACACCGGGGCGTCACGGAAGGCGGTCAATTGAGGCAGATCGGCGATGACGTCATCGGCGGCCATGACCAGTTCATGATGGTTGGTGTGGAACTGGTCGGCCACCATGCGGGCGTATTTCAGCTCGCTATACCGGGACTCGGCATAGCCCACCGAGAAGGTGTTGACGGGTAAATCCGAATGGCGGCTCATCAACGCCACCACCGCCGACGAATCCAGCCCGCCCGACAGGAAGGCGCCGAAGGGCACGTCCGACACCATGCGGACACGCACGCAATCGTCCAGCAATTGGGTGAACTCGGCCACCGGATCGGCGGGGATCGCGCGGGCGGGGCGGTCTCCCGCATCGGGGGGCGACCAATAGCATGCCTCGGTCAGTTGGCCGTTTTCCCACATGGCCCAACTGGCCGGCGGCAGCTTGCGGATTCCGGCGAACAGGGTATGGGGGCCGGGAACGTAGCGCCACGCCAGATACTCCGCCACCGAGGCCCGGTCCAGCACCTGCGGCACACGGGGATGGGCCAGCAGCGCCTTAACCTCGGAGCCGAACACCACGGCGCCCTCGCCGTCCTGCCACAGATACAACGGCTTCTTGCCGAAGCGGTCGCGGGCCATGAACAGGCGCTCGCGAGTCGCGTCCCACAGGGCGAAGGCAAACATGCCGCGCAGGTGCTGGACGCAATCAGGTCCCCAGGCCTGATACGAGGCCAATAGAACTTCCGTGTCCGATTGGGTGGTGAAGTTGTGGCCCTGGGCCGCCAACTCGGCGCGCAGGTCCTTGAAATTATAGATTTCGCCGTTGAAGATCAGCACGGCTTGGCCATTGGCCGAGACCATGGGCTGCACGCCGCCTTCCAGATCGATGATGGACAGACGGCGATGGCCCAAAGACAGCCGCCACCGCCCATTCCGGGTCACCCCGTCCCATCGTCCGCTGCCGTCAGGGCCGCGATGGGCGACGGCCGTAATCATGGCATCCATGACACCCGGCCCGATGGGAGCCGCCTCGCGATCAATCCAGCCCGCGATGCCGCACATTGAGAATCCTCCTTGCCGGACAGGCATGGTGGCAAGGTGCGGGGCGGGATACGAGACTCCGAAAGGATAGGCGCCCCCCGCCGAAGCGGAGGGCGCTTAGGCTAATTGTTGATGCCGTAGCCGACGCCGACCGGCAGCGGGATATTCTGGCGGAAGTACTGGTCGACGAACTGATTTACCTCAGCAATAGCCGTCTTAGGCACAAAGACCACATCATAGGGCTGCAGCAGGATGTCCTGGCTGGTATCGGTGCCCGAGATGGCGGCATCCAAATCCACCGGGATGACCACCGGCTTAGGCGTCCCGGCCCGGCGGATCACCAGCACCTCGCCCTTTCTGGCCGAGGGCTTGAACCCGCCCGCCGAGGCCACCGCCTGCATGGCCGACAGATTGCCGGCAATGTTGACCATCTGCGGTTCGCCGACCTCGCCATCCACATAGACGCGCTGGCCGGCGAAGCCCTTGACGATGACGGTGATGGCGGCCTGACGCAGCTCGCGGCTGTAGGAGTCGCGAAGCAGGCCTTCCAACTGCGTCGGCGACCGGCCCGCGGCGCGCATCTCGCCCACCAGCGGCAGCGAGATGTTGCCGTCGGGCCGCACCATGACTTCTTCGTTCAGTTCCGGGTTATAGAAGAAGCGCACATCCAACGCGTCGCCGGGTTCGATGATATAGCCGGACGAGGTGGAACTGGGCGCCTGGGCGATGGGGGTGGGATTTTGCACCACCCGCCCGGAACAGGCCAGCAAGGCCAGAACCGGCACCAAAGCAAGCAGCATGCGGAGCGGTTTCATCACATCACCTTCCTTTCGGGCTGAACGCGCCGGCCCTTGAGAAAGCGCCAAGCGGTCTCGACAATGGTCTCCATGTCCGTAATGCGGGCCTCAGCCCCCAGAAGGGCGCAGGCGCGGCTGGGGTCGGCCACCAGTACCGGTGGATCACCCTCCCGGCGCGGCGCCATGCGGATGGGCACGGGCCGCCCAGTCACTCGTTCCACCGCCGCCAGCACCTGACGCACCGACCACCCCTTGCCGGTGCCCAGATTGAGCGCCAGCGAGCCCTTGCCCGACAGCAGATGCACCAAGGCCTGCACATGCCAACGGGCCAGATCGTCCACATGGACGTAGTCGCGGATACAGGTGCCGTCGGGCGTGGGCCAATCGGCACCGAACAGATCCATGGCGGGCATGGCGCCCGCCGCCGCCAACAAGGCGCGCGGGATCAGATGGGTCTCGGGTTCGTGATCCTCGCCGGTCTCGCCATCGGGATCGGCGCCGGCGGCGTTGAAATAGCGCAAGGCCGCCCATTGCAGGCCATAGGCCGAGCCATGATCGGCCATCAGCCGTTCCACCATCAGCTTGGACCAGCCATAGGGGTTGATGGGGCGCTGGGGGGTATCCTCGGTGATGGGCACCCGGTCGGGCAGGCCATAGGTGGCGCAGGTGCTGGAAAACACCATGGCTTCCACATGGTGACGGCGCATGGCCTCCAGCAGCGTCAGGGTCGAGGCCACGTTGGTACGATAGTAGCGGGCGGGGTCGCGCACGGACTCGCCCACCAGGGAAAGCGCCGCGAAATGCAGCACCGCCACCGGGCGATGGCGGGCGATAACGCTGGACAGACGCTCACCATCGCCGACACTGCCCTCCTCGAACGGCCCCCAGCGCACCAGATCGCGGTGACCGGTGGACAGATCGTCATAGGTGATGGGGGTGAAGCCGGCGGCGGCCAATGCCTTACAGGCGTGACTGCCCACATAACCGGCCCCACCGGTAACCAGGACGGACGGCATAGACCCTCCTAACGCCGGTTGATGTCATCCGACGAAAGGTGGCATGCGCTTGGCCCTCCCTGCAAAAGGGCGTAGGGCCAAAGTCTGGCGCTTTTGGGGAATCCGGACTACCAAAAGAAAAGGCCCCCCGGCGAAGCGGAGGGCCTTGGCTGAAACAGCCCTGCTTACATGGCCCTCACGCCCTCCAGGAAGCGATCCAGCCCGGTCTTCATGCCCTGGGCATCGCGGGCCAAGGAATCGGCGGCGGCCAGAACTTCGCGGGCAGCGCAGCCGGTTTCGGCGGCGGCCTTGGTCACCACGCCGATATGCGTTGCGACTTCCTGGGTGCCGCTGGCGGCTTCCGAGACGTTGCGGGCGATTTCCTGGGTGGCGGCACCCTGCTGTTCCACGGCGGCGGCGATGGAATCGGCGATCTCGCTCATGCGCTCGATGGTCTTGCCGATGTCCTGGATGGCGGTCACCGCTTCGCCGCTGGTGCCCTGAATGGCGGCGATCTGCTTGGAAATGTCCTCGGTGGCCTTGGCGGTCTGGTTGGCGAGATGCTTGACCTCGTTGGCGACCACGGCAAAGCCCTTGCCGGCATCACCGGCCCGCGCCGCCTCAATGGTGGCGTTCAGCGCCAGCAGATTGGTCTGGCCGGCAATGTCGTTGATCATGCTGACCACTTCGCCGATGCGGGCGGCAGCGTCGGACAGGCCACGCACCACGCCGTCGGTGCGCCGGGCGGCGTCCACCGCCTCGCGGGCGATGCCGGCGGATTGGCCGACCTGACGGGAGATTTCGCTGATGGAGGCGTTCAGTTCCTCGGCGGCGGCGGCGACGGTTTCCACATTGGCGGAGGTCTGCGACACGGCGGCGGCCACCACTTGGCTTTCCTCGCTGGTGCGGTCGGCGGTGCCGGTCATGGTCGTGGCGGTGGACCGCATCTGCGAGGCGGCGGAATTGACCGCCTGGGCCGCCAGGGACACCCCCCGGTCGAGGTCTTCAGCCAGACGGGCCAAGGTCTGGTGGCGATCCTGATCAGCCTTGACGCGCAGGCCTTCCTGCTCGGAATGCAGATTGCCGACCTCGATGGCGTTGTTGCGGAACACCTCCACCGAGCGCGACATATCGCCCATCTCGTCCCTGCGGTTGGTGTCCACGGTCACCGTGGTATCACCACCGGCTAGGCGGTGCATGGAATCGGTGATGTGCGCCAGGGCCTCGACGATGCGGTGGCCGACCAGATAGGAAATGCCCAGCACCACCACCATGACAATGGCGATGAGGATGCCCTGATTGGTGACGGCGCGCCAGAAAGCGGTGTCCACGTCATCCAGATAGATACCCGAGCCGACCACCCAGCCCCAGGCATCGACGCCCTTCACATAAGACACCTTGGGCACCGGCTTGTCGAAGCCGGGCTTGGGCCACAGGTAATCCACAAAGCCGGCTTTGTTCTTAGCCACTTCCTCGACAAAGGCGACGAACAGCTTCTTGCCCGCCGGGTCCTTGAACTCGCTCAGGTCCTTGCCGTCCAATTCGGGCTTGATGGGGTGCATGATCATGCGCGGGCGCATGTCGTTGACCCAGAAATATTCATTGCCGGCGTAGCGCAGGGCTTTCAGCGCCGACAAAGCGGCGGCCTGGGCTTCCTCGGCGGTCATGCGGCCAGCTTTGGCCTCGTCCACATAATGGACAACCATCCCGTGGGCGACCTCGACAAGCTGCTGAGTCTTGACCCGGCGTCCATCCATCAACTCGCCCTTCAGGTTGTTCAAACCCAAAGCGACCATGAGGGTCATGCCGATCAGCGACGCCGCCACGATCAGCAGAATCTTCGAGCGCACACGCCAGTTGTCGATGAACATATCTATTTCCCGCACCACGTTTATGGTCATGGCCTACGCATTCTACGGCACAGGTCCTCCAGCATTATTGAGCTATCCACCGGGGCTAGGTCAATGATTCGATAGGAAAAGATCAGAGCCAATGGATAAGCAAAGCGCCATAAGCACGTAACGCGTGTTACATACAAAAAACAAAGGGCCACCCCCAAGAGGATGGCCCCTTAACTTTCGCCCAATAGATTTATCAGCGCGGCAATTCGCTGGAACCCATCAGGAATTCATCCACCGCGCGGGCGGCTTGGCGCCCTTCGCGGATGGCCCACACCACCAGGGACTGGCCCCGGCGGATATCGCCGGCGGCGAACACCTTGGGGTTGGAGGTCTGGTACTTGACGGTATCGGCCTTGACGTTGCCACGGCCATCCTTGTCCAGGCCCAAGCCATCCAGCAAACCCTCATGGACCGGATGGACGAAGCCCATGGCGAGCAGGACCAGATCGGCTTCCAGCACGAACTCGGTCCCGGCGACGGGCTGGAACTTGGCATCCACCTCGACGCAGTTCAGGCCCTTGACCTGACCGTTCTCGCCGAAGAACGACACGGTGGAAACCGACCAGCGGCGCTGGCAGCCTTCGTCGTGGCTGGTGGAGGTGCGCAGGCGGTTGGGCCAGAGCGGCCACGTGGCCAGCTTGTCTTCCTTCTCCGGCGGCTTGCCCATGATCTCGATCTGGGTGACCGAGGCAGCCTTGTGGCGGTTGGAGGTGCCGACGCAATCGGCGCCGGTGTCGCCACCGCCAATGACCACAACCTTCTTGGCCGTCGCCAGAATGTCCTCGGCGCCCACAGCTTCGCCGGATACGCGGCGGTTCTGCTGGGTCAGGAAGTCCATGGCGTAATGCACGCCGGCCAGCTCGCGGCCCGCGACCGGCAAATCGCGCGGCTTCTCGGAGCCGCCGGTCAGCACCACGGCGTCATAGGCATCCAGTTCGGACACCGGGACACTCACGCCCACATGGGCATTGGTGCGGATTTCCACGCCTTCCGCCTGCAATTGGGCAGCGCGGCGCTCGATCACATTCTTCTCAAGCTTGAAGTCGGGGATGCCATAGCGCAGCAGGCCGCCCACCTGGGCGTTCTTTTCATACAGCACCACGGAATGACCGGCGCGGGCGAGCTGCTGTGCCGCCGCCATGCCGGCGGGGCCACCGCCCACCACCGCCACCTTCTTGCCGGTACGCGGCTTGGAGGTATCGGCAACCACCCAGCCCTCGGCCCAGCCACGCTCGACGATGGCGTGCTCGATGGTCTTGATGGCGACCGGGCTGTCTTCCAAATTCAGGGTGCACGATTCCTCGCACGGGGCGGGGCAGACGCGGCCGGTGAATTCCGGGAAGTTGTTGGTGGAATGCAGAACCTCAAGGGCCTCTTTCCACCGGTTGCGGTAAACCAGATCGTTCCAATCCGGGATGATGTTGTTCACCGGGCAGCCCTGATGGCAGAACGGGATGCCGCAATCCATGCAGCGGGCCCCCTGCTTCGCCAAATCCTCGGGGGACATGGGCTTGGTGAACTCGTTGTAATGGGTCACACGCTCCTCGGCCTTTTCATAGGCCGGAATCTGGCGGGCGTATTCCTTGAAACCGGTTGCCTTACCCATGGTCAGCGCCCCCCGCTGATAGCGGCTTCTTGAGCCTTGGCCATTTCGAGCAGGGCGCGCCGGTAATCCACCGGCATCACCTTGACGAATTTGGGCATGTAATACTCCCAATTCAGCAGGATATCGTGGGCCCGCTTCGAGCCGGTGTAGTGCACGTGGTTGCGCAGCATGGCCTGGATGCGGGTAGCGTCGTCGCGGGTCATGTCGCCCATGAGATCCACCAAGCCATGGGCTTCCAGGTCGTTTAACTGACCTTCGTGCTTTTCCATGGCCTCTTCTTCGGCCACCACGGGCTCCAGTTCGACCATGGCCATGTTGCAGCGCTTGGCGAAGTCACCCGCCTCGTCCAGCACATAGGCCACACCGCCCGACATGCCGGCGGCGAAGTTGCGGCCCGTGGGGCCGATGACCAGCACGCAGCCGCCGGTCATGTATTCGCAGCCGTGGTCGCCCACGCCCTCGACCACCGTGATGGCGCCCGAGTTGCGCACGGCGAAACGCTCACCGCCGACGCCGCGGAAATAGCACTCACCCTCGGTGGCGCCGTACAGCACGGTGTTGCCGACGATGATGTTGTCCTCGGCCACCATTTTGGAAATCTTGGGCGGATAGATGATGATCTTGCCGCCCGACAGGCCCTTGCCCACGTAATCGTTGCCTTCGCCTTCCAGCTCCAGCGTCACGCCCCTGGCGGCAAAGGCGCCGAAGGACTGGCCGGCGGTGCCCGACAGTTTGATGGAGATGGTGTCTTCCGCCAAACCGGCGCCGCCATGGGCCTTGACGACCTCACCCGACAGCATGGCGCCGACCGAACGGTCCACGTTGCGCACGGGCGTGATGATCTTGACCGCCTTCTTATCCTTGATGGCGGGCTGCGCCTGGGCGATCAGCTTGCGGTCGAGAACGTTGTCGATCTCGTGATCCTGGTCTTCCGCCTTGGTGACCGGCTGACCCTTGGCATCCACCTTGTGGAACATGCGCGAGAAGTCCAGCCCATTGGCCTTCCAATGGCTGATGGCCTTGTTGGTGTCCAGCAGATCGACGCGGCCCACCAACTCTTCCAGCTTGCGCACGCCCAGCTTGGCCATCCACTCACGCACTTCCTCGGCGACGAAGAAGAAGTAGTTGATGACGTGCTCGGGCTGGCCCTTGAACCGCTTGCGCAGTTCGGGGTCCTGGGTGGCGACGCCCACCGGGCAGGTGTTCAGATGACACTTGCGCATCATGATGCAGCCCGCGGCGATCAGCGGCGCGGTGGCGAAGCCGAACTCATCGGCGCCCATCAGGGCACCGATGATGACGTCGCGGCCGGTACGCAGGGCACCGTCCACCTGCACCGTAACCCGCTTGCGCAAATTATTCAGCACCAGGGTCTGTTGGGTCTCGGCCAGACCGATTTCCCACGGCGAACCGGCATGCTTGATGGAGGTCAGCGGCGACGCGCCGGTGCCGCCGTCGAAGCCCGAGATGGTGATGTGGTCGGCTTTGGCCTTGGCGACGCCGGCGGCCACGGTGCCCACACCCATTTCCGACACCAGCTTCACCGAGATGCGGGCAGCGGTGTTGACGTTCTTCAAATCGAAGATCAACTGGGCCAAATCTTCGATGGAATAGATGTCGTGGTGCGGCGGCGGGCTGATCAGGCCCACGCCCGGGGTCGAGTGACGCAGGCGGGCGATGAACCCATCGACCTTGTGGCCGGGCAACTGACCGCCCTCGCCGGGCTTGGCGCCCTGGGCCATCTTGATCTGGATGTCGTCGGCGTTGACCAGATACTCGGTGGTCACGCCGAAACGGCCCGAGGCCACCTGCTTGATGGCGGAACGCATGGAATCGCCATTGGGCAGGGGCGTGAAACGCGCAACGTCCTCGCCGCCTTCGCCGGTGTTCGACTTGCCGCCGATCCGGTTCATGGCCACCGCCAGGGTGCTATGGGCCTCCGCCGAGATGGACCCCATGGACATGGCGCCGGTGACGAAGCGCTTGACGATGTCCTTGGCCGGCTCGACCTCGTCCAGGGGGATGCCGTTACCCTCGGTCTTGATCTGGAACAGGCCGCGCAGGGTCAGCAGACGCTCGGCCTGCTCGTCGATCTGGCGCGAGAACTCCTTGAACGTGTCATAGGAATTGGTGCGCACGGCGTGCTGAATGGCGGTGATGCTCTCCGACGTCCAGGCATGCTCTTCACCACGGTTGCGCCACGCATATTCGCCGCCCACGTCCAGGGCGTTCTTGTAGATGGGCGCGTCGGAATAGGCGCTGTGGTGACGGCGCACGGATTCCTCGGCCACTTCCGCAAGCCCCACGCCCTCGATGCGGCTGGCGGTGCCGGCGAAGTATTTCTTCAGGAACGGAGTGGACAGGCCCACCGCGTCGAAGATCTGGGCGCCGCAATAGGACTGATAGGTGGAGATGCCCATCTTGGCCATCACCTTGAGGATGGCCTTGTCCATGCCCTTGATGAAGCGCTTCTGCACTTCATAGCTGGACAGCGGCTCGGGCAGGGTCGGGCGCATGGATTCCAGCGTCTCGAAAGCGAGATACGGGTTGATCGCTTCGGCGCCGTAACCGGCCAAGCAGCACATGTGATGGATTTCACGGGCCTCGCCGGTCTCGATGACCAGACCGACCTGGGTGCGCAGACCCTCGCGGATCAGGTGATGATGGACCGCCGAGACCGCCAGCAGCGACGGCACCGGGATACGGTCGGCACCGACCTTGCGGTCCGACAGGATCAGGATGTTGAAGCCCTCGCCGACGCGGCCTTGGGCATCGCGGCACAGGGATTCGATGGCCTTTTCCATGCCCGCAGCGCCCGAGGCAGCCGGCCAGGTGATGTCCAGCGTGACCGAACGGAAGCCGGAACCGGGCACCTGCTCGATGCGGCGGATCTTCTCCAGATCTTCATTGGTGAGGATGGGCTGCTTGACTTCCAGGCGCTTGCCCTCGGGGGCGTCGTCGTTGCGCTCCAGCAGGTTGGGGCGCGGGCCGATCAGGCTGACCAAGCTCATGACCGATTCCTCGCGGATGGAATCGATGGGCGGATTGGTCACCTGGGCGAATTGCTGCTGGAAGTAGTTGAACAGCGTCTTGGACTTGTCCGACAGCACCGCGATGGGGGTGTCGGTGCCCATGGAGCCGATGGCCTCTTGGCCGGTGACGGCCATGGGCTGCATCAGGAACTTGATATCTTCCTGGGTGTAGCCGAACACCTGCTGGCGATCCAGCAGGGTGGCCTGATCGAAGCCCTTGGGCTCAACCTCGATCTTGAGGTCTTCCAGCACGACTTGGGCTTCGTCCAGCCACTTCTGATAGGGCTTTTCCGACGCCAGCTGGGTCTTGATCTCGGCATCGTCGATCAGACGGCCCTGCTCAAGGTCGATCAGCAGCATCTTGCCGGGCTGAAGGCGCCACTTCTTGACGATCTTGTCCTCGGCGAAGGGCAGCACGCCCATTTCCGACGCCATCATCAGCTTGTCGTCATCGGTGATCAGATAGCGGGCCGGACGCAGGCCGTTGCGGTCCAAGGTGGCGCCGATCTGACGGCCATCGGTGAAGCACACGGCAGCCGGGCCGTCCCACGGCTCCATCAGCGCGGCATG
>JACMKT010000159.1 GCA_014380005.1 Rhodospirillales bacterium
ACGGTGGGGCCAGAAACGAGAAAACCGCCGACCCGAAGGCGGCGGTTTTCTTGGATAAATTGGTCGGAGCGACAGGATTCGAACCTGCGACCCCCAGTCCCCCAGACTGATGCGCTACCGGGCTGCGCTACGCTCCGACCGTTCGCGGAAGCGGCTCTTGGGCCGGTCTCCCGTGATATCTTCAGGCGGGTCCCGCCGGAAGAGGGGCGCACTATACTCAGGAGGCCCCCTCCCCGCAACCCCCATTTCAACGCGGCTGCAAAAGACCGCGAAGTTGTTCCAAATCCTCAAGCAGACGCACCAATTCATGGCGGGTTTCTGCGGAAAACCGCGATTCTCCCGCCCGTTCCGCAACCGGTTCGTCGTCGCTTTCGTCCAACTCTGGCGGCTCATCGCCCTCTTCGCCATCATCCAATTCGGTGATGTCGGGCTGATCGTCTTCATTGATGGACAATTGCAACTCGGGCAACTGAGGGTCGGCATCAGCCTTGGCCGCGCCGGGCTCCTTATGGCCGCCTTCGCGCAGCAGCTTTTGCACCCCCTTGATGGTGTAGCCTTCGCTGTACAGCAGATCGCGGATGCGGCGCAGCAGCGCCACATCCTCGGGGCGGTAATAGCGACGGCCACCGCCGCGCTTCAGCGGCTTGACCTGGGGAAATTTGCTTTCCCAAAAGCGCAGGACGTGTTGCGGGACGTCAAGCTCGTCGGCGACCTCGCTGATGGTGCGAAAGGCCGTTTCCGACTTGCCGGAGCGGCGGATCAGCGGAAGCTCGCCGTCGGTGCTCATCACTTCCCGGCCTTGGCCGAGGCAACCGGCCCGTCATTGATCTTTTTCTTCAGCAGCTGCGACGGGCGGAACACCAGGACGCGGCGAGGAAGAATCGGAACCTCTTCTCCGGTCTTGGGATTGCGGCCGACGCGCTGGCCCTTGGAGCGCACGGCAAAGCTTCCGAAGGATGAAATCTTGACCGCCTCACCGTCCGCCAGCGCCGAGGAAATCTCACTCAACACAGCTTCCAGAAGGTCGGCAGATTCGTTCCGGGAAAGGCCCACCTCTTGGTAGACCGCCTCGCTCAGCTGCGCGCGTGTGATGGTCTTTTCCGACATGCCGCAATTGCCTGCTGGTAAGGAAATAAACAGATGACGAACCCTAGCCGCTTAGCGGAAAAGCGTCAATATCAAAGGGATGCGGGAATTCGTTGTCTCGGTCGCGCAAGATCGGGCGTTAACCCTACCCGCTTAGAAGCGGGCCAGGGCCGAACCCCAGGTAAAGCCGCCGCCCATGGCTTCCAGCAGCAGCAGGTCGCCCCGTTTGATGCGGCCATCGCTCACCGCTTCCGCCAAAGCCAGCGGAATGGAGGCCGCCGAGGTATTGGCGTGGCGCTCCACCGTGACCACCATGCGCTCCATGGGGAAGCCCAGCTTCTTGGCGGTGCCTTCAAGGATGCGGCGGTTGGCCTGATGGGGCACCACCCAATCGATGTCGGCGGCAGTCAGGTCATTGGCGCTCAGCGCTTCGCGCACCACTTCGGCCAGATTGACCACGGCATGGCGAAAGACCTCGCGGCCTTCCATGCGCAGATGGCCGACGGTCTGGCTCGAGGACGGGCCGCCGTCAACCTTCAGCAGGTCGTAATGGCGGCCATCGGAATGCAGGTGGGTGGACAGCACGCCGCGATCGGTGTTGCCCCCCTTCTCCATGGCGCCACGCAGCACCACGGCGCCGGCGCCGTCACCGAACAGCACGCAGGTGCCGCGGTCGGTCCAGTCCAGGATACGCGAGAACGTTTCGGCACCGATCACCACGGCGGTGCGGGCCTGACCGGACTTGATGAAATTATCAGCCACCGACAAGGCGTAGATGAAGCCCGAGCACACCGCCTGGATGTCGAAGGCGAAGCCCCCGGTCATGCCGATGCGCTGCTGCACGCGGGCAGCGGTGGCGGGGAATGTGTTGTCGGGGGTGGCTGTCGCCACAATCAGCAAATCAACATCCGCCGGCTTGATCTCGGCCATCTCCAGCGCATTGAGGGCGGCGGCGGCGGCGAGGTCCGAGGTGTTTTCCCCCTCGGCGGCGATGTGGCGCTGGCGAATGCCGGTGCGCTCGACGATCCAATCGTCGGAGGTGTCCACCGTCGCGGCAAGCTCGCGATTGGTGACGATGCGGGACGGGAGATACGACCCGCAGCCGACGATGTGGGAGCGCAGCATCATTTTGGTGGGTTATCCGTTACCGGCGACGCGTTGCGATGAAAGGGCCTCGGCCGCCTTGAGATGTTCGACTTCCTTGCGGATGCGATCATTGTAGCCATGCGCCACCAGATCGACGGCCACGCCGACCGCATTGGCGAAGCCAAACGCATCGGTGCCGCCATGGCTTTTCACGGCAATGCCATTCAGGCCCAGGAACATGGCGCCGTTATAACGGCGGGGGTCGGTACGGACCTTGACCTTGTTCAGCGCCTGACGGGCCAGCATGAAGCCGATCTTGGCCAGCAGCGAATTCTTGAACGCCTGACGCAGGAAGGTCGAGTAGAACTTGACCGTACCCTCGGCAGTCTTCAGCGCGATGTTGCCAGTGAACCCATCGGTCACCACCACATCGACCGTGCCGGCGCAGATATCGTTGCCCTCGACAAAGCCATGGAATCGGATGGGCAACGGGCTTTCGCGCAGCGTATTGGCCGCCGCCTTGACCGCGTCGTTGCCCTTCAGATCCTCGGAACCGATGTTGAGCAGGCCGATGGTCGGCTGCTCAAGGCCAAGCACGGCGCGGGCGAAGACTTCACCCATCACCGCGAACTCGACCAAGTTCCTGGCGCTGCACTCGACGTTGGCGCCCAGATCGAGCATGACGGTCTCGCCACGCTCGGTCGGGAACAGTCCTGCGATGGCGGGACGGTCGATGCCCGGCAGCATACGCAGCACGAACTTCGACACCGCCATCAGCGCGCCGGTATTACCGGCGGAGACCACACCGGCGGCTTCGCCCTTGGAGACGGCATCCACGGCAAGCCACATGCTGGAGCGGCGCCCCGTGCGCAGCACCTGACTGGGCTTGTCGTCCATGGACACCGATTCCTCGGTGTGACGAACCTGACACACGCCCTTGAGGTCCGGGCACCGCTCGAGAAGCGGTTCGATGCGCTTTGCATCGCCGAACAATAGGTAGCGAACGTGCGGTAACCGCACGTGTGCCAGCCGAACACCCTCCACCACCATATCAGGAGCGTGGTCGCCCCCCATGGCGTCGATGGAGATGGTTACGGGTGCGCTCACTGATTTGCGCTCCGCCGGTTACAGTGGTTCAGGCGCTCGCCTCGGCCTGGGCAACGACCTCACGGCCATCGTAATGACCGCACGAGCCGCAAACGTGGTGGGGCAGCTTCTGCTCGCCACAGTTCTTGCACTCGATCCCGGCAACCTTCGGCAGCGCGTGGTGGGCGCGGCGCATGTTGCGGCGGGATTTGGAGGTCTTTTTCTTCGGAACTGCCATTTGTCGTCTACTCTCTCGCTCAGAAGCCCTGACGGGGAAAGGGTGGTTTATTAGCCAAAAAGACCGGCGGGAGCAAGGGGATGGTGCTCCCTCACCCCTTATTTTTACGCAATTGTGCCAGTACGGCGAAAGGACTGGGTTTTTTCACCTCCGCAGGGGTGGGTTCTTCCCCACCTTCGAAGGCGATTCCAGCTTTTCGCGGAAATGGATCCAGGGCCAAAGACAGATGTTCTGCTACTGCCTCGCCCACGTCAATCACGCCGTCGATGATGGGCTCGGGCGGATCTTCATCTTCCATGGATAATTCGATCTCGTCGCCGACCTCTTCAGGTGCACCGGCGCCGAAGGTCAGGCTGAATTCTTCCTTCACCTTGGCCGGCATGGGCTCAAGGCTGACCACGCAATTCTGCACCACCTTGGCGGTAATGGTGCCATCCAGGCGCACCAGGGCGCCGCCGGCAATGGCCTTAAGATGCAGCTGAGCCTTCAACAGGTCGATGGAGGCCAAGCCGAAGCGCTCGGCCAAAGCGGCGCGCTCCTCGGGCTTGGCTTCCACGTCCACGCGCATGCCGGCGGCGGAGATGTGATCCACGCGGATGGGGCGGCTGAATTCAGGGGTCTCGTCGTCGAGGATCATGGCGTTACCTGCGGCGGTTGGAAGGAAACGGCGCCATCCAGCAACGGCCCCTCGTTCAGGGCATCCAGATGGGCAACCTGAGCCTTCACATAAGCCGCCATGGCGGCCAGATGGGCGCTGGAGACCGTTTCGGATTGATAAAGGTTGCGGGCCAGGGCGGCCTGCAAAGCGGCCTCCCCCTCGCCCAGGGCCTTGTCATAGGCTCCGGTGCGGCCATAAAAGGCCTCGGCCATGCGGTGGACGCGCTTGCCGACCCGCAGATCGGTGACGCCCATTTCGCGCAAATTGCGGTCCATGTCGGCGAACATGAGGTCGAAGGCAGCCTGGGACAAGGGCTTCGCCGCCTCGTCCGCCGACGCACCCAAGCGCCGCATCAGCAACCATGCGTGCAGCACGATCATGTCAAAACGGGCTTCCAGCGTGTCAGGCACGCCATAGCCGGTATAAAAGTCGGGATGGCGCGCTTGCTCCACCACGGTCAGATAAAGATCAGCGGCGGCGCGTTCGCGCCGGCGGCGTTCAAAAAAGCGTCGAAACGGCATGTGGCTTTTCCGGAGGCTCTGGCCGGCCTTCCTAGGCTGCGCGGCATCGTTGACAACGCCGCGCCAGGGGGTGCAATGTCTGCCCACACTTTGGCTCCGGAGCCCCGCTCCGTCAATGCTTCGGCTTCGATACGGATGAACAAGCTGATCCGCACCCCTCATATAGCCTTCGCCCGCGCCCTCGTCCTTGGCGCCCTCGTCCTTGGCGCCGCCGCCTGCACGCCCTCCGTGGATCTGCGCGGTAACCTGCCGACGCCCGAGGTGCTGTCCCAAATCCAGGTGGGCAAAACCACCCGTGACGAGGTCCAGACTCTGCTGGGCACGCCCTCGGCCACCGCCACTTTCGGCGATGAGAGCTGGCAGTACATCTCGTCGCGCACCGAGACGGTGGCGTTCTTCAAGCCCGAGCTGAAGGACCGCAAGACCATCTCCATCTCGTTCGACCGCAACGGCGTGGTCAAGGACATGGTGACCCGCGGCATGACCGACGGCATCGCCGTCCAGACCGTGGAGCGCGAGACCCCCACCGCCGGCAAGGAAATGAGCATCCTTGAACAGCTGGTCGGCAATGTGGGCAAGTTCTCCAAGGACCCTGGCGGTAAATAGCTCGCCAAGCGCACCCCAAAGAAAAAACCCCGACCGTTTCCGGCCGGGGTTTCTTTTTGCCTGAATGATCAGGGATCAGCCCGCGACCATGGCCAACAGCAAGATGGCGACGATGTTGATGATCTTGATCATGGGATTGACGGCGGGGCCGGCGGTGTCCTTGTAAGGATCGCCGACGGTGTCACCGGTCACCGCCGCCTTGTGGGCGTCGGAACCCTTGCCACCGTGATGACCGTCTTCGATGTACTTCTTGGCATTATCCCAAGCGCCACCGCCCGAGGTCATGGAGATGGCCACGAACAGACCGGTCACGATGGTGCCCAGCAGCATGGCGCCCAGGCAGGTAAAGGCCTGGACCTGACCAGCAGCGGCATTGACCACCAGATACAGCACCACCGGCGACAGCACCGGCAACATGGACGGGATAATCATTTCCTTGATGGCGGCACGGGTCAGCATATCCACCGCGCGGCCATAATCGGGCTTGGCGGTTCCGGCCATGATGCCGGGGATTTCCTTGAACTGACGGCGCACTTCGACCACCACCGCACCGGCGGCACGGCCCACGGCCATCATGCCCATGGCGCCGAACAGGTACGGCAGCAGGCCACCCAGGAACAGGCCGACCACCACATAGGGGTCTTCCAGGCTGAAGGTGACTTTGAGGTTGGGGAAATAGTGCCGCAGGTCTTCGGTATACGCGGCGAACAGCACCAGCGCGGCCAGACCGGCCGAACCGATAGCGTAGCCCTTGGTCACCGCCTTGGTGGTGTTACCCACGGCGTCCAGGGCGTCGGTGATCTTGCGGACTTCCTTGGGCAGTTCGGCCATTTCGGCAATGCCGCCGGCGTTGTCCGTCACCGGGCCATAGGCGTCCAGGGCGACGATCATGCCAGCCAAGGCCAGCATGGTGGTAGCGGCCACCGAGATGCCGAACAGGCCGGCAACGTGGTAGGTCCACAGGATGGAGATACAGATCACCAGCACCGGCAAGGCGCAGGCTTCCATGGAGACGGCCAGACCCTGGATCACGTTGGTGCCGTGACCGGTGGTCGAGGCCTGAGCAACGCTTTTGACCGGGCGATATTCGGTGCCGGTGTAATATTCGGTGATCCACACCATCAGGCCGGTGACGAGCAGACCGACCAACGAGCAGACGAACAAATCGCCGCCGGTCAAAATACGGCCAGCCATATCGAACTTGGCGCCGAAGCCGCCGTCGAAGCTGTAGTTGATGACGCCGGCGATCAAAGCAGCCGACAGCACGCCGGTAACGATCAGGCCCTTATACAGCGCCCGCATGATATTGCCCGAAGCGTCGAGCTTGACGAAGAAGGTACCTGCGATGGAGGCCAGGATACACACGCCGCCAACCAGCAGCGGGAAGTTCATCATGGCTTGCTGCGCGGCGCCGGTGAAGAAGATGGAGCCCAGCAGCATGGTGCCGACGATGGTAACGGCATAGGTTTCGAACAGATCAGCGGCCATGCCGGCGCAATCGCCCACATTGTCGCCCACGTTGTCGGCGATGACGGCGGGGTTGCGAGGGTCATCCTCGGGGATACCCGCTTCGACCTTGCCCACCAGATCGGCGCCCACATCGGCACCCTTGGTGAAGATACCGCCGCCCAGACGGGCGAAGATGGAGATCAGCGAGGCACCGAAGGACAGCGCCACCAGGGATTCGATCAGCTTGCGCTGATCGATGCCCGAAGCCTGAAGCACGGCGTAATAGCCGGCGACGCCGATCAGACCCAGGCCGACCACCAGCATGCCGGTGATGGCGCCCGATTTGAAGGCGACATCAAGAGCCTGCTGAAGACCGCCGGAGCGGGCTGCCTCGGCCGTGCGCACGTTGGCACGCACCGAGATGTTCATGCCGATATAGCCAGCGGCACCCGAGCACAGCGCGCCCAGCAGGAAGCCGATGGCCTGATAGGCACCCAGGCGGGCGAACAGGACGACGAAAATAATGACACCGACCACGGCGATGGCGGTGTATTGGCGATTAAGGTAGGCGCGCGCGCCTTCCTGAATTGCCGCTGCGATTTCCTGCATTTTGGCCGTGCCAGCAGGCGTCGCCATGACGGCCTTGGTGGCATATGCTCCGTAGAGCAACCCCACCAGACCGCACGCGATCACAAAGAGAGTTGTCATTGTGGTTTGTTCCCCTGAGCAGCTTATTGACTTCCGCGTCTCGCACTTCCGTCCGGCATTAACTGCTGGTTGGCAAAGAGGACAACGCAAGCGTTGAAAAAGTTGCCAGAAGAACAGAGGCGATGCAATAAAATGCTAGCGGGACTATGCCTTTAGGGTAATTAAGCGTCCAACCCAACGGGGTAATTGGTATAATTCCAAGTTATCCCTGGCTCATGCAAAAGTTTCGGCCTCAAGCATCACTTGACCGAGGACTGCTCGATGGAGACATCCTTGACCAATCCCGGCCCCAAAACCTTGTCGCACAAGGCGATCAAACGGCGGCGGACGGCCACGAGGTCCAGGGTCGAACTGCTGCGCAATTGGTACGGCAGGAACGCCATCATGTCGGTAAGGAAGGCGTTCTGCAGGCGCGGCAGATTCTGGGCCACCACTTCCTTCTTATCGGAGGCAACTTCCAGCCGCAGGATCATTTCGGCCTGCTTCTTGACCTCGCGGTCCAGGACCACCGGCACGATCAGCAAACCGAAATCCACGAAACTGGGCTGCGCCACCACGGCGGCCTTGGCCGTCGTGCCCTTCTCAGTCGGTGCCGGGGCGTTGCCCACCAGCACGTTGAATTTTTCCAGCGGGTCGATGCCCCAGAAATAAAGGCCGCCGATGATGACACCCACCATCAGCAAAAAGGCGATCACCATGAAGATCAAACGGATCACGCGCCGGCCCCCGATATGGTTGCGCTGAAATGCCGCCAGCCCCCCTGCCCCAAGGACAAAGCCCGGCCAGAAGCATCGTGCACCGTCACCCCGCTTCCCGCTTCCATGCGGCCAATGGCGGTCAGGGGCACCCCGAGCCGTTCGGCCAGCTCCAGCAACGGCGCTGTGGCTGAAGACGGTGCGGCAAACAGCAATTCGTAATCATCTCCCCCCGTCAGGAGTGTGGCAAGGAGCGATTGGTCCAGGTCGAGCGCCGCGCGCGCCGCCGGCGACAACGGCACCGCCGCCGCATCGATGATGGCGGCTAGGTGCGAGGCCCGGCACAGATGACCGAGGTCCTGGACCAAGCCGTCGGAAACGTCCATGCCTGCACTGGCGAGGCCAACCAGACACGGCCCCAGGCTAACCCGCGGGCGCGGCAAGCGGTAGCGGTCGGCCAGGGCGGCAATGTGCTCCGGGGGCAAGGACAATTGGCCGCGTGCCGCCCGCAAGCCCAAGGCGCCGTCGCCGATGGTGCCCGACACCCACACCATATCTCCGGCTTGGGCACCGGAGCGCAGGATCGCCCTGCCCGCCGCCACCTTGCCCATGGCGGTCAGCGACAAAGTCAGCGGTCCCGGCGTGGCAACGGTGTCGCCGCCGATCAAAGCGATGCCGAATTCAGTGATGTCCTGGCCCAGCCCATGGGCGAAACGTTCCAGCCAATCCTGGCTGGTGCCGTGGGGAAAGGCAGCCGCCAGCAGCACGGCGAAGGGCAATGCGCCCTTGGCGGCAAGGTCGGACAGATTGACCCGCACCAATTTGCGGGCCACCAGATCGGGCGGATCGTCAGGCAGGAAATGCACGCCCGCCACCATGGCGTCCACGGTGACCACCGTTTCAGCCAGGGCATCGGGCGGCAGCAGAGCGGCGTCGTCGGTCAAACCCAGGGCGCCCGGAAAGCTTTGCGCCAAGGGGGCGAAAAGCTGGGCGATGACCTGGAACTCGTCAGGACCGCTCAAGGCCGCACTCAGGACGCCGAGGCGGCGCCCCCCTCGAACTCCTCGGGGCGCAGCACGCGGGCCACCTTATCCATGACCGCATTGACCAACCCCGGCTCGGGGCCGGCATAGAAGGCGTGGGCCACGTCCACGAATTCGGAAATGACAACGCGTGCAGGGGTTTGCGGGCGCGCCTTAATCTCGAATGCACCGGCGCGCAGGATGGCGCGCAGCACGGATTCAAGGCGGTCCACGGTCCAATCGCGGCTGAGCGCATTGCCGATCATTTCGTCCAGCAAAGCCCCTTCCACGGTGGCCCCGCGCACCAGCAAGGTGACCAATTCGGCATCGGGCTCGGCCAGCTTGGCCTGCGGTTCGTCGGCCAGACGCTGGCGGAACTCGTCCATGGCCTGCTCGGCGGTGACGCCGGTGATTTCCATGGAATAGAGCGCCTGCACGGCGGCCAGACGGGCGGCGGAACGGCGGGTAGCGTTGGGGTTAGGTTTACGCACTTGGTTTTTGCTCACCGGGTAAGTTTCAAGGCGCGCTTCAGTTCTAGCATCCGGAGACAGGCTCGCGCGGCCTGCCCCCCCAAATTCTTGCGGGCGGGATCGGCCCGGTTCAGGGCCTGGGCTTCGTTATGCACGGTCAGTACGCCGCTGCCCAGGGCCAGCAGATGACGGGTCGCCACCTCGCTGCAGCCGTTCACGCAAGCGGTGGAGACGTGATGGTAATGGTCGCTTTCGCCACGGATGGCGGTGCCCAGCACCACGAAGCCGTCGTATTTCTGTTCCTTGGCGTTGGCGAACATTTCCAGCGCCGTGGGCAGTTCCAGCACGCCGGGCAGGGTCACCTTGTCCCAGGCCACGCCGGCAGCGTCCAGCGCACCGGCGGCACCGGCCAACAGCATGTCGGCGAGGTGGTCGTAAAAACGCGCCTCGATGATCAGCACGCGGCTTTCGGTCATGAACTCTTCCTCGTCACGCGGCCGGAATGGACCGCTGCTCGACCACTTCCAGGCCGAAGCCCTCAAGGCCGATGATGGTCTTCTTGGTGTTGGACAACAGGATCATGTCGCGCACGCCCAGGTCCAGCAGGATTTGCGCACCGATGCCGTAATCCCGCAACTCGGTGGGGGCCGGGCGCTGATCCAATTGGGCGCGGACGCGGTCGGACAGGCTGGTAGGGCGCGGCTCGCGCACCAGAACCACCACGCCACGGCCATGCTCGGCAATCATTTCCATGGCGGAATGGAGCTGGCCGGCCTTGCCCGAGCCCTGGTCGCCCAGCACGTCGTCAAGGATGTTGACGGCATGGACGCGGACCATGACCGGACCGCCACCCTCACGCGAGATGTCGCCCTTCACCAGGGCGATGTGCTCGGCATAGGCCACTTGGTTCACATAGACGACCATGCGCCAATCCTCGCCCCATTTGGAATGGAACGGCGCCTCCAACTCACGCCGGACGATCTTGTCATGGCGGCGGCGATAGGCGATCAGATCGGCGATGGTGGCGATCTTCAGCCCGTGCAACTGGGCGAACTTCACCAGATCAGGCAGACGGGCCATGGTGCCGTCGTCGTTCATGATCTCGCAGATCACGCCCGACGGGTTCAGGCCGGCCAGCCGCGCGATATCCACCGCCGCTTCCGTATGGCCGGCGCGTACCAAGGCACCGCCGTCACGGGCCATCAGCGGGAAGACGTGGCCCGGCGTGACGATATCGTGGGCATTCTTCTCGGGGTCGATGGCAACCTGCACGGTGCGGGCGCGGTCGGCGGCGGAAATGCCGGTGGTTACCCCTTCGCGGGCCTCGATGGAAATGGTGAAGGCCGTCTGCATGCGGGTGCCATTATCGGGGCTCATGGGCTTGAGGCCCAATTGCTCGCAGCGGGCGCGAGTCAGTGACAGGCAGATCAGGCCTCGGCCATAACGGGCCATGAAATTGACGGCTTCCGGGGTCGCCATCTGGGCCGGAATGACCAAATCGCCCTCGTTCTCGCGGTCTTCGTCGTCCACCAGGATGAACATGCGACCGCTACGGGCCTCGTCGATGATCTCCTCGATGGAGGAGAGGTAGTCATGATACTCCGAGACTGCCACCGAACTAATCCCTTTCCAGAAGGCGGGCAACATAGCGCGCGAGCATGTCTATTTCCATATTCACGCAATCGCCTTCGCGCAAGCGACCGAAGGTGGTCACAGCCTGCGTGTGGGGAATGACATTGATACCGAAATGCCGTCCGTCAACCTCGTTGACAGTCAACGACACGCCATCCAGCGCCACCGAACCCTTGGGCGCCACGAACTTCGCCAGGGCCACCGGGGCCTCGAAGGTAAAGCGCATGGATTCGTTCTCGGGGCGGATGCTGACCACACGGGCAACACCGTCCACGTGACCCGAAACGATGTGGCCGCCCAGTTCGTCGCCCACCTTGCAGGCGCGTTCCAGATTGACCCGCGTGCCTTCCTGCCAATCGCCCAGGGTGGTCTTGGACAAGGTCTCGTCCGAAGCCTGGATCACGTACCAATCAGGACCCGTTTCGATGACGGTCAGGCACACGCCGTTATGGGCGATGGAGGCGCCGATATCCACCGTGGACAGGTCGTAGCTGGTTGCGATCTCGAAACGGGCGTCTTGACCTTGGCCACGAACGACCCGGCGCACTTCACCCAAATCGGTGACGATGCCTGTGAACATCGGCACGTACTCCTTAGATTTTCTTATAGATTTCCACGACGTCCTCGGCCACGGGCCGAATCTCGACGCGTTCGAAACGAGGGGTCTGGGCCAGATGGTCCACGCCGAAGGCCACCGCCGCCGGCAATCCGTCGCCGCCCATCAGCCGGGCCGAGCGGAACCACACCAAACGATCCACCAGACCGGCACGCAGCAGACCGGCGGCCAGATGGGCACCGCCTTCCACCAGCACGCGGGTGACGCCGCTTTCGGCCAGCACCATCAGGGCGGCGCCCAGATCCACGGTGTGATCGGGACCTTCGGGGATTTCCACCACATCCACACCGGCATCCTGGAATGCCTCGATGCGGGCATCATCGCCGCCTTCCAGCGTCAGCACCCAGGTGGGGATTTCGTTGGCGGTGGCGACCACTTTACTGGTCAGCGGCAGCCGCAACCGGCCATCCACCACCACCCGCACGGGCGAGCGGTCTTCCAGGCCGGGCAGACGGCAGGTCAATTCGGGATCGTCGGCCAGCGCGGTGCCGCTGCCCACCATGATCACGTCATGTTCGGCGCGCAGCACATGGGCCAGTGCCCGCGAGGCCTCGCAGGTGATCCACTTGCTTTCGCCGGAATGGGTGGCGATGCGGCCATCCAAGGTGGTGGCCAGCTTCAGCGTTACCAACGGCCTGCCGTCGCGGACCTTAAGGAAAAAGCCGGCGTTCAGCTCTGCCGCTTCGTCGGCGCAAACACCCACGGTAACGGCCATGCCTGCGTCGCGCAGCATATTCATGCCCTGGCCGGACACCCGTGGGTCGGGGTCTTCCATGGCGGCGACCACACGGGCGATGCCCGCCTGGATCAGCGCTTCGGCGCAGGGCGCGGTCTTGCCGTGATGGGAACAGGGTTCCAGGGTGACATAGGCGGTGGCGCCGCGCGCCCCCTCCCCGGCCATGGCCAGTGCCTCGGTCTCGGCATGGGGGCGGCCGCCGGGCTGAGTCCAGCCACGTCCGACCACGCGCCCATCCTTGACGATGACGCATCCCACGGAAGGATTGGGCCACACATTGCCAAGGCCACGCCGGGCTAATGCCAGCGCGGCCCGCATGTGGGCACGGTCACTATCAGCCGGGGCGATATCAGTCGTCGTCGTGTTCACCCACCATCTTTCCCAAGAATTCCTCGAAGTCTTTGGCTTCGCGGAAATTGCGGTAAACCGAGGCGTAACGGACATAGGCGACCTTGTCGAGGTCCATCAGCACGTCCATCACCAACTCGCCGATGTACTTCGACGGCACCTCATTCTCGCCCATGCTTTCCAGCCGGCGATGGATGCCGTTGACGATACGCTCGATCTGGTCTTCGTCCACGGGGCGCTTACGCAGCGCGATCCGCAACGACTTGACCAGTTTCTCGCGGTCGAACGGTGTGCGCAAGCCGTCCTTCTTGATGACCACCAGATCACGGATTTGGACGCGTTCAAAAGTGGTGAAGCGCGACCCGCAGGCGGGACAGGACCGCCGACGGCGAATGGCCGAGTTATCCTCGGTCGGACGCGAATCCTTCACCTGGGTGTCGTCGTGACCACAGAACGGACAACGCATTGGACTTTCCCCCAGATGTGACGAAGACCTCCCCCCGGAGGCCTCCGCCCACCTTGTTCGTTACGAATAGATCGGGAAACGGCGGCACAGTTCCGCCACTTCCGCCCGGGCCTTCTTTTCGGCAGCCGAGTTGTCTTCGGGATTAGCAGCCAAGCCGTCCAGCACGTCGCCGATCAGCTCGCCCACCTTCTTGAATTCCTCGACACCGAAGCCACGGGTGGTGGCCGCCGGGGTGCCCAGGCGGACGCCCGAGGTGATGGTCGGCTTTTCCGGGTCGAACGGGATGCCGTTCTTGTTGCAGGTCATGCCGGCATGCTCAAGGCTGGCCTCGGCGGCCTTGCCGGTCAGGTTCTTGGGACGCAGATCCACCAGCATCAGATGCGAGTCGGTGCCGCCGGAAACGATGGCGAGGCCGCGGCGCACCAGGGTGTCGGCCAAGGCGCGGGCATTGGCGACCACCTGATGGGCGTAGTCCTTGAACTCGGGACGCAGCGCCTCGCCGAAGGCCACGGCCTTGCCGGCGATGACATGCATCAACGGGCCGCCCTGGATGCCGGGGAAGATGGCCGAGTTGATCTTCTTGGCGATGGCTTCGTCATTGGTCAGGATCATGCCGCCACGGGGACCGCGCAGGGTCTTGTGGGTGGTGGTGGTGACCACATGGGCGTGCGGGAACGGGCTGGGATAGGACCCGCCGGCCACCAGACCGGCGAAGTGGGCCATGTCCACCATGAACAGCGCGCCGACCTCGTCCGCGATCTTGCGGAAGCGGGCGAAGTCGATGGTGCGGGGATAGGCCGAACCGCCGGCGATGATCAGCTTCGGCTTGTGTTCCTTGGCCAGGGCCTCGACCTCGTCGAAGTCGATCTGGGCGTCCTGCAGGCGCACGCCGTACTGGACCGCGTTGAACCACTTGCCCGACTGGTTGGGCGCGGCGCCGTGGGTCAGGTGACCGCCGGCGGCCAGGGACATGCCCATGATGGTGTCGCCGGGCTTGACCAGGGCCATGAACACGCCTTGATTGGCCTGCGAGCCCGAGCTGGGCTGCACGTTGGCGAACTGGCAGCCGAAGATCTGGCAGGCGCGGTCGATGGCCAGCTTCTCGACAACGTCCACGAACTCGCAACCGCCGTAATAGCGCTTACCGGGATAGCCTTCGGCATATTTGTTGGTCAGGACCGAGCCCTGGGCCTCCAGCACCGCCTTGGAGACGATGTTCTCGGAAGCGATCAGCTCGATCTGGTCCTGCTGGCGCTTCAGCTCCTGGGAGATGGCGGCGAAGACGTCGGCATCGCGCTCGGCCAGCGGCGTGCGGAAGAAGGTCTCGGTGGCGGTCATCGAAGGTCTTTCGTGCAAGGTGGGATCAACGCTCGCCGTTCTCGGCCAGCTTGGCAACACGGCGGGCATGGCGTCCGCCTTCGAATTCGGTATTCAGGAAGATGTCCAGGCAGTCCTTGGCGACGTCGGGGCCGATGGTGCGCCCCCCCAGCACCAGAACATTGGCGTCGTTATGCAGGCGGCACATACGCGCGCCATAGGCATCGTGCACCAAAGCGGCGCGCACATGGGCGAAGCGGTTGGCGGCGATGGAGATGCCGATGCCCGAACCGCAGATCAGCACGCCGCGCGCGGCCTTGCCCTGCTTCAGCGCATCGGCCATGGCCACGGCGAAGTCGGGGTAGTCTACGGATTGCGCCCCGTCGGTGCCCAAATCGAGCACGGCGAACCCCGCCCCTTCCAATTGCTTGGCGAGAAGGGTTTTCAACTCGACGCCGCCGTGGTCCGAGGCCAGCGCGATGGTTTCCATGGTCATGCCGAAATGATCCCAGGCAATCAGGAGAGAACAATGGCCGGTAGATACCATATGTCGGCGTGTCTTGCCAATGCGCCACTAACTCATGGGCCATCTGCGCAGTGCCGCATGGTCTTACCATAATCGCCCGAGAACGCCGGTGCCCGCACTCCACTCCGCTAAATGAACCAGGGATAAGCCACAGACCATTGGGGTATTGCCCTCTCCCGAATGGGGGTCATTTATTGAAATCGGCAGACTTCCAAAGAACTCATTATTCGAGAGTCGCAGATTGGAATTGACAGCGTTAATGGGTGGTGCATGATTGATTCAGCCTCTGCAAGAACCGCTGCGGATACACAAATGACTGACATCACCGCCGACAAGACCAATCGTGACGACATCCTTCGTATGGCCGTCGACGTTGTCGCCGCCTATGTGAGCAAGAACCCGTTGCCTGCCGGGCAAATCCCGGAGATCATTCACACGGTCTATGCTTCGCTGTCTTCGTTGGAGAACGGCGCCCCCGAGGCCAAGGCCGAAGCGCCGAAGCCAGCGGTTCCGTTGAAGAAGTCGATCACTCCCGACTACATCATCTGTCTCGAAGACGGCAAAAAGCTGAAGATGCTGAAGCGGCATCTGCGCACCACTTACAACATGAACCCGGACGAGTATCGGGCCAAGTGGGGCCTGCCGCCGGACTATCCCATGGTGGCACCCAACTACGCTGCCCAGCGTTCCGACTTCGCCAAGAAGATCGGTCTTGGCCGCAAGGCCGCCGAAGGCGACGAGAAGCCGGGCCGACGCAAAACCCGCTGATCGACCCTATGACGGCAAAAGGCCGCGGCACCCCAAGGGTCCGCGGCCTTTTGTTTGGACACATTGTCATTTCGAACGAGCCGAAGGCGAGGAGAAATCTTGTTCCCGCGTTTACGGTTTTTCCGCTGAGGCGAGATTTCTCCTCAGCTTCGCTTCGTTCGAAATGACAATGATATTTGCTCTTACAACATTGTGACCCTGACTTCCGTCAGCCACCCGTTTGCTTCGCCAAAACGTATTCCAGCTTTTTCAGCGCCGTTTGCTTAAGCCGGACTTCCCCCGCCTTAACATCGCCGACGATGGAGACTTCAAGCCCGGTCAGGCAATCGATGGCCGAGACCTTCACATAGGCACCGATTTGCCTGAATTCGAACAGAACCTCACGGCCGGCCATCCGCCGCTCTCCTATGAAAACGTCAATTCTTTGCCCTGGGGCGCGAAATATTCCGCCACAGCGGCATCTGACACAAGTGCCAGACAATCCGGCTGCCATCGCGGCGCCTTGTCCTTATCCACCACAACAGTGCGGATGCCTTCATAAAAATCGTGGCCGGCCAGAAAACGGCAGGCGAGAACATATTCGCGCCGGATGATGGTGTCGAAATCCATGGCCCGCTCCCCTGCCCCTTCCAACACGGTCGCACTGACGGTATCGTCCACTGTCTACGCGGCAAATTGGCGGAGAACTGACCCGGTGCAAGGGCGTTGAGCACATGTGGGCAGGCCAAAAGCACCACGCCAAAACTCGGCATCCACAGCCCCTTCCACATAGTCTATAATTTTTATAGCCTTTTAACATTGACAACGCTTTTGCACTGTGGAATTTTTCAACCGTCGCCGCGCAGCCAGCGCGATTAACAGGAGACCAAAGCATGTCGTTGAAGAGCATTCATCCCGAGACCCTGGTTCTCCACGCCGGCTATCGCAGCGACCCCGCCACCAATGCCGTGGCTGTTCCCATCTATCAGACCACGTCCTATCAGTTCCGCGACACCGAGCATGCCGGCAATCTGTTCGCGCTCAAGGAATTGGGCAATATCTACACCCGTATCATGAACCCCACCACCGACGTGCTTGAACAGCGCTTGGCTGCCCTGGAAGGCGGCGTCGCCGCCCTGGCGCTGGCGTCCGGTCAGGCGGCCAGCACCTTCGCCATTCTGAACGTGGCGTCCGCCGGTGACAACTTCATCACCTCCACCGATCTTTACGGTGGCACCTGGAACCTGTTCGCCAACGTCTTCAAGCAGTTGGGCATCGAGGCCCGCTTCGTCGATCCCGCCGATCCCGAGGCCTTCGTCCGCGCCACCGACGAGCGCACCCGCGCCTGGTACGCCGAAACCCTGCCCAATCCCAAGCTGCAGGTATTCCCCATCGCCGAGGTCGCCAAGCTGGCCGACAAGGTCGGTGTGCCGCTGATCATCGACAACACCGCCGCCCCCATCATCGCCAAGCCGTTGGCCTTGGGCGCCCATATCGTCGTCTATTCGACCACCAAATATATCGGCGGCCACGGCACCTCCATCGGCGGCGCCATCATCGATAGCGGCAAGTTCGACTGGGAAAAGCACGCCAAGCGCTTCCCCCTGCTGAACGAGCCCGACCCCAGCTATCACGGCGCCGTGTGGACCCAGGCGGTCAAGCCGTTGGGCCCCATCGCGTACATTCTGCGCGCCCGCGTCACCTTGCTGCGCGACATCGGTGCCGCCACCAGCCCGTTCAACGCCTTCCAGACCATCCAAGGGCTGGAAACCTTGCCGTTGCGCATCCGCGCTCACAACCAGAATGCTCTAGCGGTGGCGGACTATCTGGCCAAGCACCCCAAGGTGGCCTCGGTCATTCACCCCAGCCAGCAGACCGGTGAGCACCGCCGCCGGGCTGATGCGGTACTGAAGGGCGGCTATGGCGGGCTGGTGGGCTTCGAGCTGAAAGACGGCGCCGAGGCGGGCAAGCGCTTCATCGACAAGCTGGAGCTGTTCTACCACGTGGCCAATATCGGCGACGCCCGCTCCCTGGCCATTCACCCGGCCAGCACCACCCACTCGCAGCTGTCCACCGAGGACCAGTTGGCCACCGGCGTGACGCCGGGCTATGTGCGCCTGTCCGTGGGCATCGAGCACATTGACGATATCATTGCCGATTTGGCGCAGGCCCTCGAAGTTGCCTGACGTAGCCTGATCGGCGCAGTATAAAGGCCGGCCGCTGATGCGGCCGGCCTTTTCCTTTGCTAACGGAGCTGTCCCAGTGCCGTCTTTCCTGCCCCACGCAGAATTCCCCCACACCCGCATGCGCCGCACTCGCCGTCACGATTGGTCGCGCCGTCTGGTGTCCGAGAACACCTTGTCGGTGAACGATCTGATCTGGCCGCTTTTCGTGGTCGAGGGCACCAAGCTGCGTCAGGACATCGGCTCCATGCCCGGCGTGGCGCGGCTGTCCATCGATTTGCTGGTGGAAGCGGCGCGTGAAGCGGCGGATTTGGGCATTCCGGCCATCGCCCTGTTCCCCTCGGTAGACCCGTCGCTGAAAACCCCCGATGCCCGCGAGGCCGTCAATCCCGGCAATCTGGTGTGCCGCGCCGTGCGTGCGGTCAAACAGGCGGTGCCGCAGATTGGCATTATCTGCGACGTGGCATTGGACCCATTCAATTCCGACGGCCATGACGGACTGGTCCGCGACGGCTATGTAGTCAATGACGAGACGGTGGAAGTCCTGGCCCGCATGGCCGTGGTTCAGGCCGAAGCCGGCTGCGACGTGGTGGCGCCCTCGGACATGATGGATGGCCGCATCCGCGCCCTGCGCGTGGGGCTGGACGGCGCTGGCCTGGATCATGTGCAGATCCTGTCCTACGCCGCCAAATATGCCTCGGCCTTCTATGGCCCGTTCCGCGATGCGGTGGGCTCCGGTTCGGCGCTGAAGGGCGACAAGAAGAACTACCAGATGGACGCCGCCAACAGCGACGAGGCCCTGCGCGAAGTCGCCCTGGATTTGCAGGAAGGCGCCGACATGGTCATGGTCAAGCCCGGCCTGCCCTATCTGGACATCGTGCGCCGGGTCAAAGAATCCTTCTCGGTCCCCACCCTCGCCTATCAGGTGTCGGGCGAGTACGCCATGATGAAGGCCGCCGCCCTGAACGGCTGGCTGGATTGGGACAAGGTCATCGTGGAAAGCCTGATGGGCTTCAAACGCGCCGGCGCCGATGCGGTGCTGACCTATACGGCGCTGGAAGTGGCGAAGCTGCTGGCGAAGCGCTGAACAAAAGCAAAAACCAGGAGCAACACGGATAAACGCGGATGACGGCTTCGCCGTCGCACGGATGAACACGGATTAAGAATTTTTATTCCTTATCCGTGTTCATCCGTGGATATCCGTGTCCATCCGTGTTGCGCCTGATTTTTTTTACTTTTTCCTCGCCAGCCGCCATTCCGCCAGATACGGCAACGTCATGATGGCGACCATGGCGGCCCAGACCAGCATCTCGCCATTGGCGATTGCGATCTCGGCCAGCATGGGAAGCTGGTCCGAGAACAACGGGTGCATGGACTGGAAGTCCTCACCCAGATACAGCGCCAGGGATTCCGACAGCGGCGCCAAAACCACCGCCACCGCCAGCATCCAGGTCATTTCCCGGGCCGGACCCAATTGGGCGGGGATGGAACCGGCGAACAGGCGGCCCACGGCGAAGGCCTTGCGCCAGGGCAGGTCCAGCACCCAGAACCGAATCAGCGCCCAGGCGGTCAGGCCGAAGCACGGCACCAGGAATTCCAGATTGGGAATGTCACGGTAACGGCCATTGAAGAATAGCAGCATGGTCACCGCCCAGGCGCACACGCCATAGATGATCACCAAACGCTCGCCCCAGCGGCTGGACGCTAAGGGCGCCTCCTTGCGCAGGCTCAGCGCCGTGGTCTTGAAGATCAGCCACGCCAGTGCGCCATGCAGGGCGACACGCAGGGCCGCCCAAATATCCTCGAACGTGCTGTAGGCGATCAGTTGGGCGTTCAACGCCTGCCACACCACCAACGCTGCCAGCGCCTGGGCGAAGACGGCCAGCAGGACGATGCGGCGGCATGAGTACAGGGCCGCGCGGCGCAGGAACGCCAAGGCGGCCACGCTGCCCAACAACACCGACAGCGACCCGTGCGTCAGCCAGTTGGGGTTGGTCTGCACCGGCCCGGACATGGAGAATTTGACGTCGCGGTGGGTATCGACCACACCCCAGAACGCGCCGACGGTGCCTTCCATCTTGGCTTTCCACGGCTGATCGAAGGCCTCGACCACATTGTAATCGAAGCCGTTTTCCTTGGAGACCTTGGTCAGAGTACGCACGAACTGGGCGGCATTCTCCATATTGACCGCCGCCGGGCCGCGATTGCGCCCGCGCGTGGGCCAGCCGGCCTCGCCGATCAGGATGGCCTTGCCGGGGAATTTCTCCTGGATCATGCGGTAAATCTTGACGATATGCTCCGCCGCTCCGTCCACGCCGATGGGCTCGTCTTCCCAATAGGGCAGGATGTGGATGGTGATGAAGTCCACCTCCTCCGCCACCTGGGGATAGCGCAGGTAGAAGGCCCACACATCCGCATAGGACACCGGCTGCTTCACCGCCGCGCGCACTTGGCGGATATAGGCGATCAGTTCGTCGGGCTTGAGATCCTGGCGCAGCAGCACTTCATTGCCGACGATCACCCGCTTGATGGAATCCGGGTATTTGTTAGCCGCCTCGATGAGGTTCTGAACCTCTTTCTCGTTCACATCCTTCTTGGCGCCCAGCCATGCCGAGTGAGTAACCTCGATGCCGTATTTGCGCGCCAGCTCCGGCACGATCTCCAACCCCTCGCGCGCCGTATAGGTGCGCACGCCCTTGGTGACGCCCACCAGGCTTTTCAGATCCTCGTCGATCTGGGCCGGCGGCGGATAGGTCTTGGAGATGGGGCTCTGGCCGCGCCGGAACGGGGCGAAGGACACCGACGGGAATGGCTCGTCGAAAGTCAGGCCGACGGGAATGGGACGGTTGCACCACCACCAGCCGGCAAGGCTGGACAAGGCGGTGATTGCGACGACGAAAAGGACGGTCAGGAGACGCAAGGAACCACTCCGCGCGAGGCTTCGGCGCGACCTTCATTAGGCGGGGTCAAGCCCGCCGTCAATGGAAGGATTCGCCGCGCGCGGTGTGGCCTTAATATCGTTGCGGTCTGAGCATGGCGGCAAAGGCGACAAAGCCCAAAAGCGCAGCCACAACCGACACTCCTGCAAAGGCGAATCCCAGCCACAGCCCCACCACTGTCGCCGCCACCAGCACAACGATGCCGACCAGCAGCGCCAGCCACGGAAAGCCTGTGGCAACCAGTTTGACTTTGATGTCTTCGGGCATGGGCACCTCCTTCCCCGAGAGGAAATGTGGTGCGCCCGCTTACTGCGTGGCTTCGCGAAAACGGCTAGGGTTGACGATGCCCAACCCAGTAATCTGGGTATATTCGGCTCCTCGACGTTTCAAGTGGATTTGAGGATGCCTCCGAGCGGGGACCGGGGCAGCAGCCCCGCAATGCTCAGACCAACGCCGCCAACGCCGCCAGCACCGCCAACCCCATTGCCCCTTGCGCCAAGGCGCCGCCGGTGACCCAGCGCAGGCCTTGGGCGGCGCGCAGGCCGGCATGGTGGCAGGACAGCCAGAAATAGCCGTCGTTCAAATGTGGGCCGGCCATGGCGCCGGTGCCGATGGCGATGACCGCCAGAGCACGGCCGGCTTCGCTGTCCAGGCCCAGGGGGGCCAGCAGGGGCTGCATCATGCCGGCGGCGGTGATAGTGGCGGTCAGGGCAGAGCCCTGGACCAAGCGGCTGGCCAAAGCGACCAGGAAGGGGATGGCGATGCCCAAGGATGGTGGCAGGGCGGCCACCCGTTCGGAGATCAGAGCCGCCATGCCGGTATTGTGCAGCATCATCTGGAAGCCGCCGGCGGCGCCCACGGCCAGGAAGATGCCCAGGGCCTCGCGCCCGCCTTGGGCGGCCCAGCCGGTCTCGGACAGGCCGTTGCGGCGGAAGCCGCCCATGGTGATGGCGGCGACGATCAGGCCGGTCAGCAGCAGGATCATGGGGCGGCCCAGACCCAGCAAGCCCTCACGCGTGTTACCGCCGCCCAAGGGTTCGCTGGGCATCTGGCCCAGGGATTGGGCGATGATCAGGGCGATCAGCAGGGCGCCGGCCAGCACCAGACCGGGGGCGGCACGGCGCGACGGCGGAACGGTGGGAGCATCGATCTCGCTCATGGGCGAGCGGCGAGCCAAGGCCACGCCCACGGCCATCTGCGGTACTGCCACCAGCACACCCAGGCCCAAGGCCCAGCGCCAATCGCCACCCAATATGGCGAGGCCGGCGATGGGCAAAGGCGACGGGACCAGACAGCCCTGGGCGGCGTTGACCGCATAGGATGCTTTCAGTCCCAGGCGCGTGCGATCCGTCCCCGCCGCCCGCAGCACGGGAGTCAGCACCGCCAACGCGCCCATGGGGGTGCCGCCCAACCCGGCGATGGCGGCGATAAGAGACAGGCCCCTTCCCTTCCACCGCTTGCGCCAATAGGTGGCTGCTCCGGATTCTTCGGCCAAGCGGGCGACCATGGCGCCGGCCAGAATTGCCAAGCCGGCGGCGGCGATGGTCTGGCCGAAGCCGGTGTTGAATTCCTTGGACGTCCACGGCAGCGAGCCGCCTTGGCTCAGGGTGAACGCGGCGGTCGCCAGGATCAGCAGCAGGAACGGCATGATCCGCAACTTGGAATCCATCACCACCATCACGACGATGATCGCCAACAGAATAAAAGCGTTCAGCTCGGGCACCGGGCTATTCCATGCGCATGGGGAGAAAGGAAGTCCCTGATATCATTGCTTCCGGCGGGGGGAAATGCTTATTTGGCGCACGCATTTCCAAGGTTTTGCCGGGGCGCGGATGGGATTTCGATCTGGTTTGATCTGTGTCATGGCTGGGGTCTTCCTGTGGGCCGTCCCAGTGGCGGCGGCGGATGGGTTTATCCATGCCAAGGGCCGCGATCTGGTTGCGCCCTCGGGAGAAACCTTCCTGATCCGTGGCATCGGCCTGGGCAATTGGCTCATGCCCGAAGGCTACATGTTCAAGTTCAAGAAAGCCCGCTACCCGCGCGAGATCGCCGCGCTGGTGGACATGGCCCTGGGACCGGACGAGGCCCGCGCCTTCTGGGACAAATTCCGCGAGAATTACATCGCCCGTGACGACATCCGCCAGATCAAACGCGCCGGTTTCAACACCGTGCGGGTGCCGTTGCATTACGGCCTGTTCCTAGGCCAGAACCGGCCCTATGGCGCCAATGCGGACCAGCCACTGACCTTCGAGGGGCCGGGCTGGGCGCTGGTGGACCGGCTGATCGGCTGGTGCCGCGAGGAAGGGCTGAAGGTCATCTTGGACCTGCACGCCGCACCGGGCGGCCAGACCGGAGTCAATCACGACGACGGCACCGGTTTCCCCCTGGTCTTCTATGTGCCGCGCGACGAACGCCGCACCACCGCCCTCTGGCGCGAGATCGCCCGGCGCTACCGCGACGAACCAGCCATCTTGGGCTATGAACTGCTGAACGAGCCCATCTCCACCTATAACGACGAGGACATGCTCAATCCCGGGCTGGAGCCGTTCTACCGCAAGCTGACGGCGGCAGTGCGCGAGGTCGATCCCAACCATCTGATCTTCCTGGCCTCGGCCCAATGGGACCAGAATATCGGGGTGTTCGGGCCGCCCTTCGCCCGCGATCTGGTCTATGTCTATCACCAGTTCTGGTCGCCCACGGGCCGTGACGCCATCCAGGACTACATCAACTTTTCCGTCCGCTACAACGCCCCCATCCTGCTGGGTGAGGCCGGCGAGGCCAGCAACCAGTGGAATCTGGAATACCATGCGCTGAACGAACGCTTCGGCTTCGGCTGGAGCTTCTGGACCTATAAGAATTTGGACTCCCCCGCTTCCGTGGTGTCCATTACCCCGCCGCCGGGCTGGCAGAAAATCGCCGCCTTGGGTTCCATGTCCCAGCCCAGCCTGGAAAAAGCCGGCCTGACCCGCCAGGAAGCCGCCACCATCCTGTCCGCCTATCTGAATGCCGTGCTGCTGCGCAACGCCCAGTTCAACCGCTGCTACGTGCAATCCCTGGGCTTGGGCCAGGGCATGGACGGCCCCTGCCCGCCTGAGCGGAAATAGGCCGTCTCAGTCGCTGGCCGGAAGGGTGAAGCGGAAGGTGGAGCCGTGGCACTCCTCCGCTTCCACCCAGATACGGCCGCCATGGCGTTCCACCACGTTGCGGCAGATGGCAAGGCCGATGCCGGTGCCGGGGAAGCGATCGGGTCCGTGCAGGCGCTGGAAAATCTCGAACACCCGTTCGTGATAATCGGGGGCGATGCCGATGCCGTTATCGGACACGGAGAAACACCAGAACACCCCGTCCCGCTCTGCCGAAACGCGGATTTCCGGCACCCGGTCGGGCATGCGGAATTTCAGCGCGTTGCCCATGAGGTTCAGGAACAACTGGGACAATTGGGCGGCATCGCCCAGCACGGCGGGCAACGGCTCCACCTGAACCATGGCACCGGCTTCGGTGATGGTGCGCTGAAGGTCGGCCACCACGGTCGTCATCACGCGGGCGCAATCCACCGTCTCGAACGGCGCGGCCTTGCCTTTGATCCGCGAATAGGCCAGCAGATCGGTCACCAGATCGCGCATGCGATGGGCGCCGCCCACCAGATAATCCAGCAACTCGTTGCCCTCGGTGCCCAGCACCGGGCGAAAGCGGCGCTCCAGCAATTGGGAATAGCTGACGATGGTGCGGCAGGGCTCCTGCAAATCATGGGCGGCCACATGGGCAAAGCGCTCCAGCTCCTGATTGGAGCGGGTCAGCGCGTCCACCGCCTGGTTCAGGGTCTCCTCGCGCTGGCGCCGGTCGGTCAGGTCGCGGCCCTCGGCCACGATCCAGGCCACGCCGCCGTCCTCGTCGTGGACCGGCTTGAACGACACATCCACCCAGAGGTCTCTGCCGTCCTGTTGGCGCAGAACCTCCAGCGTCGCCAGTTCACCGGCAGCGGCGCGGGCCAGGGCGTCACGCACGCGCTCGCGCTCGGCCTCCATATCCAGCCAGCCCATTTCCCAGATGGGCAGACCGATCACATGGGCTTCGTCGCCACCCACCAAGGTCAAAGCCGCCGGATTGACCGCCACCTGCCGGCCATCGACGGTCAGCAGCGAGGCGAACTGCACCGAGTTCTCGAAGATGGCCTTGAACTTGGCTTCGCTGTCGCGCAACGCCCGCGTCATGTGGGCGGCCATGCGCAGGGCGTCGCCGCGCGAATTGACCAGATTGCTCAGCACCAGGACCAGCAGCACCGTCAACACCACGCCAAACAGCACGATGACGGAGGGCAAGGCCTCGTCCAGCCGCCGCTCGGTGGTGGCGGGGAAGCCGTAGAACACCGCCCAATCGCGGTTGGAGAAATGAATGTCACGGCGCCACCAGCGGGCCACGGACTCGCCGCCGGGCGAAGCATGCAGCACCGCGTCGGTTTCGGGGTTGGGGCCATCATAGACCCGCACCAGCGCATCGGGCGCCACGCCGCCCACCACATGGGCGATCAGGGTGGGCATGCGGATGGGGCTGAGGGTGAAGCCCTGCAACGCCTGACGCCGCTGCTCCACCGTCTCGGTGACCGCGCCCTTGGCATAGACCGGGGCATAGGCGATGAAGGCGGATTCGCCGTCCGATTGGTTGTCGATCTTCAGGATGACGCGGCTGGTGATGGCCGTATTGCCCGAATCCCGCGCCGCGTCCATGGCGGCGCGGCGGATCGGGTCTTGGTACATGTCATAGCCCAACGCCCGCAGATTGGCGGTGTTGAGCGGTGCCGCGAACCGGTTGGGCACCATGATCTCAGGCTCACTCGATGGCCACAGTTTGAACCAGAACAATCCGTCATTCAAGGCTTCGGCCACGAACGCATCGGCTTCCGTGCGGCGGATTACCGGCGCATAGGCCAGGGCCGGGATGCCGGGATAATTGTCGGCGATGCCCAGGCGGTCCACGAAGGCA
The DNA here is from genome assembly GCA_014380005.1 of Rhodospirillales bacterium. GTDB lineage: Bacteria > Pseudomonadota > Alphaproteobacteria > Rhodospirillales > Magnetospirillaceae > Magnetospirillum. The sequence continues at coordinate 26,116 of JACMKT010000159.1, forward strand.
GCCCAGTCGCGGATGTCGGTAGGATGGGCGATGCGCACGAAGGCGGCGGTGGCGTGCAGCGCCTGATCGTAAAGCGACACGCGCTGCAACACCGAACCATGCAGGCTTTCCACCCGCTTTTCCAAATTGGCGCCGGTTTCGGTCTCAACCCAATGGCGGCTTAGCCACCAGCCCAGTGCGGTAAGAGCCAAGCCCATTACCAGCACAAGACCGACCAGCAGCAACCGGCCCGCAACTGGCGGCTCTGCTCTGCCCCGACCGTAATCCATAACCCGCCTCACCCGCCTAACAGAGTGCGAGTTTACTTGCTCAGTCGTCGTCGTAAAGCCCTTGTTCGGCTCCTTGATGACAGGCCGGGCAATTGGACTTGGTCACAACCTCAGGGCGCTTCCACACTTTGTCTGCAAAGTTGTGCTCGTGGGTGAACCAGCGTGCCTCGGTAATACGCGCGGGCGTGTCGCCCCGGCGGTCGCGCCCGGCATTGGCGACCAGATAGGCGCGGATGGGCGCGGCCTTTTGCGCCGACAGCGTGGCGTTATCGCCGAAATGATCCGCCAGATTGTCCATCATCCGCCCCCAAGACGCGGCGGGCAGCAGACCGGGCTGGAACGCCATGTGGCATTGGCCGCATTCCTTCTGCACCAGATCATCGCGGATCGGGGTCACCCGATGGTCGCCGGCCCAGGCGGGCATAGCGAAGGTCAAAGCGGCGGCAAGGATCAGGGTACGCATGTTTTTGCTCCTAGCGCGAGGCCATGAAGGCGACGTAATCGCCCTTTTCGGTGGCCGAACAGGCACGGCCAAGGATGCTTTTGCAGTCGCGGACGAAACGTTCCTCGACCTTCTCCGCATCGGTGAAGCGCTTGGGATTGACGGACACCGCCACCGGCTCGATGGCGCGCCCGGTCTTGACGTGACGGCCCGCGCGGGTGGGGTCGTCGGTGTGGCAGGCGGCACAGGACGCCGCGTCGGGGTTGGCAATGTTCTTGGCGCGGTACAGCGCCTCGCCCCGCTGGGCGGAGAAACCGGCAAAGGCGGGAGTCTCGGCCTTGGCCTGCTGGGCGTAGGTGGCCAGGATGGCATCGCGGGCAGCATCGGCGGCCAGGGCCGTTTGCGAGGCCACAACCACCACAACCATCGCCGCGACCACCGCCGCAGGCCTCAGCCGGGCCAGCCATTTGCGGCCTTTGAACACCACCAGCGCGGCAGCCACATGGGCCAAAATCAGCCACAGCGAGGCGGCGGCAAGGCCTTCGTGCAAATCCTCCAGCCAGGGCATCACGTCAGCGCCCACACCGCTGAGCGCAGCCGCGCCACTCATGCCCAAGGCGGCGAGAATGCCCCAGGTGAAGTAACGCGGGCGGTTGGGCCGCACCAGCTTGAGCGGCAGAATGAACCGCAACGCCACCAGCCCAACCACCAGCCAGCCAGCGAACAGATGCATGGAATAGGTGTCCTCGTCCCCGGTGAGATAGGCGACGGCGAAACCACCCACGAGGGCGGCATGCCACAGGCGCACAAGGCGCTGTTGAGTTTTCGGCTGCATTTCAGGCCACCATGGCGGCGTAAAGACCGGCGGCGGCGGCCACCAGCACGGTGGACATCAGGCCGTGAATGAACATCTTGCCCAGCATGGTTTGCTCCTTGTCGGCGGCGTCGATTGGGGAAACACTACCCAACCATGGCTGAACCCACGCTGACGGGCCGGTTCATGCACGGTTCATGGAACGGGGGGGATGCTGCGGCGCTATGAAGACAGTATTTTACCTCGCCTTGGCCGTGCTGCTGGCCCTCTCCACCACGGCACATGCCGGGGATCACGACCGCGCGCGCCGGGCCGTGCAAAGCGGTCAGGTATTACCGCTGAAGACCATCCTGGATAAGGCCATGGCCGAGTTCCCCGGCGATCTGATCGAGGCCGAGCTGGAGGATGAGCACGGCGCCTTGGTCTATGAAATCAAGCTGATCTCGCCCGAGGGCAACGTCATCAAGCTGCTTTACGACGCCAAAGACGGCCATTTGCTGTCGGCCAAGGGGCGCGGCGTGGAGAAACGGCCATGAGAGTTCTGCCATGAGAGTTCTAGTCGTCGAGGACGAACCCCAACTGGCCCTGCGGCTGGAACAAGCGCTGGAAGCGGCGGGATTCGTGGTGGATTTGGCCTATGACGGCGAGGAAGCGTGGTTCCTGGGCGATACCGAACCTTATGATGCAGTGGTGCTGGACCTTGGCCTGCCCCGCCTGGACGGTGTCTCGGTGCTGCGGCGCTGGCGCGAGGCGCGGCGGTCGTTCCCGGTGCTGGTGCTGACCGCACGCTCGCGCTGGGCGGAAAAGGCCCAGGCCTTCGATGCCGGCGCCGACGATTATCTGACCAAGCCGTTCGAAATGGACGAGGTGGTCTACCGCGTGCGCGCCCTGATCCGCCGCGCCGCCGGCCATGCCAGCCCGGAAATCACCTGCGGCCCCATCCGCATGGATACGGGCTCGGCCAAGGTGTGGGTGGACGGCCAGCCGGTGCAGTTGACCGCCCAGGAATTCCGCATCCTGTCCTATCTGGCCCATCACCAGGGCCGCGTGGTCGGACGCACCGAATTGGTGGAACACGTCTATGACCGCGATGACGACCGCGACTCCAACGTCATCGACGTGCTGATCGGGCGCATCCGCAAGAAGCTGAAGGTAGACGCCATCCACACCCTGCGCGGCCAAGGCTGGAGGCTGGAGGCGCCATGACCCGCCCCAGTTCCCTCAAGCGCCCCAGTTCGCTCAAGCGTCGACTGATCGGCGCCGCCATGGCATGGCTGGTGCTGGCCCTGGCGGCCAGCGGCACCTTGCTGCGGGTGGCGTTCGAGGACAGCGTCGAGCGCACCTTCCAGCTTCGCCTCGCCACCGCCGTGCGCAGCCTTGCCGCCGCCATGGATGTGGGCGCGGATGGCACAGTCAGTCTAACCCGACCGGTGGGCGATCCCCGTTTCGATCAGCCTTATTCCGGCTGGTACTGGCAGATGGCCGATCAAAGCGGCGTGCTGTTGCGCTCGCGCTCCCTATGGGACACCCTCCTGCCCGTGCTGCCGCCGTCCGAGCCCGGTGCCGTGGCCTTTGGCCGCGCCGTCGGCCCCAGAGGCGAGCCCCTGCTGACCGCCGAACGCGACCTCAGCTTCCCCGAGCGCGCCCTCCCCGTCCATGTGGCGGTGGCCGCCTCGCGTCATGACGTGGACCGGGAATTGGCCCGCTTCGACCGCCTGCTGCTGACCTCGTTCGTGTTGCTGGCGGCGGGGCTGGCGGTGGCCATGGCGGTACAGGTCGGCTATGGCCTGAAACCGCTGTCGCGCCTAGCCGCCGAGTTGGAAGCGCTGAAGCGGCACGCCGGCCAGCGCCTGTCGGGCGGCTATCCCGCTGAAATCGCGCCTTTGGCGGAAGCGCTCAACACCGTGCTGGACCACGATGCCGAGCTAGTGGCCCGCGCCCGTACCCATGTGGGCAATCTGGCCCATGGCCTGAAGACGCCGCTTTCGGTCATGCAGGCGGAACTGTCCAGCGGCACCGCCGACCCGGCAGTGCTGGCCCAGCAGATCGACCGCATGGGCCGGCTGATCGAGCACCAATTGACCCGCGCCCGCGCCGAAGCCTCATCGGCCCGCGCTTTGGGCACCCAGGCCCCGGTGGCCGAAGTGGCGGCTGAGATCGCCGCCATGCTGACCAAGATTTACGCCGACCGCAGCATCACCATCCACAATCGCTGCGACCCGGCGGCACGTTTCGCCGGCGACCGCGAGGATCTGGCCGAGTTGCTGGGCAATCTGCTGGAAAACGCCTGCAAATGGACCAGCACCCAAGTGGTGGTCACCACCACCCAAGGCCCCGGCTTGGTTCTGTGCGTGGAAGATGACGGCCCCGGTCTGTCGGAGCACGACCACGCGGAAGCCACCCGCCGGGGCACCCGCCTGGACGAAAGCGCTCCGGGCCACGGCCTGGGCCTTGCCATCGTGCGTGATTTGGCCGGGCTGTATGGCGGGCGGCTGGAACTGGACCGGTCGGAACTGGGCGGGCTGGCGGCGCGGCTGGTGTTTGCTTAAAGCTTCGCCATGGCCTGATCATAGGCCTCCAACCCACTGCCCAGGGGCAACGCCTCCAGCCAATCCAGGAATTGACCGATTTGTTCGCCCTTGAAGAACAGCCCGTGCTGGGGGGCCAGCACTTCCACGTCCAGGCGGCGCACCATGGCGACCCATTTGTCGCGGGCGGTGGGGGCGCCCATCCAGCGGCGGTGGAAGGCGTCCATGTAATGGGTGTGCGCATTGAAATCGGTGACGAAGATGTCGTTGACCGCCCGGTCACGGGGCACCAAGGCGGCACCGATGTCGCCGGTGAACAATATCTTGGCCTTGGGGTCATAGACCGAGAAGCAGCCCGGCGAGTGCAGGTAATGGGCCGGCAGCAGATGCACCAGCACAGTGGGCGACAACGCCACTTCGGTGCCCGCATCGGGAATGGCGGCGAAGGTGGCGCGGCTGTCGAAATGGCTGACGAAGCCGGCCCACATCCACGAAATATGAACCGTCAGATCATCGCCGCAGACCTGCCTCCACAACGGCAGCGCCGAGGCCACGTCGGGGTCCTGATGGGACAGGAACAAGTGTTTGATACGGCTGACCGGCACTTCCTGGGTCAGGGCCGCCATCATGGCCGGGAACAGCTCGACCCCACCCGGGTCCAGCAGCATGGCGCAATCGCCCGCGATCACCACCAGCTGGTTGGTGTCGATGACGTTGTCGGGACGGTCGGGGTCTTGAGCGAAAGCGAGCCAGCGATGGTCGCCGTTTTGCCAGATGGTGTAGCACTTCATGGCGTTATCCTGGCTCAGCGGCCCGCCGCGCCGAACGCGGCCAGGGCATGGTTGGTCTCGGCGGCACTGCGCAACGCGCGGGCGGCGCCGTCGATCATGGCACGCAATTCATCCACCCGGCCCCGCATGGTGTCGGCGATGGCGCGCAGTTCGGCCTCGAACGGGCCGGCGGAGGTGGATTCGATGGCGATGTTGGCGGAGATGATTTCGGTCTGCATCATGACCTCGCGCGCCGCCTTGGCGATATCCACCAGCCCATTATGGGTGAGGGTCAATTGCGCCGCCGCAATGGCAAGTTCCGCCAGCCGCGCCCGCCACGCGCCATCCAGCACCAGCAGGGCGTCCTTGGTCCCGGCATTCATCACCCGCGCACCGGCGGCTTCCAGCTTGGCGATGTCCGAGGCCGCGCGCAGGATACCGCCGGCCAGACCATAGGTGCGCTTCTTCAGCCCCACCAGTTCCGGCACCAGCCCCATCAGCCGGGTCACGCATTCCACCGCGAATTGTGTGAGCACACGGACGGCGCGGCCATGATCACCAGCCCGCGCAGACGCCAACTCGGCATTCACCGCCAGAATGCGGAGGTGATCCACCAGCTTGGGCAACTCGTCGAAGGCATGGTAGGCAGCCTGACAGCGCTCATACAGCGCATTCACGGCACCGCCATGGGCCCGCGCGCTGTCATGCCAAATTGTTGCGTCTTGGCCGCTCACCCAGCTCCCCCATACCTTCGCATTTTCCTATAGCAGCCATAGGTAAATTTATCGATGGGCAAAGTATTCCCCGCCAGCGAAATGTAAAACGACCATGCTGGCCCGGTGGGGATTTTACCGCTACCTTGGCCGCTTCGCATCATAATGAAGGAGGACGGCATGAGCGTAGTGGAGCAACGCCTGAAGGATCTGGGCATCACCCTGCCGGTGCCCGCCGCGGCAGTCGCCAATTACGTGCCGTTCGTGGTGACCGGCAATCTGGTCTTCGTCTCCGGCCAATTGCCGCTGGAAAACGGCAAGCCCGCCGTGATCGGCAAGCTGGGCGAGGATGTCAGCGTCGAGGACGGCGTGCGCGCCGCCCGGCTGTGCGGCCTGGGCCTGCTGGCCCAATTGAAGGCGGCCACCGGGGGCGATCTGGACCGGGTCAAGCGCGCCGTCCGCCTGACCGCCTTTGTCGCCAGCACCCCCGCCTTCACCGACCAGCCCAAGGTGGTCAACGGCGCGTCCGACCTGATGGTGGAAGTCCTGGGCGAAGCCGGCCGCCACGCCCGCGTCGCCGTGGGCGCCCCGGCACTGCCGCTGAACGTGGCATGCGAGATTGAAGGTGTGTTCGAGATCGGGTGAGGATGAGGTTTCGGCGGGCTCAGAGGAAAGAAAACGGGTCACGCCCCCTCCGTCGTCATGCCCGGACTTGATCCGGGCATCCACGCGTCAACGCCTAATGCATTGTTTCAAATACATTTTGTGCGGAGCCATGTGGATGGCCGGGTCAAGCCCGGCCATGACGGCGGAGGGAGACCGACGCGTTAGCGAAGTATCCGTAGGCCCGCTTTAAACAACCGGTTCGCCAACCTCGCTTTGGGCGATCAGTTGATTGCCGATGCTGATGACACGGTCCTTGCCGGTTTGTTTGGCCATGTACATGCGCTGATCGGCACGTTCCACCAACTCGTTCCACAGCTCGCATTCGTCGGCCATGCGTTCGGCGATGCCGATGGAGGCGGTGACCGGGGCGCCGTCGGGGCGCAGGCCCAAACCGGCTTCACGCAGACGGTTGACGGCGATCTTGGCGCCTTCGGGGTCGGTATTGGGCATTACCGCCAGGAATTCCTCGCCGCCCCAGCGGATCAGGATATCCCCCCGCCGCAGCACCTTGCGCAAGGCGGCCGAGACGGCGCGTAACGTGTTGTCGCCCTCCTCATGGCCGTAGCGGTCGTTGATGGATTTGAAGTTATCCAGATCGACGAAGGCTAGCGACAACGTGGATTTGGCGCGGAGCGAGGTCATGAATTGCTGGATGACCATTTCCTCGCCGACGCGGCGGTTATAGGCGCGCGTCAGTCCGTCATGGGACGATTGGTCCACCAGCTGGCTCATGAAATGAAGCTGGCTCATGCCCGACAGGGTCGCCACCGTCGCCAGCAGCAGCAGCAGCCACTGGGCACCCAGATGCGAGGCGAAGGGCAGCAATTGATAGCCCAGCACGCCGGTCAGCAGATAGGCCACCAGCAGCGGCGTCGATAGCGCCACGCCTTCGAAGAAGGTGATGGGGAACACCGACAGGCCGGCCACCATGACGAAGGGCAGGAAGGCATAGCCGGCGGCGATCACCTGCTGGGCGGGGTCGGTGATGGCGAATTGGGCCAGAAGCGGATGGCTGATCAGGAAGAACACGGTGGGAATGGCCAGCAGCCACACCAAGCCCCAGCGCGCCACGGTCACGCTATCGGCACCCCGATAGGACAGGCACAGCAGGACGAAGGCGATGGAGGCCAGCACACGCAACGCGGCCAGATACATGCCGAGCGCCGTCTCGAAGATATAGAGATCGACGGGAATCCACAGGGGAGTGAGCACGGCAAAAGTAGCCGCGACCAAACGCACGCGTGAAAGAATCAGCAATGAACGGCGGCGCTGCACGAATGCAGATTGCCGTGTTGGCATCAGAAGGTCGAAAATCTCGGCCATTGTCATTCCAGAGAAGACGACGGACAGGATTTTCTTTAATAACTTCTTTAGAAACTCCACTTTGGCAGTTTCCTTTCCCCCCGGAACACCAGTGACCAGACGGTAATCCCGCTACGGATGCCTTGCAAGGGCTTTGACGGTCCTGCACACACCGGCCACAAGTAATGTCATGCTTCACAGGAGAACGCCCATGCCCAGCCGCCCCGAAGACGCCCAAATCCTGGCCGAGCACGTCGGCCGCATCATGTTGGAAAAGGACGAAAGCGCCCGTTTCCTAGGGGTTACGCTGGACGGTATCGGCCCCGGCTTTGCGCAGATGTCCATGACCGTGACCCGGTCCATGCTGAATGCGCTGGATTTGTGCCATGGCGGTTTCACCTTCAAACTGGCCGACGACGCCTTCGCCTATGCCTGCAATTCCCATAACCGCAACGCGGTGGGGCTGTCGTGCACCATCAGCTACCCCGCCGCCGCCCGCGAAGGCGACCGCCTGACCGCCACTTGCCGGGAAGTGCACCGCAAGGGCCGCAACGGCACCTATGACGTGACCGTGACCAAACAGGATGGCGAGGTGGTGGCGCTGTTCCGGGGCCAGTGCAGGGTCATCGACGGCCACATCGTCGAATAATTATTGTTTATAACCAGACACGTCCGGTTCACGACAAATAATGAATGGAAGCATTCATAATTTAAATCTTTGATTTATTACGTAGTGACCGCGATACTTTGTGGTGTACCGTGCCCATGGTGGCATCACAATTAAGTTGTGCCGCAGGAGTGACCGGAAACGGCGCTCTGTGGAGAGTAAAATGAGCAAATCCGCAACCCTTCTCAAAAGCCTCCTAGCGGCCGCCAACGGCGTGAACACCACCGAGCGTCAGGCTCAGGCGCGGGTCAAGACCAACGACTATTTCGATATGGATGCCAAGGCCATGAAGGCCGAAGGTTTGCTTGCCACCGTCCTGGAAGTGGAAACCGAGATCAAGGGTTTGCGCGCCGCCGTCAGCGCCGACAACACCAATCTGCAGGAAGTTTACGACGCCTCCCTTTCGGTCTTCACCAAGTGGACCGCCGACAAGGATGCCGCGTAACAATTCGCTTCGTGAGACGAGCCGGCGGGTGCGCCGGCTCACTTTCCACTCCCCCTTCGTCCGCTGGTCATGCATCTTTTGTTGCAGGAAGCCGCGCGCTCGAAGTAGACACAGGAAAACAGGGGAGTGAGCGTTCGTGACCGTCATCAATACTCGCCGCGTGCGGCCGCCGCATGGCATCCTTGACCCCATCGAACTAGCCAGCCGCGACGAGATCTCGGCGCTGCAGCTGCAACGCCTGCAATGGTCGCTGCGCCACGCCTATGACAACGTCGACCACTTCCGCAAGAAATGCGTGATCAAGGGCGTCCATCCCGACGATCTCAAGGATTTGCGCGACCTCGCCAAATTCCCCTTCACCACCAAGGACGATCTGCGCCAGACCTATCCCTTCGGCATGTTCGCCGTGCCCATGGATCAGGTGGTGCGCGTCCACGCCAGTTCCGGCACCACCGGCAAACCCACCGTGGTCGGCTATACCAAGAACGACATCGACATGTGGGCCAGCGTTGTCGCGCGCTCCATCCGTGCCGCCGGCGGGCGTCCCGGTGACAAGTGCCACATCGCCTATGGCTACGGCCTGTTCACCGGCGGCCTGGGTGCCCATTACGGCGCCGAGAAGCTGGGCTGCACCGTCATCCCCATGTCGGGCGGCCAGACCGAGAAGCAAATCCAGCTGATCCAGGACTTCAAGCCCGAGATCATCATGGTCACCCCCAGCTACATGCTGGCCATCGCCGACGAGATGGAGCGGCTGGGTATCGACTCGAAGGCGTGCAGCCTCAGGATCGGCATCTTCGGCGCCGAGCCGTGGACCCAGGCCATGCGCTCCGAGATCGAGAACCGCATGGGCATCGACGCCGTGGACATCTACGGCCTGTCGGAAGTCATCGGCCCCGGCGTCGCCAGCGAATGCATCGAGACCAAGGACGGCCTGCATGTGTGGGAAGACCATTTCTTCCCCGAGATCATCAATCCCGAAACCGGCGAGCAGGTGGCCGATGGCGAGATGGGCGAACTGGTGTTCACCAGCCTGACCAAGGAAGCCATGCCGGTCATCCGCTACCGCACCCGCGACCTGACCCGGCTGATGCCCGGCACGGCGCGCAGCTTCCGCCGCATGGGCAAGATCACCGGGCGTTCGGACGACATGCTGATCATCCGCGGCGTCAACGTCTTCCCCACCCAGATCGAGGAACTGATCCTCAAGGACCCCCGCCTCGCCCCCCACTACCAGTTGGAAGTGTCGCGCGAAGGCCATCTGGACAGCCTGGCGGTCAACGTGGAAATGCGCCCGGACGCCTGGGACCAAGCCCCCGCCGGCGGCGTCGCCAAGGAACTGAAGCACCACATCAAATCCTATGTGGGCATCTCGACCACCATCAACGTGGTGGCACCGGGCACAATCGAACGGTCTGCCGGAAAGGCGAAGCGGGTGGTGGATAAGCGCCCCAAAGAACTGTGATGGACGAAGGTCCTAGGCGCTCAGACATAAGCCAGTATTGTTGCACTGCACAATAACCCGTGAGACAGTAACGCCAGATCACCGACGCCAAGGATGCACCAAGATGTTCCAAGCCATTGACAAGAATTTTCTCGAGCAGTTCAACGTCGACCCCAGCACCGTCTTCGGGAAGTTCGTCGAGCTTCAGCGCGCTGGGTTCGAGGCGGTCCGTGAGATCGCCGAGAACAATGGCCGTGCCCTGACCCAGATCAGCACCATCCGCGATCCGCAGGAATTTCTGACCGCCCCGCAGACCATCCTGCAGACCGTGACCGAGCAGAATCTGGCCGTGCTGAACCGCCTGTTCCAATCGGCCTCCGCCGAAGACGCCGCCCCGGCCAAGGCCCGCAAGGCTGCCGAGCGCAAGGGTCTGTAATCGGCGCTTTCCTCCCTGCCGGTCCAGAGATGGCCGCGCTGGTCTATCGCCCGCGCGGCCATTCCCGGGCTCTCTGTTTCGAGGTTTAGCGCCATGAAAATCCTGATCGCTGACGACCATGAATTGTTCCGCGAGGGGCTGCGGCAGATCCTGGAACAAATGGATCCGGCCATGACCATCGTGGAAGCCGCCGACTTCCAGCAAGCCATCGCCGCGGTCGAGCGTGAAAACGACATCGACATCGTCCTGATGGACATCGCCATGCCCGGCGGGGTGTGGAACGACACCCTGCCCCGCCTCAAGGACATCCTGCCCGAGCGGGTTCCGGTCATCATCGTCTCGGCGTCGGACGACCGTCGTCAGGTGCTGGAGACCATCACCCTGGGTGCCGCCGGGTTCATCCCCAAGACCTCGTCCAGCCGGGTCATGTTGTCAGCTCTTCAACTGGTGCTGGCCGGGGGCGTCTATCTGCCGCCTGCCCTGCTGCAACAGGGCGGCGACATCAGCGACGCCGCCGGGGTGCCCCACGGCGCCGATGCCCTGCTGACCCCGCGCCAGCGCGAGGTTCTTGCCTTGCTGGGCAAGGGCCAAGCCAATAAGGAGATCGCCCGCGCTCTCCAACTGGCCGAAGGCACGGTGAAGCTGCATGTCACCGCCATCTTGAAGACCCTGGGCGTCAACAACCGCACCCGCGCCGTTGTCGCCGCCGCGCAGCTCGGGCTTGCCGTCAAGGACTGAGCGTAAGAAGGCTCGACCGTCACCCGGTCGAGCCTTTTCGTCAACAGCACCAAGCCGGTTGGCTTAGAACAGCAGATCATCCACATCCGCCTCAGTGGCGGCCGGTGCAGGGGATTCCTCCGCCGTGCCGCCCAGCATGTGGTGGACGCGGCGTTCGCTGTCCATGGTGTAACGGCCATGCAGCAGGTGCAGAACCTCGTCGCGGATGCTATCCAAATCCCCCGCTTTGTCATCGGCATCGCCGGCCAACGCAGTCAGCATGGTGCCGCATTCCACCAGGGAATTGACGAATTCCGGGTGGGCCCGGAGCAAGGCCACCGAGCGTTCCAGCGCCTGGGTGGCGGTGCCGCTGCCGGTGGCGAGGGTGGCCAGGGAGTGGCCCAATTCGTCGCCGATGGATTCCAGCGTGTGCACGGACGCGGCCATCTCGCCTTCCAGATCGGCGGCCTGATGCCCCAGCCGTTCGCCGTCGCGCATGGCGCCGGCTGAGGCGATCAGAAGTTGCAGCCCGGCCATGATGGCGCTGCCGTCCTCGGCAGTGCGGTTGGAATAGCCGCGCAATTCCTGGGCGATGACGCTGAGTGACCGCCCCTGGGTGCCCAGGCGGGCGCATTTGAAGGTGGCGTTCAAGCCCATGACCCGCATGTCGGCTTCAATGCCGCCGATAGCTTCCACATGGCGGACCATGCCGGCCACCACGGTGGAGATGCTGGACACCACCTCTTCCACGCCGGCACGGGCCTCGGCATAGCGGCGCAGCAATTGGTGTGCTTCCTCGAACTCGTGACCAAGTTCCGCCAGGAAGGACGACCCCGAGCCCGAGCCGTAGACCGCGTTGCAGCGGTTGGGCAGCGAGGCGATGTCGGCAGCCAGTTCGTGCAGATTGCCATCCATGCGTTTAAGTTCGCGCCCCAATTCCTCACCGCCCTGGGTCGCCTGCGCCGCCTGCAACCGGCACACCGCACCGGTCAGGACAATGCGCTGGGCCGGCGACAATTGCGCACCATCTTGGGTGACGGCTAGGCTGGCATCATTAAGGATGTCCAGCAGGGTCGCCAGGGCCTCGCGCACGTGCTCGGCGCGCTGACGGGTGATGTCACCCACCTGCAACGCCTCCACCGCCTGGGCCACCTGCCCGGCCATGTGGCGCGACAGATCGCCCACGGCCAGGATGGTGTCGGCGGAATCCTTGCGGCGCTGAGCCACCGCTTTCAGCCCACTGCTCAGCCGGTCCGACACAGCGCCCAAGGACCGTCCGTAATCGCGCCCGAACGTGGTCAACCCGTCCCGCGCCGAGCCCAAACTGGCCACCAGCCCGGCCAACTCGCCGGCCAACAGGCCTAGGCCCTCATCGGCCATACTGGCCAAGCGCCCGATTTCCTGGGTGAACACGGTGAAGTCCACATCGCGGGCGGTGATATGAGCAGCTTCCACCTTGGCATTGATGGCAAGCAGGCGGATTTCGCCGATAACCTTGCGCAGGCGCTGGATGCGGACTTCCAGGGCCGACACTTCGGCCTGCATGGTCTCCAACCGGGTCTGGCTGGCCTGGGTGCCCTCCCCCAACCGGCCCAACTGCCCGGAGATGGTCTCCAGGCTGGCAAAGGCGACGACGGAATCGTCGTCACTCATACGATGGGCGATGGCGCTGAAGCCATCGGTCAGGCCCCGCAGGATATCCACCGCCGAGGCCAAATGAGTGCCGGCGTCCAGGAATACCTGTTCGATGGGGGCCAGCGACCGCCCCAGCAGGGCGGAAGCGGAGCGGATTTGCACATCAAAATTCATGACTTACCCGCCCGCAGAATTTCAATGGGGATGGTGTCCAGCGGCACCACCTTCTCAGCCGCGCCCAGGGCGATGGCTTCCTTGGGCATGCCGAAGACCACGCAGCTCTCTTCGTCTTGAGCAATGGTGAATGCGCCGGCCTGACGCATTTCCAGCAGGCCTTTGGCGCCATCATCGCCCATGCCGGTCATCAGGATGCCCACGGCATTGCCGCCGGCATATTGCGCAGCGGAGCGGAACAGCACGTCCACCGATGGACGGTGACGCGACACCAGCGGGCCGTCCTTGATGGCGACGTGGTAGCGCGCGCCGCTGCGTTGCAGCAGCATATGACGGTTACCGGGTGCGATCAGCACATGGCCACGCAGCACGGCGTCGCCATTCTCGGCCTCTTTCACCGTCACCTCGCACAGGCTGTCCAGCCGGCGGGCAAAGGCGGCAGTGAATTTCTCGGGCATGTGCTGGACGATGACGATACCGGGCGAATCCGCCGGCAGGGTTTCCAGCACGGCGCGCAGGGATTCCGTGCCGCCGGTGGAGGCGCCCATGCACACCACCTTTTCCGTGGTCCGCGCCATGGCGTGGCTGCTGGGGGCCGGCATCATGGCGTCGGCGGTCAGCTTCTTCGCCACCTCGCGCATGGGCGAGCGTGCAGGGGCGATCCGGCCCAGCTTGGCGCGGGCGGCGCCCTTGACCGCGTCGCAGATGCGCACCCGCGATTCCACCAGGAACTGCCGGGTCTCGGTGCGGGGCTTGAGGATGATGTCCACCGCGCCGGCCTCAAGCGCCAGCATCAGCGTCTGCGACCCTTCCTCGGTCAGCGACGAGCACATGACCACCGGAATGGGCTTCTGGCTCATTATCTTCTTCAGGAACGAGATGCCGTCCATGCGCGGCATTTCCACGTCCAGAGTGATGACGTCGGGAAGGTCGCGTTGCATGCGCTGGGCGGCGGCGAAGGGATCGGCGGCGGTGCCCATGACCTCGATCTCGTCGTCACTGGACAAGATGTCGGCCAAGGTCTGGCGGACCGAGGCCGAATCATCGACGATAAGAACGCGCACCTTCCTGGCCATGCCCCACCTATACGCGCTGGAATACCGCCGTCGCCACCTGCCGCAAAGGCAGGTCGAAACCGGCAATGGATTCGGAATGGCCGATGAACAGATAGCCGCCGGGCAACAGATGCCAGCACAGATTGCCAACCACCGCTTCCTGGGTAGGCTTGTCGAAATAAATCAGGATGTTACGGCAGAACAACAGATGAGCGGCAAGGTCCAACTCATACGGCCCCTCGATCAGGTTCAGCCGGGCGAAGGTGACGCGGCTGCGCAGGTCGGGGGCAATACGCACGGTGTGGCTAGCCGAGTCCTTGGCGCGGCGCAGATAGCGCTTGCGCATATCCATGGGCACCGGCGCAATCATCTCCTCGGAATAGATGGCGCGGTGCGCGGTTTCCAGAACTTCCGTGCAGATGTCGGTGGCCAGCACCGAGAAGCGGAATCCCCGCTGGGCGGCGGCGAAATCGGCCAGCAGCATGGCAATGCTATAGGCCTCGGCACCGATGGAGGCGGCTGCGCTCCACGCCATCAGCGGCTTTTGCATGCCGATGCCCAGGGCCGCCATCTCCGGCAAGGCGATGTCGGCCAGGAAGCGGAAATGCTCCGGCTCGCGGAAGAAATCGGTTTTGTTGGTGGTGACGGCATCGATCAGATGGGTCACTTCCGTATCCCACCCGCCTTCGTCGAACAGATGCCGGCAATATTGGTCGAAACTGCCCAGACCCAGGGCACGCACCCGCTTGCGCAGGCGCCCTTCCAACATGGACTTCTTGGTGGCAGGCATCTTGATACCGGCATAACCCTGGACGAACTCCGCCAGCCGCTTGAAATCGCGGCCCGACAGACCCACCGTGGATACATCGCCCTGCATCATTCCGCCGCCTCGGGGACCACCCGCGCAATGTCGTCGGAAGAAAACAAACGCGTCAGATCGAACACCACGACGAAGGTGTCACCGCGACGGCCGATGCCCTGGATGTATTCCGAATGCCAGCGCACGCCGATATCGGGCGGTGCCTCGACGCCGTCCAAGGGCGTGACCTCGAACACCCGGTCGGCCAACAGGCCCATGACCAACCTGCGTTCGCACACCTCGACCTCAAGCACCAGAATACGGGTCTGCAACGTATGCGCCGCCGGGGCAAACCCCAGCTTGGCGCGCAGATCGATGACCGGCACACACTCGCCGCGTACGTCGATCATGCCCAGCAGATAGGCCGGCCCGTTGGGCAGTTTGGCGATGGGCGGAACATCAAGGATTTCACGGACCCGGTGAACCTCGACCGCGAAGACTTCGCGGTCGAGGCCCAGCGTGACGTATTGAGAGCCGTCATCAAGAGCTTGCATGACGCGCCCCCTTAATAGGTCTGGTAATCGGCATCCTGGGCGTCGGCACCCTTGCCCATGTCGAAGGCAAAGCCGGGCTTGGCCTTGCCGTTCGGCTTCTTGGCGCCGGCACGCACCGGCGTAGCAGCAGGACGCTTGGGCGATTTAACCGAGCCGATATGGCCGATGGTGGAACGCGGAGCCGGCTGACTGCGCGCGACCGGCTGACCAGCACCTTCATCCGTGCGGAAGAACGAGATGGCGGTTTGCAGCTGTTCAGCCTGGGCCGCCAATTCCTCGGATGTCGCCGCCATTTCCTCGGACGCGGCAGAGCTTTGCTGAGTCACCTTGTCGAGCTGCTGGATGGCTTGGTTAATCTGGTCAGCACCGATGTCCTGCTCGCGGCAGGCGGCGGTGATTTCCTCAACCAATTCGGCGGTCTTCTTGATGTCGGGGACCAGCCGGGCCAGCATGCCGCCGGCTTCCGCGGCAACCTTGACGGTTTCGCCGGACAGGGCATTGATCTCGGCAGCGGCGGCTTGGCTGCGTTCGGCCAGCTTGCGCACTTCCGACGCCACCACGGCAAAGCCCTTGCCATGCTCGCCGGCCCGCGCCGCTTCAACGGCGGCGTTCAGGGCCAACAGATCAGTCTGACGGGCGATTTCTTGGACGATAAGGATTTTCTCGGCAATGGTGCCCATGGCGGTCACTGCGCGGTTGACCGCCTCACCGCTGGCCTGGGCGTCCTTGGCCGATTGACGGGCGATCTTTTCGGTCTGGCTGGCGTTGTCGGCGTTTTGCTTGATGTTGGACGCCATCTGCTCCATGGAGGCCGAGGCTTCCTCAGCCGACGCCGCCTGTTCGGTGGAGCCCTGGCTCATTTCCTCGGCGGTGGCCGACAATTCCTGGCTGCCGGACGAGACGTTGGCCGAAGCGGATACCACATCGCCGACGACGCCGCGCAAGCGCAAGACCATTTCGTTCAGATGCCCGAGAAGCTCACCGATTTCGTCCTTGGGCGGATTTTCCACGGTACGGGTCAGATCACCCCCGGCAACCGCCTGGGCCATGCTGCTGGCGCGGACAAGCCCCCGGCTTATGGTGATGGAGATGATAAAGGCGGCAGCAACGGCCATGACCAGCGAGATCAATGCGACGATGATCAGGATGGAGCGGACGGAGGCATATTCCTCGCCACTTCCCTTCACCACCTTGGCAAAATTGATGCGTGACAAATCCGTATAGGATTCCAATTCCTTAGTGGCCTGTTCCAGCAATTGGCGGCCCTGTCCGGCGGACAATTCGAACGCCTTGGTGTTGGAATTCTCCCGGCTCATCGCAATGGCTTGGCTGTGGACCTTGAGGTATTGCTCAAAGCGATCACCAATCAGGTCAAGCAAAACGCGCTCTTCCGCGGTGACGATCTTGCGTAATTCCTCACGCTGCCGATTGACCTCGGCCACCGCCGCGTCGATGCGGCCCTCATAACCGGCCATGGCTTCGGCGGTATCGGAGAGGATGTGGTTCTTTTCATGGCGCAGCACGTTCAGCAGTCCAATTTCAAGTTCCCTTGTCGCCACAATTCCGCGCACGGCATCAACGCCGGAATGGGTGGCCAGACGATCCTGCAAGCGGTCGAGCGGCTCGCTAACGGCCGTGAAGGCGTCGCGGCCTTGCTTCTGGGATAGGTTGCGGGCAACAACGTTGCTGTTGCGCTTCGCCAACTCGCGCACCTTTTCTTGGACCTGCAGATAGCGCTCGAACGCGGCCGAGAAGAGATCTATCCGCCGCTTGCCTTCGTCGCTGGCCAACTCGCGCAAGGCATCGCGGTCCTTCCGCAGATCATCGCGCTTGCGCACGATATCGGCATCATAGCGGGCCAGCAGATCGTCGGAGGAGGACAGGATCAGGTTCTTTTCCGCCTTTACCATCTCCTGGAAATCGGATTCCACAGTCTGGGCAAGAACCAGGCGCTGACTGTCGACGGTGCTGACGCGATTCAGGGCGTCATACATCTGCGTGACGCCGGACAAGCCGACCACGACGCAAACACCAAGAAGAGCGACAACCAGCGCAAATGCTAGAATAAGCTTTAGCTTAATGGTCATGTGCACGATGTGAACTCCTTGGATGTCACTGTGCCGCAGCCTGGGAATCAGACCCCAGATAGGCCCGTTCGTCCGAAGCGAAGATGCGGTTGATGTCGAGAATGATGATGAAATCGTCGGCCCGCTTGCCCACGCAACGGATGAAGTCCGAGCGCCAGCGCATGCCGATCCGGGGCGGAGCTTCCTGGGCGCTCGCGGCCACCTCGGTGACCTCGTAGACCTTGTCGGCCAGGGCGCCGACGATGGTGGGCTCGCCGTCCAAATCCACTTCCAGCACGACGATGCGGGTATCGATGGTGGGCGGCTTGCGGGCCATGCCGAATTTGAGGCGCAAATCCACCAGCGGCACCACCTTGCCGCGCACGTTGATCAGGCCGTTGACGAAGGGCCGCGCGTTGGGCACCTCGGTGATGGTCACCACGTCGAGGATTTCGCGCACCATGTCGGCACCGACGGCGAAGATTTCACCGTCAAGGCCCAGGGTCAGCACTTCCAGGGATTGGCCGCCGGTCCAATGGGTCATGGCACCATCCTCCTTCACGACGCTTTCAGCCGGTCTTCGCGCGCCTGACCGAATTCGACCAGATGCGCCACGTCGAGGATCAGCGCCACGCTGCCGTCGCCCAGGATGGTGGCGCCCGAAAAGGTCTCCACATCCGCATGCAGCTTGGACAGCGACTTGATGACGGTCTGGTGGTCGCCGATGACCTGATCCACCACCAAGCCGACCTTGAACTCCTTGGTCGAAACGATGACCACCTTCTGGTACTGGTCGGCGGGGGTTTGCGACGCGAACATTTCGCGCAGGCGCAGGAAGGGCACCAGATCGTCACGGATATTGAGGAAGCTGCGGCCGCGCGAACGGTCATCCGCCGCCGTCAACTCGACGCATTCCTCCACGGCGGCCAGCGGGATGACATAGCGGCCATTGCCCACCCGCACCAACAGGCCATCGATGATGGCCAGGGTCAGCGGCAGGCGCAGGGTGACTTCGGAGCCAATGCCCGGCTTGCTGTCGATTTCCACGGTGCCGCGCAGTGCCTCGATGGTGCGCTTGACCACGTCCATGCCCACACCGCGCCCCGACAGGCTGGTGACTTCCTTGGCGGTGGAAAAGCCGGGATGGAAGATCAGCTGGTACAGCTCGCTATCGGACAGCTTGGCATCGGGCACGATCAGCCCTTGTTCCTCGGCCTTGGCGCGAATGCGCGCCTTGTTCAGGCCGGCGCCGTCGTCGCGGATGCTGATCAGCACTTCGGCGCCGGAATGAACCGCCGACAGATGTACGCGGCCCTGTTCCGGCTTGCCCGCCCCGACCCGGCCCGCGCGCCCCTCGACGCCGTGGTCGATGCAGTTGCGGATCAGATGGACCAGCGGGTCGTTCAGCCGTTCGATGACGGTCTTATCCAGCTCGGTGTCCTCGCCCTCGGTGGTCAGGGCGATGTCCTTGCCCAAGTCACGCGACAGATCGTGGACCAGACGGCGATAGCGGTTGAACAGCGAGCCGATGGGAACCGTGCGGATACCCATGGTGGTGTCGCGCAATTCGTTGACCAGACGCTCGATTTCCTCGGCCACGGACTTCAGCGGCGCGTTATCGCCGCCCATGACCAATTGGCGCAGACGGGCCTGGGCAATGACCAACTCGCCGACGCGGTCCATGAGGTCGTCCAGCCGCTCCGCCGGCACCCGGATGCTGTCGGCAGCTTTGGCGGCAGTGCGGGCAATCTCGGCCTCGCGCACATGCTGCTGTTCCATCAGGGCGGAAGCCACATGATCGGGCGATACCGCCGCGTTCTTCACCAGCAATTCGCCCAAATGGGGGCGTTCCGCCAGCGCATCCTGGACCGCTTGCGGATGGGTATCGCCGCGCTCCACCAGGATTTCACCCAGTTTCAGGGACTGCGGCTCCAGCGCTTCGACCTTCAGCTCCATGTCGTCCAGCACGAACATGAAAACCTCGTCGATGGCCGAACGCGGCGCTTCGGTGGTCAACATGGCGTCCCAGGCCAGATGGCAGAGATTGGGGTCGATGATGTCGATGCCCGGCACGTCGTCCATGGCGGCGACCACGTCGCAGCGGCCCAACGAGCGCAACTCATCGATCAGCAGCAGTGGGTTGGTGCCCATGACCATGACATCGGCGGGCAGACGGAAACGGATGCGCCACGTGGTCGGGCCGTCCGGTTCCATGACTGCGGCGGTCGCGGATGCTGTTGCCGGGGCTTTGGCGCCCACCAGGGTGGCCAATTGGCCCAGCAGCACCGCCGCCGCCGCGTGATCGGCGGTCTCGGGCGCCTCGATCAAGGCACGCATGTGGTCGCGCGATGCCAAGGCAAGGCGGATCAATTCCTGGGTGGGCGCCAGCCCGCCTTTGCGCACCAGATCGAAGGCGTTTTCCACGTGGTGGGTGAAGGCGGCCAGGGCGTCGAAGCCGAACATGGCGCCCGAGCCCTTCAGGGTGTGCAAGGCGCGGAAGGCAGTGTCGATCAACTCGCGGTCGCCGGGCCGTTCCTCAAGGTCCAGCAGCGCGCTTTCCAATTGCTCCAGCAGGTCCTGGGATTCCTGGCGGAAGGTGGCGGCGGGATCGACGGTTGCCATCAGCCGACGACCTTTTTGACCACGGCCAGCAATTGTTCCTGCTTGAACGGCTTGGTGATCCAGCCGGTGGCGCCGGCGGCCTTGGCTTCCTTACTTGCGCTCCTCGTCGGATTCCGTGGTCAGGAAGACGATGGGGATGCCGCGATAGGCCGGCAGCTTGCGCAATTCCTTGATCAGCGCCAAACCGTCCATGACCGGCATGTTGAGATCGGTCACCACCATGTGGAAGGTGCCCGCCTGGGCCTTTTTCAACGCTTCGGCACCGTCGCCAGCCTCAACCACATCATAGCCGGCGCCGCTTAGGGTCAGCTTGACCATCTGACGCATGCTGGCTGAATCGTCCACGCTCAGGATTGTCTTGGTCATTGGGGGCCTCCCTCGGCCATCACGGCATCCAGCAGGTTGAAACTGTCCAGCCCGGCGCGGGCCAGCACGGTCGCAACCGGGCCGTCCGGGACCACGCGCCAGGACAGCGCCTTGCCCGCTGCTGCGGTGCTTTTGCGGGTGGCGATGATCAATTGGGCAAAGGCCAGATCGGCCTCGGTCACGGCCATCAAATCGATGTGGAGAGCGTCGTTATCCGTCAGCGCAGCCCGTAACAGGGCGCAGGCTTCCTCGACATTAACGATAGTCTGAGTGCCGCCGAAGTTGACTGTCGGAATATCCAAGACACCTACTCCCCTAGCGCATCGGCTATCTGTAGAGGGGAAAGTGTGCGATTGGTATTTATCTTACGAAGGATGGACAACCCACTTTAGTCGCAGCCTGCCCCATGCGATTTATATTCAATCTACACAAGTAAAATATTACCCTTCAACCGCATGAGTCTTTGATAGAAATGCCTTAACAACTTGAACCAAACGCGCGATTTCCACCCCGTCTTCATTGCGGCAAGCGGTCTCCAACTGGCGGCACGAGGCCTCCAGCGCCATCAGCCCGAGATAACGGGCGCAACCGGCAACCGCATGGGCGGACCACGCGATGGGCTCCCAATTGCCGGGGGCCGACAAGGCTTGCGCCAGTTCCGCCTGAACCGTGTCATAGCGGATGCGGACCTCGGCCATGGCATCGGCGCCGATGGCGCGCTCATAGGCCAGATATTGGGCAGGGTCGTATTCGAGAATGGCGGCGGGCGGCGGCGGCGGCGGGGCGCCGCGCTTGCCCAGACGCACCAGCACACTGGCAAGATGGTCCAGATTACCCGATTTGGACAGGAACTCGTTCATTCCCGCCGCGAAGCAGGCTTCCGCTTCGTCGTCGAATTCATTGGCTGTCAGGGCGACGATAGGCACATTGCCATGGGGCACAGCCAGTTGGCGAATGGCGCGGGTGGCTTCCAACCCGTCCATGACCGGCATGCGCATATCCATCAGCACCACGTCGAACAGCTTGGCGGACGCCTGTTCCAGCGCTTGACGGCCATCGGCGGCACAGGTGACCCGGTGCCCTTTGCGGGTCAGCACGGTCTCGATCACTTTGCGGCCGACGGCATTATCCTCGGCCAGCAGGATCTCCAAGCTGCAATTCGTCTCCTCAACCGGGTCCATCAGCCCCCGCCCTCGCCATATTGACCGCCCCGAATGACCATTACCATAGCCACGCTTACGCTACCACCGGCCCGCATAGGAAACCGTAGGGTTGCGTTCTCATTGCCACTCCCGGAAGTCTAGCCCTTCGCTAAGCCTTGCGCCATTGGGTTACCATTTGAAGACACAAGTCATGGCCGGCGACGACTGGTGTTTCACAGTTATTCACAGGAGACGACTTGCATACCGTCTAGACCAGCGGCAAAGGTCGGAACCAGTGCCGACAACGGAAAGCAAGGGATGCCCAGGAATCAGGCAGACCCCACAAGACAAAGGGTTTCCGCCCCCGCCAGGGGATACCCCGAGGTTCTTCACACACTTATCCACAGGAATTGTGGGAAACCCCAGCGACCGGTCGCGGCTGCTGGTGCAGCGCACCATTGTCGGAGCCGGAATAAGGCGCGGCCCGAACGTCCACCTGCACGCCGCATAGTCACTCCCTTGTGTCTTGAGCCAACGCCACATTAAGACCCGGACGGCCCCGAGGCCACGGAGCCTGTCCGGGTTGGGCGACCCTGTTTCCCCCCAGGGCCAGAAGGCCGTGAAGTAGCAAAAGGGCGTCCAACCTTCCTTGAAGTCCGAACGGTTGAGCGGGTTCGAGCCCGCACCACAAGGAAGGAATCAGAGGATGACACGGTCATTGGGGACGGTGGGGATCGATTGCGGTAAGCAGGGCCTTGATGCGGCCATTTTTCCGTCGGGTGAGACGATTCGGGTCGAAAATAGCCTGGATGGGCGTCGGAGCCTGCGCGAATGGATCGTTGCCCATGGCGTCGACCGCGCCGGCATGGAGGCCAGCGGCGGATATGAGCGGGCGATTCGCGATTTGTTATGCGAGGCCGGATTGACGGTTCATGTGTTCAATCCGGCGCGGGTTCGTTACTTCGCCAAGGCAAAGGGCCGGTTGGCCAAGAACGATCGCCTCGATGCCGCCGTGATTGCCGAATTCACCGCCACGATGAGCGGCGATTGGCTCCCGGTCACGCCGGACCCGGCCCGCGAGGAGTTGGTTGGCTTGGTCCACGCCCGGCGGCGCATGGTGGACAAGCATGCCGATCTTCGGAAGGCGATGAGGATGGCTCCCGAGGCCGCCAAGACGGCCTTCCGCCATGCGGTCGATGCGCTGGGTGCGGCCATTACGGAATTGGAAACGCTCATCGCCGAAAAGCGGAAAGCCAATGAAGCCGTGGACCGCACCGTTACGACGCTGACTTCCGCTTCGGGAATCGGGCCGGTCACGGCACTCACCTTGGCGGTCTGCATTCCCGAACTGGGGCATACCAGCAACGCCAAGATCGCCGCGTTACTCGGCGTCGCGCCCTTCGACCAGGATAGCGGCCAGCATCACGGGTTGCGCCGAATCATTGGAGGTCGGGCCGACGCTCGTCACGCCCTCTACATGGCGACATTGGTGGAGGCCACCCGTACGCCTGGAGTCATTGCTGACTTCTACGCTCGCTTGGTGGCGCGCGGCAAGCCACCCAAGGTCGCCCTGACCGCCTGCATGCGGAAGCTGATCGTTCGCCTCAACGGTATCCCTCCGGCGTGGGCCGCCTGTTCACCCGACTTGTCGCAAGGGATGCTGACGGCTTGATCGGCGTTGGTGGTGGTGGATGTGTCCACGAATTCAGTTATGGACAGAAATTCGGTGGTTCGGCGACGGAACCGGTCA